>NZ_CP119804.1:2727951-3055902 GCF_029338375.1 Halorussus lipolyticus | reverse complement strand
TCTGGCACGCCGACGTGGCACAGAAGCCGACGCGAAAGTTGCAGGACGCCGCGCCGGAAATCGGCGAGCGGCTAGACGGGGCCATCTTCCGGGACGTGGAACTCTCCGGCGGCGACTGGCTGGCCGGCAAGACGGTCACCGATGCGCGGTTCGTCAACTGCAATCTGGAGGAGACCGACCTCAGCGGCGCGGACCTCCGGTACTGCCACTTCGAGGGCGTAGACGCCCAAAGCGTGAACCTTCGGGGTTCGAACCTCGAACACACCGAGTTCCACCGGACTGACATCCGAGGCGCGGACCTCTGCGGCGCGCGGCTTCATTACGCGGTGTTCGACAACGCCCGCATCGACGAAGCGACCAACCTCGGCAAGAACGTCGTCTACGAGGACGAACTGACCGAGAACGCCGTCGATAGCCGACTGGCGGCGTTTCGCAGGCGGCGGTCGGCGCGCGACAGGAGCCGTCTCGACCGGTACGAGGCGGCCCACTGGACGTACAACGAACTCCAGCGCCTCGCCGAGGAGAACGGCCTGACCGAGGACTCCCGGAACTACTACCTCAAGCGCAAGAGCGTCCGGCGGCGCGAGGCGTGGGAGTTTCGGTCGTACCCGAAGGCGCTCGCACAGGAGGCGTGGCGCTGGACCACCGGGTACGGGTCGAATCCGTGGCGCGTTATCGGGACCTCGTTCGCGGTCATTCTGGCGTGCGGCGTCCTCTACATGCTCACGAGCGGCGTCATCGAACCGACCGCCGAGACCACAGTCACCTACAAGCTGAAGCCCTCAAACGGGCTGTTTCTCAACGTCATCTACCTGCTGAAGACGACCTACTTCAGCGTGGTCACGTTCGCCACGCTGGGATACGGCGACATGCAACCGGTCCACGGGTGGGGTCGGGCGATAGCGGCGACCGAGGCCCTCCTCGGCCAACTCCTGATGGCGCTGTTGGTGTTCGTCCTGACGAGAAACGTCACGTGGTCGGAGTAATCGAAATCGCCGCGCTCAGATGCCGCAGTCGTCCACGTACTCGAAGCCCTCGTCGTAGTCGTCCCCTTCTCGGTCGGAGTCGGTACCGGCGCGGTCTCCGTCACTATCGTCGGCGGGGGGCGACCCGCCTCCGGCCGAGGAGTCGGCGTCACCCTCTGCCGACTCGGACCGGGACTGGCGGGCTAACTTCTGGTCTATCGCGTCGGCGACCCACGCTTCCAGCGACTCGCCCGCGTCGAGGTCGGCGTCGATTCGTTCCTTGCGGCCCGCTTCGACGGTGACGACGAGGTGTTCGTGACGCACGACCCTCGATAGGACGCCGGGTTTCATAAATCAGTCGTCCCTTTTAAGCCCGGCCGCCCGGCGCGTCAGTCGTCTATCGCCGAATCGTCCACCGCCTCGGCGGCCTCCTCGGCCGCTTCGTCCGGGCGGGCGGCGTCCCATCCCGCGACGACGATTGCGCCGACCTGATTGAACACGAGGTCGTTGATAACGTCGTCGAGGCCGTACTGGACCAGCACGGCCTCGCTCCCCAGAAGTTTGGCGACCTGTTCGGTCCCGAACTCGATGATTTCCCAGAGGACGCCGAACGCCATCACGAAGATGAGGATGAACGCGAACTGGAGTTCCGGCGTCAGGGTGGTGCGCTCGGAGTTCTCGTCAACCGTCCGGACCACGGCGTAACCCACCCCGGCGACGATGGACGCCGAGAGGGCGTGAGTCACCGAATCGAACCACGGGATGTTGCGGTACGGGCCGAGGATGCCCCCTGCGTGGACGAACACCGCAATGGAAATCCAGAGAACGTAGTCGGGGTCCATCCGGATGCCGAGGTCCCGCCGGAGGAGCGCCGGGACGAACGTGACCCCGAGTGAGACCAGTCCGTTGACCACGACCCCGGTTTCGCCCCGGTAGAGGCCGTAGGCCGAGATGCCGAGGAGACCGACCTGAAGCAGGTGGACGAGCCATCGCTCGTGGCGGTCGCTCAGAATGTCGGTCATCGCTCGCCACCGCCCGTCACTGCTCGCTCTCGTCTCATCCGTCCTCGCCCCCGGTCACGTCGGGCGTCTTGGTCTCGGCCGGCGTGCGGAACTGGAAGTAGAGTTCGAAGACCCCGGCCCCGAGGACGCCGGCGATGGTCCCCCGGATGAACTCCCGCATCAGGTCGTAGCGACTGGTGATGAAGTCGGTCCCGAGCCACTGGTCGGCGTAGAACTGGACGATGGCCCACGAACCGATGGCGGCCATCGTCGTCAGCACGACAGTCGCGTCGGCGAACCACGGTGCCATCTCGACGTCGGTGAACAGCGATAGTTCCACCACGATTGCGAACGCCAGCGCGGCGACCCCGAGGTAGAGCGCGTACTCCGTGACCCACTCGGGAGCGACCAACTCCACGACTGCCGGGAGGAGGGCCAATCCGGTCACTTCCGGCGGAAGCATCGCCGACGAGTCCCGGAACACGACCGGCGGGACCAGCAAAATCCCGAGCGTGCCGACGAGGAACACCGCCCAGACCTCCTCACTGCGAACCACGCTGATCCCGACTGCCAGCGCGAGGAGGCCGACGAGGAGCCAACTCACCCAGTTCGCGTCGTCGTCCGTCACGACTTCGAGTGCGCCCATACCTCACGGAGGGTTCCCACGCGATTGAGGGTTTTGCCCACTCTCGGTGCCGGGGACAGAAGACACGCTTATGAGCGCGCCGTTCAAAAAGAGGGGCATGAACGTCTTGCCGGACACGAGCGTCGTCATCGACGGCCGAGTCTCAGAGCGCGTCGAGGACGGCGACTTCGAGGACGCGACGGTCCTCGTCCCGGAGGCCGTCGTGGCCGAACTCGAAGCGCAGGCGAACAGCGGTGCCGAGAGCGGGTGGGACGGCCTCTCGGAGCTTCAGCGCCTCGCGGACCTCGCCGACGAGGGGACCATCGAACTGAAATACGTCGGCGAGCGCCCCGACGCCGACGAGAAGGGCCGGGCCAGCGAAGGTGAAATCGACGCCCTGATTCGGGAACTCGCGGTCGAACACGATGCCGTCTTCGTCACCAGCGACGTGGTGCAGAGCGAAGTCGCCGAGGCCAAGGGCATCGACGTCGAGTACATCTCGCCCCGGACCGACGACGACAGCGAAATCGGTCGCCTCTCCATCGAGGAGTACTTCGACGACAAGACCATGAGCGTCCACCTTCGGGCCGGCGTCGAACCGAAAGCCAAGCGCGGCGACGTGGGCGACATGCACTACCAGCAGATTCGGGACGACGTGACCAGCGAGGACGACGTTCGGGAAATCGCCCAAGAAATCATCGACGGTGCCAAAGAGAGCAACGAGGGCTTCATCGAGTTGGACGAACCGGGGATGACCATCGTCCAGTTCCGTAACTACCGCATCGCCATCGCGGAACCGCCGTTCGCCGACGCGTGGGAGATTACCGCGGTCCGACCCATCGTCAAGACCGATATGGACGACTACGAGTACGCCGACGAACTCAAAGACCGCCTGCTGGAACACCAGCGCGGCGTCCTCATCTCCGGGTCGCCCGGTGCCGGGAAGTCCACGTTCGCCCAAGCGGTCGGCGAGTTCCTCGCCGAGAACGACTTCGCGGTCAAGACGATGGAGAAGCCCCGCGACCTGCAGGTCGGTCCCGAAATCACCCAGTACACCGAGTTGGGCGGCCAGATGGCGAAGACCGCCGACTCCCTGCTGATGGTCCGGCCCGACTACACCATCTACGACGAGGTGCGCAAGACCGACGACTTCGAGGTCTTCGCCGACATGCGACTGGCCGGCGTCGGGATGATTGGCGTGGTCCACGCGACGCGGGCCATCGACGCGCTTCAGCGCCTCGTTGGCCGGGTCGAACTCGGCATGATTCCCCAAATCGTGGACACCGTGGTCTACATCGAGGCCGGGAAAATCGAGAAGGTCTACGACGTGACGACCGAAGTGAAGGTTCCGAGCGGGATGCAGGCCGAGGACCTCGCTCGGCCGGTCATCCAAGTGCGGGACTTCGAGACCGGTCGCCCCGAGTACGAAATCTACACCTTCAACCGGCAGGTCGTCACCGTGCCGCTCAACGAGGGCGAACAGGAGGAGAGCGGCGTCTCGAAGCTCGCAAAGCAGGAAATCGAGCGGGAAATCCAGTCGGTCGCCCGCGGTGCGGTGGACGTGGACGTGCAGGGCCAGAACCGCGCCACGGTCTACGTCACCGAGGACGACATCTCCTACGTCATCGGCAAGGGCGGCGGCCGAATCGAGGACATCGAGAACCGCCTCGGCATCGACATCGACGTGCGGACCCACGACGAGAAGCCACAGTCTGCCTCGGGCGCGAGTTCCGGCGGCGCTGGCGGCGCGACCGGCGGGTCCCGCGGCGAGGTCGTGACTCCCGACATCACCTCCCGGCACATCGTCCTCCCGACCGAGGGCCACTCGGGCGAGACTGTCGAGGTCGAGGCCGACGGCGAGTACCTCTTTACGGCGACGGTCGGCAGAGGCGGCGACATTCAGGTCTCGCGGGGCAGTGCGATTGCGGAGGAGCTAGAGCGAGCCATCGACCGCGAACAGCAGATTACGGTCGTTCGGACTTAGAGACGGTCTCGACTCCGGGTCACGTAGCTGTTTCCGTCCCAACTCCGAACGTCGCCGATTTCGTCCAGTAGCGCCCTGACCTCGAATGTCGAGAGCAGGTCGTTGTTTTCCAGAACGAGGAGGAACTTCGGCGTCGTGGCGAGCGACACGTCGTCGAGAGAGGCGTGAACGAGACCGATTTTGTTGAACTCGTCGCAGAGCAACAGCGAGGCGTCCCGGTCGTTGGCGAGCGTGACCGCGGCGTTCTCGCCGTCGTAGTACGCGCCTGCAATCTCCTGTTTGATTTCGTCGTCGTGGGCCGCATCGCGGAGGTACTCGCGCAGTGCGTCGATGAGAATGTCGGTCCGGTCGGAACCGAAGACGCTCGCCAGCGAGTCCGCCCGCTCGATGAGCCGTGAGGGTGCCCGGAACTGGACTCGCTTCTTGTCGGTACTCATGTGTGTACGTTGTGAGCCTGCAGACTGAGTTGTTAGCTCGATTGGGACGGGGGACGAGTTGATAGCCACGAGACCAACTAGAGACAACTATTCATTTTCTTAAGCAATCTCTTTATATTTCTAGGAATTCCATAGTCACTTCTATTCGTCCACCGCGACGGCGCGAAACCGCAGAATCGCCCGACGGAACGGCTACTGTGACATCAATCCACCAACACCGAACGATAGTGGCGTATTTCGGAGATAACCAGCAGATTTCTACTGTTTAGCCAGATTCGGGCAAAGGTTGTCGATTTCGGAGCGACGTTCGTTCCGTTTTCACTCCGCTGGAATCAGACGGGGGTTAAACGTGTACAGGTATCGAACTAATTAAATGTCTAAAATGTCTCTAGAGATTCCCGTGAACAAAGTTGAGGAAGAGGAGGCAAGTTTCGAGGGGACGAGCGACGAGCGAATGACCGAACCGACGCCCGAGACACCCGACGTGCGGATGGAATCGAAGGCGTCGGCCGAGTTTCTGGAAGGGCAGGGCTGGGGGTGCCTGACGCTCGCCGACGGCGGGGAGGCCTACTCAGTTCCGTTGTCGTTCGGTTACGACGGGGATTCGACGCTCTACTTTCAGGTGCAGACCGACGACGACAGCGACAAGATGGCGTATCTCGACGCGACCACGACGGCGACGTTTCTCGTGCCGGAGGTCCAACCGCCGGAGTGGTCGAGCGTCATCGTCAGAGGAGCGGTCGAAAAAGTGCCGGACGACGAGGCCGACGAGGCCTATTCGGCGTTCGCGGACAACGCGTGGTTCCCGGCGTGTCCGTGGACGAACGACAAGGACCCGGCCGAGGTCGAATTCTACAAGCTAGAGGCCGACGAGTTGACCGGTCGGACCTCGGTGGCGGGCCAGTAACGACGCTGTGACCGACGGAGTTTCTCAATCACCTGCGGTATCGACCGGCGCGTCGCCGACCGGCGTGCCCGTACCGAGGTAGCGCCACCACAGGACCAGCAGACTCGGCAGGACGACCACGCTGGAGAGGAAGGCGAACACGATGGTCGTTCCCGTCACGAGACCGAACCGCTGGAGCGACGGGACCAGCGCGAACAGCAGGACTCCGAACCCGCCAGCGGTCGTGACCGCGCTGGCCAACAGCGCGCCGCCGGTGCCCGCCAGCGTGGTTTCCAGCGCCGCCGTCGCGGTGCCCGCGTTCGACAGTTCTTCCACGAATCGCTCGCTGATGTGAATCGCGTAGTCCACGCCGATACCGATGGCGATGCTGGCGATGATGGCCGTCTCGGTGTTGAACGGAATCCCCAGCAGGTACATCGCGCCCAGAATCCAACTCAGCGCGAACACGACCGGCACCATCGTCACCGCCCCGAGCGAGAGCGTGCCGTAGCGCCGGTAGAAGATGACCGTCAGGAAGGCCACGATGACCCCGAGCGTGATGAGGAAGGTCTGGACCAGCGTGGTCAACAGGCCCTGCTGGACGATTTCGTTGATAATCGGTTGCCCGGTCGCCGTCACGGTCAGGTCGCTGTCGTCCTCGATGGTCTCGGCGACCGCCCGCATCTCCTCGGTGACCGCCCCGGTGTTCGACCCGCCCCGGATGGCGACCGAGAGCCTGAGTGCCCGGTACTCGCCGTCGTCAGCGCGATAGACGACCCCGGCGGCCTCGTCGGGGGCCGCGGCGTAGAGCGCGTCGTAGACCGCTCGGAGGTCCCGGTCGGGAATCCCGTCGCCGTCGGTGTCGCGCTCGGCGACGACCTGCCGGACGGTCTCGTTGCGCGCCGAGACGCGCCGAATCACCGACACGGGACCATCGACCGAGGGCCGACCGCTGGCGAGCGTGATGGCGGTCGAACTCTCTGCGACCGCCTCACCGCCCGCGGCGAGTCTGTCGAGCGTGTCGGGGGCGGTGACCGGACCCTCCACGAGTATCTGGACCTCCGAACGGTCGCGCGACTGGACGAACTTGTCGTTGAGGTAGACGACGTTCTCCCGGAGGTCGTAGTCGCCCGGCCGGAGCGGACCGGGGAGCGAGTCCATCCAGTCGGGCGAGTCCCGCGGCAGGAAATCGACCTGATTGATGGAGGTGTCGATGTCGGTCGCGGCGTAGCCACCGCCCGCGCTGGCCACCAGCGCGACGAGGACCACGGCGACCGGAATCTTCCGGGCCGCAGTCGCGCCGACCCCGAGGAGTCGGTTGGCCGCGCTCCCGCCGGTGCCGAACGCTCGCTTCCGACGGTCGAACCCGAACCGTTCGAGGAGGGCCTCCAGTTCGAGTTTGAGGGCGGGCAGGAGACCGGCGAAGACGACGAACGCCGAGACGATGCCGAACGCCGAGACGAGGCCGAACTGCCGGATTGACTCGATGGGACTCACGAGGTTCGAGGTGAACCCGACCGCAGTCGTGAAGGTGGTCGCCGCCAAGGCGACCGTCACTCCGGAGAGGCCGGCCCGCATCGTCTCGCGCACCGACCGGTCCGCGTCGGCGGTTCTGGCCTCGCGGTAGCGCATCACGACGTGGAGCGCGTAGTCGATGGAGAGGCCGATGAGGAGGAACGGCACCGCGATGATAATCTGGGTCACGCCGATACCCGCCCACCCCATGAATCCGCCCATCCAGACGAGGACCAGCAGGGTTCCGGCGAGACCGAGCGCCACGTCCAGCAGGTCTCGGTAGGCGATTAGCAGGACGCCGACGACCAGCAGGAGCGCGAAGGGCGTGATGACCGCGAAACTCTCCCCAGTCGCCTGCCCGGACTCCTCGCTGACGATGCCCGCGCCGAAGGCGAAGGCGTCGGTGGACTTGACCGTCCGGTCGGCGATGTCCTGCGTGGCGAGTTGCGCAGAGACGACCTCCTCGGGAAGCGAGTCACCGGAGGTGTCGGCCTGCTGGAAGACGAAGACCACGCGCGCCGAGGCCGTCGTCGTCCCCGGTTCGTAGTCGGTCGCCAGCAGGGTGAAGGGGTCCACTGGCCCCCCAGCAGTTCGGTCGGGGTCGAGGACGCCCACCACCACGCGGTCGATTTCGGACTGGGACATCGACTCCAGTTGGTCGATTTGGGCGTCCAGCGTCGGCGAGCGAGCAGGTGGCGCACCCGGCCCGCCAGCAGGTCCGGCGCTCGCATTCGTCCGATTACCCGACCGCTCCTGTCGAATCGCCGCGGTCGCCACGAGGTTCGAGAGTCCGACGGTCGATTGCCCTTCGCGGAGCGTCCGATTCACGGTCGCGTTCTCCCTGAGTCGCTGTTGAAGCCTGAGCGTCTCCAGTAACGATTCTTTGGTCAGCACGTTGTCGCCGCGAACGACGACCTGCACGACCGAGGTGTTCTGCTCGCCCGCCGTGAAGTTCGACTGCACGTAGTCGAGTTTCTGGGCCTCGGTCGAATCGCTCCCGAAACTCGCAATCGTCAGCCCCGAGTCGATGCTCCCCGCGCCGTACCCGACCGCGACGGTCGAGACGAGGAGCAACACGAGGACGACTCTGCTGTACGTGGTCAGCACGTCGGCGTAGCGGTCGGCAAAACCCATTACCGTCAATTTTCGGGCGCTCGATATAAATGGCCCTGCTATGGAAAGGGACTGACGGCGAACCGCCCGCGGAATCTCGAAAACTAGCTCGCCTCGACGGAAATCCGGCGTCGTCAGTCGGCGCAGTTCGCTTTCTCGCACCCCTCGGCGGGGGTTTCGGTCGCCACGTCGATTTCGTAGAGGTTCTGGCGGGCGTCGGCAAAGTAGACGTCCTCCGTCACCACGTCCAGTTCCTCCAACCGTTCGAGAGCGTACCGGACCGTCCGCGCCGACAGCATCGACTCCTCGACGATTTCCTTCTGGGTCAGCGCGCCCTTGTACTCGAGTACTTTGAAAACCAACTTCGCGCTCGGCGGCAGGTCGTCGATGTCCTCTAACTCGGACTGAGTTGCCATCGTTACGAATCGAAACACGCCACTACAATAAAACTACTGAGAACGATTGCCACTGCAAGCACTTCGACATTGGTTCCGAGCGTAGATTTGGGTCCGGAAACGACGGCGAATATCCGCACGGAGACCAACGAACGGCTTCGAACCTCTCGCTGTGAGACCGACGGTTCGTCGCGTCCGACGGCGAGCGAGAGAGTCGGCCGCGAAAGGTTGGGGTTTTTGAGTCCGCATCCCCGAGGAACACGCATGGCGACCGAACAGGTATCCGAGCGGCGGTCGGCCCACATACGGGGCGTGACGGTGACGGCCGTCGCCACGCTGGCGGGCGTCGCGGCGGCGTTCGTCTCGGCCGCGTTCCTCGGACTGGCGGCCAAGGACCAACTGGGTCTGGCCATCGTGGCCGGATTCGTCTTCGTCCAGTTACCGGTCCTGCAAGTGTTAGGTATCGACGTCGAGGACTTCTCCACGAAGGACCACCTCTACGTGGTGTTCATGACGTTCTCGATGTGGTTCGTGACGTGGACCATCCTGCTGACGAACGGAATTACCTTCTAAATCATGGCAGACGATAGTATCGCGGTCGTAGACCTCGAACGGTGTCAGCCGGACCGATGTAGTTACGAGTGTAAGAACTACTGTCCGCCCAACCGGACGGGCAAGGAGTGCATCACGCTCCGAGGAGACGACGCCGACGAGGGCGACCCAGACCAAGTACATATCAGCGAGGAGATTTGCCTCGGCGAGACCTGCGGTATCTGCGTCGAGAAGTGTCCCTTCGACGCTATCGAGATTATCAATCTCCCGCAGGAGCTACAGGACGAACCGGTTCACCGGTACGGCGAGAACGCCTTCGCGCTCTACGGCCTGCCGGTCCCCCTCGAAGGGCAGGTCACGGGCATCCTCGGGCCGAACGGTATCGGGAAGACGACGGCGGTCAAGATTCTGGCCGGCGAACTCGCGCCCAACCTCGGCCAGCACGCCGACCCGCCGGGATGGGAGGCCGTCCTCGACGCCTACCGAGGCACCGAACTACAGGACTACCTCTCGGCGGTCAAAGACGGCGAGGTCAGCGTGGCCCGCAAGCCCCAGTACGTGGACAAGATTCCGGACCGGTTCAGCGGTCCGACCTCCGAACTGCTGGAGAAGACCGACGAGCGCGGCGTGCTGGACGACCTGCTCGAACGCCTCGAAATCGAGCACGTGATGGACCAAGACATCGACAGCCTCTCTGGCGGCGAACTCCAGCGAGTGGCCCTCGTGGCGTGTCTGGCCCGCGATGTGGACTTCTACTTCGTGGACGAGATTACGCCCTACCTCGACATCAGCCAACGGGTGAAGGCCGCGCGCCTGATTCAGGAGATGGCCGAGGAGCAGGACAAGTCGATGCTCGTGGTCGAACACGACTTGGCCATCCTCGACTTGGTGGCTGACAACCTCCACGTGGCCTACGGTGAACCCGGCGCGTACGGTGTCATCACCTCGCCCAAGTCGGTCCGGAACGGCATCAACGAGTATCTCAAAGGCTACCTCCAGAACGAGAACATGCGCATCCGGCCCGATGCCATCGAGTTCGAGGAGCACGCTCCTCGGCAGGTGACGCGGGCCGACACGCTGGTCGAGTACCCCGACATCTCCAAGTCCTACGGCGAAGGCGAGTTCGGCCTCGACGTGGAGGGCGGCACGATTCGGGAGAACGAAGTGCTGGGCATCGTCGGGCCGAACGGCATCGGTAAATCGACGTTCGCCCAACTGCTGGCGGGCCGACTCGAACCCGACGAGGGCGACGCCGACTTCGACCTCGACATCGCCTACAAGCCCCAGTACATCGAAATCGACCAGCCGATGCGGACCGACACCTTCCTGCGGTCGATTACCGACCGCGTGGGGTCGTCGTACTGGAACACCGAAATCGCCCAACCGCTCCAGTTGGAGCGCATCATGGAACAGCAGTTGACCGACCTCTCGGGCGGCGAGCGCCAGCGGGTCGCTATCGCGGCCTGTCTGTCGGAGTCGGCCGACCTCTACCTGCTCGACGAACCGTCGGCGTACCTCGACGTGGAACAGCGCGTCCGGGCGACCAACGCCATCCGGCGGTTCGCCGAACAGCAGGACGCGACCGTGATGGTCATCGACCACGACATCTACATGATAGACCTGCTGGCGGACCGACTGATGGTCTTCGACGGCGAACCCGCGGTGGCAGGCCACGCCAGCGAACCCAAAGGCATGCGTGACGGCATGAACGACTTCCTCGCCAACCTCGACATCACCTTCCGGCGCGACGAGAACGTCGGCCGACCCCGCATCAACAAGCCGGGGAGCCAACTCGACCGCGAGCAGAAGAAGGAAGGCGAGTACTACTACGCGCCCTAACTGTTCGACCGAATTTTCGTTTCCCTTCCAGTGCGATTTCTCGCCGTCCGGTTCTCATCCACTCAGTACCGTCACCGACTTGTAGAGGACAACCACGAAGAACGTGACCAGAAGCGGGAGGAGGGTCGCGCGCACCAACCACCGGAGGTCCGCGTCGTCTACCTCCGCGCCGTCGAGGAGGTTGGCGTAGACGAGGACCGTCGATAGCGCGACGGCCACGAAGATGCCGCCGACGCCGAATCCCACCGAGACGAGACGGGAGGCCACGCCCGTCACGCCGTTTGCCGTACTGGAGACGACTGCAGTGAGACTCATCAATAGCCTGTTCGTCTTTGAGCCTCAAAAGCCTATACCACCGCAGGCCAACTTCAAATAGAAAGGAATATAAAATACAAGTAAGTTCCAGCATACAAACCTGCTTCGCAGGAGTGTATTCATGGACGACGAACGGACACAGTCGGTCGAGTTGCCAGAGCGAGTCGTCTCCCGCGTCGAACAGCGTCTACCGCGGACGGAGTTCGAGACGGTGTCAGAGTACGTGGCGTTCGCCATGGAGGAGGTCCTCTATCGGGTCGAGGACGAAACCGACGACGGCGAGTCGGCCGTGGACGAGGCCGAGGTCGAAGACCGGCTAAAATCGCTGGGCTACCTCGACGAGTGACTCCCATCGTGTGCAACCGAGGCGACTGATGGACGTTCTCACCCACCTGTTCCTGCCGCTGACGGTCGCCTTCGCGGTCCGCCCCGAGTGGTTCGACTCGCCGGCGTGGCTGGCGCTCGGGGTGTTCGGCCTGTTCTCGGACTTCGACAAGTTCGTGGGCGCGCCCGGACTCCTCCACTCGCTGGTCGGCGTCGTACCGATGTCGCTGGCCCTCGTCGGGTTGGGTCGGGTCCTCGACCGCAGAGGTTGGATAGACGACGCGACGACCGCAGGGCGACTCGCGGCCGGGTTCGTCTGGAGCCACCTGCTGTTGGACGTTATCGACGGCGGGCCGGTGCCCCTGCTCGCCCCGCTGTTCCGGACCGGCCTCGGGTTGGAGTACCCCGCCAGAGTCGTCTTCGGCGCGGAACCGCTCGGACTGGCGGTCAGCGGACCGCTGGTCGCGCTTCGAATCGTCGCTCCTCGGCCGGGGTTCAACGCTTACGGGTTCATCAACGGGTTCGGCATCGCGTCGGTGCTGACCTTCGCCGCGATTTACCTCGGGCGGCGGTCGAGAGCGTCGGACAACGGCATAGCTAGTTCAGATAACGGGAATGAATTTCAAGACGATGAATTAGGTTGCCGAGACGACGGAGGAGACCGATGAGAATCGCCTACGTCTACGATGCGGTCTACCCGTGGGAGACCGGCGGGGTCCAGAAGCGCGTCTGGGAACTCGGCCGCCGACTCGCCGACGACCACGACGTTCACTGGTACGGGCTTCACTACTGGGACGGTCCCGACGTAATCGAACGCGAAGGCGTCACGCTCCACGGGGTCGCCGAACCCGAAACCCTCTACGTGGACGGGCGGCGCTCGATTCCCGAGGCCCTCGGATTCGCCGCGAGAGTCGCCCGCCCGCTCCTGTCGGAGTCGTTCGACGTCATCGACTGTCAGGAGTTCCCCTACTTCCCGGCGTTTTCGAGCAAACTCGCCGCACTCGCCCGCCGGGCCACCCTCGTCCTGACGTGGCACGAGGTCTGGGGCGACTACTGGTACGACTACATCGGCCGGAAGGGAATCTATGGCAAACTCGTGGAACGGGCCACCGCCGCAGTCCCAGACCACCACCTCGCGGTCTCCGAGCGCACCCGCCGGGACGTGCGGACTCTCGGCCCGGAGAATCCGCGATACCTGCCAAACGGCATCTCGGTGGCGGAAATCGACGACGCACCGGCGGCCGACGCCGACGTAAACGTGCTGTTCGCCGGGCGACTCATCCCGGAGAAGAACGCCGACCTGCTGGTTCGGGCGATGGCGGACCTCCGAGACCGAAACGCCGACCTGAACTGCACCATCGTCGGCGAGGGACCCGAGCGCGAGCGAGTCGAGCGACTGGTCGCCGACCGGAACCTCGGAGATACCGTCACCACCCGCGACTTCATCGAGGAGTACGACGACGTGCTGGGCCTGATGAAGTCCGCCGATGTCTTCGCACTCCCCTCTGAACGCGAGGGCTTCGGCATCACCGCGCTCGAAGCGATGGCCTGCGGCACCCCGGTCGTGACCATCGACCACCCGCGAAACGCCGCCACCGAACTCGTCGCCGACCGAGAGACCGGCGCGATTTGCGACCCGACGCCCGAGGCGTTCGCCGAGGGCCTCCTCGCGGCGGAATTCTGCGCGGAAGCCGACTGCGTGGCGACGGCCGAGGAGTACGACTGGGACCGCCTCGCCGACCGAGCGGAGGCCCTCTACCGGGAGGTGGCCCGATGAAGGTCCTGCACCTCTACGACGGCCACGAACAGGTCCACGACGGCCGGGGGTCGGTCCCCAACGTGGTCTGGAATTTGGCCCGCCAGACCGCCTCCGCGGGCCACGAGGTCACGGTCCTCGAACGTCAGTGGGACGGACTCGACGCCACCGCCGAACACGAGGGGGTGGCCTTCCGCCGACTCAATCTCGCCACCGGGGCCGACGAACCGTGGACTCGCGTGCCCTACGAGATGGTCTCCTCGCCGGTCGGTCTCGCCCGACTCGTCGGCGACCGGACCAACTTCGCGCTCGAAGCCCTGCGACACCTCCGAGGACTCGACTTCGACGTACTGCACGTCCACCTGCCCTTCGCGGCCAGCGTGCTGGCGACCGTCGCCCCGTGGCTTCGAGACCGGATGGTCTACACCGCCCACCTCGGGGAGTTGCGACTCGACGCGCTCGAAGATGGCGGTTCGGGCGAAGACGCGCCGGACGCCGAGGACGGCGATTCCACGGACGAGGAGGGCGGCCTTGCCGTGCCCGAAATCGTCAAGCGCCTCTCGCCGGACGTGTACCTCGCCAACCGCGCTGTCGAGACCACGGTTCTCAACCCCGAGATACGTGAGGTCTTCGCGGCCCGCGGCGTCCCCGAATCCAATCTCACGGTGGTCCCGAATGGGGTGGACCTGAACCGGTTCGGCGACCCCGACCCGGCAGTCATCGAGGAAGTCGAAGCCAAATACGGTCTCGCCGACCGCCCGACCCTGCTGTTCGTCGGGACCGTGATGCCCCGGAAGGGCGTCGTGGACCTGATTCGCGCAGTCGAGCAGGTCGCAGAATCGGGCCACGATTTCCGACTGGTCGTGGCGGGCGAGAACGATTTGGACCCCGAGTACACCGACCGCGTTCGGTCCCTGATTCGGGAGGCCGGACTCGGCGAACAGGTCGAGTTGACCGGGTTCGTCCCCGCCGAAGAACTCCCGGCGCTCTACGCGCTGGCCGACGTGTTCGTCACCCCCTCCTTGGAGGAGGGCTTCGGCATGACCGTCGCGGAAGCGATGGCGGCCGGAACCCCAGTCGTCGGCACCCGCGTCGGCCGGATTCCGTGGTTGCTGGACGACCAGCGATGCGGCCGGGTGGTCGAACCCGGCGATGCAGAAGCGGTGGGTGAGGCGGTGGCGGAACTCCTCGGGGACGCCGACTCGCGCGAGGAGATGGGCCGGCGCGCCGAGAAGCGCGCTCGGAACGTCTCGTGGGAGGGAGTCACGGACGACGTGCTATCGGTTTATCAGGAGGTACGACAGTGAGCCAGAACATCATACTCGTCACGTACGACAGTTTGCGCGCCGACCACTGCGGGTTCATGGGCTACGACCGCGACACCACGCCCGCACTCGACCGACTCGCCGACGACGGACTGGTCTTCGAGAACGCCACCGCATCCGGGGTTCCGACCATCGCGTCGATGACCAGCGTGATGACCGGCGAACACTCGCTGGCGAGTCCCGAAATCGGGTTCAACGAGGAGCAACGCCAGCAAGTCACCGGTCGGACCACGCTCGCAGAGGTCCTCTCCGACGCGGGCTACACCACCGGCGCGCTCTCGCCGAACCCGCCGGCGTCGAGTTATTTCGGCTTCGACGACGGGTTCGACTGGTTCGAGGACTTCCTCGCCGAGGACAAGGGCGTCGTGGAACGGGCGTGGAACAAGATTTTCAACCGGTCCATCGAGGGCGGGGCGGCCGCGACCTACCTCCGACTGGCGCGGAACGTCATCCAGCGCGAGGAGGTGCTTCGACCGTGGGAAGACTACTACGACCGAATCAGAGCGTGGCGCGAGCAGGCCGAGGAGCCGTATTTCCTCTGGGTCCTCCTGCTGGAACCACACCACCCGTGGCTTCCCCCGAAGGAGTACCGCAGATGGAGTTCCCGATGGGACGCCTACAAGTCCTTCCGCCACTACTGGGAGATGCTCAACAGCGGGTGGGAACCCGACTTCTCCGAGGCGGAACACCGGCGACTCCTGAACCTCTACGACGATTCGATTCGGTACGGCGACGAGTTTCTGGCCCGGATTCGGGACGACTTCGCCGACGACGACCCGGCAATCGTGGTCCACGCCGACCACGGCGAGGAGTTCGGGTCTCACGACCGGTACGGCCACCAACCGTACCTGACCGAGGACCTGACGCAGGTCCCCCTCGTCATCGGGAACGCAGACCGAGCGGGCCGCGTCGAGCGCCCGGTCGAACTCCGGTCGCTCGCGCCGACCATCGCGGACCTCGCCGGGGCCTCCCACAGTTTCGAGGCCGACAGTCTCGTCGCGGACGACGCCAAGCGACCGTGGGTGGCCTCGAAGGTGTTCGCCGAGAACCAGCGTCGGACAGCGATTCGGACCCGAGACGCCAAGTTCGTGGCCGAACCCGGACGCCGGGAGTTGTTCGACCTCACGACCGACCCCGACGAGCAGGACGATTTGACGGCGGAGCGCCCCGAGGTCGCCGAGGCCTTCGAGCAAGCAGTCGCCCATCACGTCGCCAGCGAGCAGGAGAAGCGGGCGATTCGGGCCGCTGGCGACGAACTCGCCGAGGGAGGAGAGCTATGACCGACCAAGCCAGCGACGGACCAGACGACAGAGAAAACGTCGTCCTCGTGACAATCGACAGCCTCCGGGCCGACCACTGCGGCTTCTTCGGCTACGAGGACGACACCACGCCGACCCTCGACGAACTGGCGAGCGAGGGCCTGAGCTTCGAAAGCGCCTTCTCGCCCGGCCCGGCCACCCCCGAGTCGATGCCCGTAATGTTCACCGGCGACTGGCCGGTAGACCGCCGGAGCGCGGACGGCGACGGCGGAACAGCGGAGGCGGGGTCGGGGGCGGAGGCCGAGTCTGCGCTGGCGGCCCGCCGCGAGCGAATCAAGGCCCACATGGAGGCCAGCGAGAGCCTCGCCGAGCGGATGTCCGAGTTGGGCTACCGGACCGCGGCGTTCACCCCGAACCCCTTCACGTCGCGCCACTTCGGTTTCGATTCGGGATTCGACCACTTCGAGGACTTCATGGGCGAGTCGCGGACCACCGGCGGCCTCTACGAGCGAGTCTTTCAGGGGTTCCTCGAAGGCGACGGCGCGTCGTCGTTCGCGCGGGTCCTGCTCAACTTCTGGCAAGGTGAAGAAGTGTTTAAGCCATGGGAAACGTACTATAACGATGCTATTTCTTGGGCAAAGGACGCGGGCGAGAGCGACGACCCCTACTTCCTCTGGCTGTTCCTGATGGACGCCCACAACCCCTACATGGCGGGCGACGACTATCGAAGCCAGTCGCGCTGGAAGTCCTTCCACGCGAACTACCGGTTCTGGCGCGAGAGCCACGACACCCCCTTCGACCCGACGGTCCACGACCGCCTCGTGACCGCCTACGACGACTCGATTCGGTACGCCGACGCCTGCCTCGCCCGACTCCGGCGGGACTTGGACGACGCGACTCTCGTGGTCACGGGCGACCACGGCGAGGCCTTCGGCGAACACGGCACCTACGGCCACGAGCCGTATCTCTACGGCGAGAACGTCCACGTCCCGCTGGTGGTCGCAGGCGACGAGGAGAACGCCGAAACCGGAACCGTCGAGCGACCGGTTTCGCTCTCCGCGCTCCCGGACCTCGTGACGAGCGTGGCGACCGGCGACGACCCCCGAGGAGTAACCGAAAACTGGGTGGTCTCCGAGACCGAGCAGGGAGGCCGGACCGCGATTCGGGGCGCAGAGTGGAGTTACCTCGCGGAACGCGGAGAAAGAGACCGCCCCGCAGACGCCGAACTCTACGTCGGCCGCGAGGACCGCGAGGCCGACGCCCCGGACCTCCGGGAGGTCGCCGAGCAGTTGGCCGAGCGCCGAGGGCGACACAGAACCGAGCGCCAACAGGTCGCGGACGCCGCCGCGGACCTCGCATCGGGAGGAGACCTATGAACCTCTGTATCGCTCACGGCGGCGACATCACCGAACCGAGCGGCGGAACCGACCGCATCACGGCGTTCGCCGGCGGACTCGCCGACCGGGGCCACGACGTGACGCTGGTGGTCCCGGAAGGCGAGGGCGAGCGCCCCGACCGCCTCGATTCGGTCCGAGTCGAGGCGATTGATACCGACGGCTTCGGTCGCGGAACCGGCGTCGGTCGGGCGCTGGCGGTGGCGTGGCGGGCCAAGCAGGTCGCCGACGAGCGCGACGCCACCATCCAGTTCGCCCACTCGACGCTGGCGGGATTCGCCACGCTGGTCGGGTGTGAGGGCTACGTGCTGGACATGCACGACCTCGCGTTCGCTCGGTTCGACCACGTGGATTCTGCGCTCTCGCCGGTGCTGGAGCGGTTCGTCTCGTGGCTCGAACGCCGCGGCGTCCGGAAGGCCAGCCACGTCGTCACCGTCTCGGGGTACATGAAGGAGTTCCTCGCCGACGAGTGGGGCGTGCCGGAGGGCGCAGTGACGGTCCTGCCGAACGGCTTCTTCGAGGAGCGCCGGGACACGTTCGCGGGAACCGAGACGATTCCGGGCCGAGTGGTCTTCCTCGGGACGCTTCACCCGAAAGTGGACGTGGATGCGCTCCGCGAGACCGCCCAACTCCCCGAAGTCGAGGAGTTGGTGGTGGTCGGCGACGGCGCGCTCCGCGAGGAACTCGACGCCGCGGCCGACGAGTTGGACTCCCTGCGGACCACTGGGCGACTGCCCGACGCCGAGGCCTTCGACCTCGTGGCGAGCGCGTCGGTCGTGGTGAACCCGCAGGAACCCTCGGCGCTCCAGCAGGCCTCGTCGCCGGTGAAACTGTTCTACTACGCCGCGCTCGGGGTGCCGATGGTCGTGACCTCGGGTCCCGACCCGGCAGAGGAGTTCGCGTCCGCCGGCGGGGCCGAACTGGTCGAACCCGGCGAGTCGTTCGCCGACCGAGTGGCCGAGGTCCTGCGCGACGACGACCGGCGGGCCGAGATGGCCGAGTCAGCGGCGGCGGCGGCCCGAGAGATGACGTGGGATGCCCGAGTCGGTCGGCTTGAAACTATATACTGGGAGGCGTAACGAACACCTGACTACCGGTCTGGCCCACTCATGACCGACCACTCTGCCTCCAGCGGGACGGTCCTCGCAGTCGCTACTGGCAAGGGTGGCGCGGGCAAGACCACCGCGACGGTCGAGTTGGCGATGGCGCTGGCCGAGCAGGGCAACGAGGTCGTCGTCGTGGACTGCGACATCGACATGTCGGGCCTCGGCGGCCACCTCGGCATCTCGGCCGAGACCACGCTCCACGACGTGCTGGCCGGGCGAGCGACGGTCGAGGACGCAATCGTCGAGGCCGGCGGGTTCAGGGCGGTCCTCGGTGACCCCGGTCTCGAACGGTTCGCCGAGACCGACCCGGACCCCGACCAACTCGGGCGGGTCATCGATAGCCTCCGGGAGAGCTTCGACGTGGTTCTGCTCGACACGAGTTCGAATGCTCGAACCGCTACGACGCCGCTCTCGGCGGCCGACCACGCGGTGCTGGTGACGACGACAGACCGGCCCGCGCTGGCGGCCACCCGGCGAACCGCCGAGTTCCTGTCGAAGTTCGACGCCGACGTGGCCGGGGTCGTCGTCACGTGGACCGACCACGGCGCAGTGGACCGTCTCGAATCGGTGCCCCGAGAACTGGGGTGCAGTCCCGACGTGCTGGTCCGCGTGCCGGACGAACGCGGCGGTCGCCGGGACATCTTCGAGGGGGTCGCCCCCGGCTATCGGGAACTCGCCGAGGGACTGCCAGCGGTCGGCGAGGCCGAGTCCGACGACGAGACCGAGACCGCCGACGCCCGAGAGATGTTCGGCGACGAGTCGAGCGCGGAGTCGTCCGGCGGGGGCTTGACCAGCGGGTACGTCCGACGGAGCGGGCGACTCGCCGCGCTCGGGGACCTCCTCGGCGGGCCGCGAAAGCCGGGCGACCCCCCGCCGGTCTCCTACGACCCCGACGAGGGACTCCGAGCGAGTCGCCCCGCGGTCGTCACAGCGATAGTTGTGGTACAAATCGCACTGGTCGGTCTGGTGGTCGGGGACCCGCCGATTCCGCTCGTCCGGCCGATACTCGCCGGGATATACGCGCTGTTCGTCCCCGGCATTCCGGTCGCGCTCCTGATGGACTTAGACGAGAACCGATTCCCCCGGTTGGTGGTCTACGTCGTCGGTCTGAGTGCGGTCGTGATACTCGGCGTCGGGGCCATCATCAGCCTCCTGTATCCCATGGTCGGCATCGACGCGCCGCTCCGGGCGGGGTCGATGGCCGGGTCGCTGACCATCACGATGTTTCTCCTCTGTGCGGTGATACTGGCCCGCAGAGACGAGCGTCCGGTCCGCGTGCCGCTTCAGGGGGCGTTCTCGCCCGCCCCGCTGGCGCTGGTCCTCGTGCCCTTCCTGAGCGTGTTCGGCATCACCTTCCAGAACGCGACCGGGAACAACTCGCTGTTGCTGGTGGTGCTGATACTGGTGTCGGTGTTCCCGGTACTGAACGCCTCTGAGCGACTGCCCAAGCGGTGGGTTCCGCTGGCGGTCACCGTGGTCGCCGCGGCGCTCCTCTACCACAACAGTCTGTTCGGGGCGGGCATCGGCGGGCCGTCCGGGGCGGCCCACACTCTCGACACCGGCGTCTGGAAACCGAGCGAGGCGTCGGTCCTGCCCAACGGCGTCCTGTTTCCGACCTACGCCATGCTGACCGGTCTGAAACTCGGGGCCGCCACCTCGACGGTGAACCCGCTGTTGGTCGTATTCCTGCCGGTCATCCTGTTCGAGGGCTACCGCGAACAGGTCGGCGACCGGGCGGCGTTCGCGTCGGTGTCGCTGTTCATGTTCTCGTTCCCGTTCTACGTCCTCTACAGCATCGCGGGGCGGGTCGCCACGCCGGTTTTCTTCCTCGCGCTGGAGGGGTTGGTACTGAGCGACGGCGACATCGACCTGTTCCGCAAGCGCGTCCTCGCCATCGTGTTCGGGATGGGACTGGCGGTGTCGCACTACGGAACCGCCTACGTCGCCATGGTCGCGTTCGGGACCGCGTTCGTCGTCTACCTGCTGTTGGGCGTGATAGACCGGGTTCGGATACCCCTCTCTCGGGGGTCGTTCTCGGCGCGAGTCCGCGACGTGGACCTCAACGCGCTGGTGGACGACCTCACGCCGCGCCTCCTCTCGCCGTCGTTCGTCGCGTTCTACGTGGTCTTCGTCATCGAGTGGTACTTCTACACCACGGGCGGCGAGAAGTTCGCGGTACTGCCCCGGAAGATAATCGGAGTGGTGAACCGGTTCTTCGAGGCCAGCGCGAGCGGGACGGCCGGGTCCGCGGTCAGCAAGCAGTACGGTTCGACCTCGGTCGCCATCTCCCGACAGTTGTACATCCTCATCGGCGCGCTGATGGGCATCGGCCTCGCCACGACGATGTTCGCGCGAGTCTTCCGGAAAGACTCGGTAGACGTGGACGACGAGTTTCTGGCGCTCGCTGTCGGATTCATGTCGATGCTCGGCGCGTCGTTCTTCGTCGTCGGGTTCAACGTCGCCCGCATCATGATGATAGTGTTCACGTTTACCGCCGTGTTCGCGGTCTACGGCCTCGGGACCATGGTGGAGGCCGGACTGACGACCCGGCGAATTCTCGGTCGGGTGGCCGACCGTGACCCTCGCGGCGCGGTCCGAAAGGCGCTGGCCCTCGACTTCGACCGGGCGTTCGGCGGGTTCCGGACCGAGCTATCCCTCCTCTCGGTGATTCTGTGCGCCTTCCTCCTGCTGAACTCGGGGGTCGCCACGGTGCTGGTCACCCACGACTACGCGCCGAGCAACGTCATCACTCAGCAACAACTCGAGGACAGCGAGGAGGTCCAAGTCCAACTCAAGGCGAAGGGCTGTGTCGACTGTAACATCCAGTCCCACGCGTGGCTGTTCTCCCACCGCAACCGGAGCGAGCACGCCTACGGCGACTTCAAGGCGTGGGCGCAAGTGGACTTCTATCGAGGACCACTCGTGGGGCAACTCAGCTACTACCCCAAGAAGACGGTCTATCGGTCGATGTGGTACGCGACCAACGGCACCGCTAGCAGGTCGCTGGTGCTGGTCCTCGACCATAACACCGATACCGGGGTGATGCTGGTCGATTCGATGTACTACTGGAAGTCGCTCCAGTACCTCGACCCGGTGACCGACCGGTCGCACGTCGTCTACACGACCGGCGAGACGTACATCTACCGCTCGACGGACCGGGCAACCGAGGAGGCCTTCGGCTTCCAGCGCCCCGACCCGACCAACGTCACCAACCTCACGGAGTTCACCGACTACGTGAACCGGTCTGACGCCAAAATCGGCAACGTGACAATCAAGTCGGCCGAAAACGACACCGACGACCTCCGGGAGTCCAAGTCCGGCGCGGGGTCCGTAGGGGTGTCGTCCGAACAGGTGTCGCCGACGAAGGAGACGCCCCAGACAACCGGGCCGCCGACGGACACGCGACTGCCGACCGGCCAGCAGTTCGCGGCCGAGTTCGTCGCGGGCCGTGACGAACTCGGCAGTCCGAGATAGTAATAGAATTTCCTAAGCAACAAAATTATTTTCTACACAATTGTATGGGATTCCAAACGTCGCCCGTGCGGTCCGAAACTCGGAGCGCAGTGGCGGTCAATCGGCGTAACCGAGCGCCGCCAATCGGTCGGTCAGGTCGTTCCCGTCGTCGGCCTCCTCGCGGTGCGTGTCGGGGTCGTACTCGCCGGTGTCCTCGGCAGAGGTCACGCACCACGGAACCCGCCGGAGACACGGGAGCGGGACGCCGGCGGGGTGTTCGTAGATGCCTCGCTCGCCCAGCGCGTTGCCGTGGTCGGCGGTCACCACCAACCGCTCGGCGTCGATGCTTTCGGCGAGGAGTTCGACCTCGCTCAGGACGTGTTCGAGATTGGCGCGATAGCTTTCCCAGACCTCCTCGCGGTCGGCCGCGCCGGTCTGGAGGTCGGTCCACGTCGAGTCGAACCGCTGGCCGCCGCCGAACGACGAGGGCGTGAGGTCGCCCGATTGGCCGTCGGCGACGAACGGAACGTGGGGTTGCATGTAGTGGACCACGAGGCGGTCGGGTGCCCGTTCGCGGGCCACCGAGATAGCGCGGTCGGTGACCGGCCGAGGAGGGACCGTCCCTAACTCGTCGTCCCACCCGTAGCGCCACACCTCGTCCAAGAGCGCGAACGAGGCCGAATCGAGCATTTTCTCGGAGAAGGGGTTTGCGGTGACGTAGGCGGTCCGGCGGGTGTCGGCCCGGCGGTCGTCGCCGAAGTTCTCTGCCATCCACTCTTGGCTGTGGCTTCCCAGCGAGTCGAAGGTGCCGACCTCGCCGAGGACCGGGTAGTCGTCGGCGACTTCGCGCATCAGGTCGGTCCGGCAGGCGTCCAAGACCACCAGCACGTCCCACTCCTCGTCGTAGATGGACCGGCCCGGATGGAACCCGCGTTTCCGAAGCCAGAGTTTGGCGAAAAACTCCCGAACGCCCGCGAGACCGGCCCGGTCGGCGTGTTCGGCCAGATTCGAGAGGTGCGGACGCGGGTCGGGAATCACGCCGACTCACCCCGTTCGACCGCGCCCAAAACGTCGCGGAACGAGTCCACGAACGCCTCGCGCTGTACGTCGGCCACGAAGGGGTCGGCGAGGTCCCGCGCCGTCTCGGACAGGGCCTCGCGTTCCCCCGCCGACCGCGAGAAGAATTCCACGACGCCCTCAGCGATGGCTTCGGGGGTCGGTTCGACCACCAACTCGTCGGAAACGTCGGCGACGAGCGGGAAGGAACCGGTCGTCTCGGTCACCATCGGGACCACCCCGGCCCGCATCGCCTCGGTCACGGTGACGCCGAAGGCATCGACTCGCGCGGGGTGGACGTACAGCGACGATGCTGTGAGTTCCGCGGTTAGGTCCTCAACGAACCCGTGGACCTCGACGCCGGGCGTCTCCTCGTACTCGTCGGGATGGCCGACCCCGACGACGTGGAGCGTGGCGTCGGGGACCTGCCGGCGGACTGCGGGCCACGCCTCGACCAGCATATCGACCCCTTTGTGGTCGCGGGCCTCGCAGACCGTGATGGCCCGGTTCGCGCCGAGGTCGGCGCTCGCGTCGTCCAATCGGTCGGCAACCTCGGGTTGGACGTAAGGGTGGACCGGCCGGACCGGCGTCCGAGGAGCGAACGACCGAACGTGGTCGGCGACGAACTCCGACACCGCGAGGACGCCATCGACGTACCGGCGGACCAGCGCCCGGACGAGTTTGGCGTCGAGATAGCGGTCGGTCTTCCGGACCAGCGCCTTGGGCAGGAGGTCGGCGTCGAAGTCGTAGCTTTCGAGGCCGAAGACGTTGTGGGCCGCCAGCAGAACCACGGTCGCATCGGGAAACGCCCGCTTGATGACGGGACTGGCGTAAACCGCGTCGGCGTTCTCCAGCACGTAGACGTCGCGCTCCGGGAAGGACGACCGACTCGCCGCGAGGACGTCCTCGACCAGCGTGCCCGAAAGCGGGCCGACCGAAACCGGCGAAAAGAGCAGGGGGTCGGCGTCCACCGCGTCGGCGAACCCTCGATGGGCCGGGTGGCCGTAGGAGGCGTCCTCGTCGTCGTGGGCCGAGTGGCCGAACGCGGGGTACACCCACCCGACGCGGCGCGATTGGCTCATAATTTCATCTCCACACTCGCTCATTTCAAGCTTTTTATCACGGTCGAGGGGTCGTCGCCCGCGGCCCGAACCAGTCGGCGCAGGGGACCGAGTGCGATGCCCGACCGGTCCTCTAACTCCTCGACGAGGAGCGCGTCTTGCGGTTCGACCGCACCGAGGACTGCGACCGGGAAGGCGACCACGGCGGCCACTGCACCGGCGGGAATCGAGAACCCGAAGGCGACGGCGACGGCGGCCCCGACCCCGAGCGTCCACGTCGCCGGGCGGAAGGCCCGCCGAGTGAACGGGTGGACGCCGAACCGGGAGTACAGCACCGCGCTCCCGAGAACGTCGCTCACGAAGACCGCGACGGCGGACGCAACCGCCGCGCCCACGATGCCGTGGGTCGGGATGAGGAGGTAGTTGAGTGTGACGTTCACCGCGGTCTGGGCGACGAGGACGTAGTTGATGACGTGGTTCGCGCCGAGACCGACCAGCGACTGGGTATTGAGTCCCAGCAGGATGGCCAGAAAGTTGCCGACCGCCAGTATCCGGAGCGCGGTCGCACCGTCCCGATAGCCGTCGCCGAACGCGAGGCCGATGACCGTCTCGGGGAACCCGAACAGGACGACGAACAGGGGAACGCCCCCGACCACCATCCACTTGGTCATGACCTGATAGGTCCGGCGCATCTCGTCGTGCTTGCCCCGGTCGTGAAGTCTGGTCAGGACCGGCGGGAGGAGGAAACCGACAGTCGCCAGAATCGCGGTAAAGAGGTTGCTCAACTGGAAGGCGATGTTGTACGCGCCGATGCCCGCCTTCGACCCGAAGTAGCCCAGCATGTAGATGTCCACGTTCGACACCAGAAAGCCCATCCCCTGCGACAGCGCCAGCGGGAGCGAGAACACCAGCACCGACCGGTACATCGCGGTCGGTTCGGCCTCAAAGGCGGGGAGCGCCCGCCGGGCGAACCAGAGCGCCCCGAGACCCGCGAGGACGACGGCCGCGGTCTGACCAGCAACTGCACCGGTCGCGCCGGCCCCGGCGATAACGAGTCCCGCAATCAGGCCGAACCGGACCGCGGGCCGGAACAGTTGGTTGACGAAGGCGTGAGCGCGAGCGTCTCTCGATCCGCGGGCCAGCGACACCGCGATGCTCCCCAGCACCGAGAACGGGACCCCGAGCGCCGCGACCCGGAGCAGGCCCGCCAGCGACGGGTCGTGGAAGGCCCGCTCAGCGATGGTCGGCGCGAGGACGAACACGGCCCCGCCAGCGAGGAGACCGGTGACAGTCCCCACCGTCAGCGACGACCGGACGACCCCGCGGGCCTTCGCGGGCGTCTCCTCGTGGTGGGGGAACTCCCGCATCACGCCGTCGTCCATCCCGAGCGTGGCCACTAGCGTCGCCATGTTGACGACGGTCAGCGACAGCACCACGTCGCCGTAGGCGGCCTCGGTCAGCAAGCGGGCCATGGCGACCTGCGTCAGAAAGCCGAACCCGAGCGCCACGAACTTGCTCCCCGACACCAGCGCGCCGCCGGAGACGACCGTGGCGAGCGAGTCGGTTACGTTGCCGTCACTTCCGTCGTCAACCTCGCTCCCGTCGTCAGTCATGGTTTCGAGCGACTCCCTCGGTCGTTCGTCCGGACACGTCCGGGACAGGTCCCTGCTCTGTAATGTGTTTGCCGATTCACGTCGTGAAACGAAACCTGCTTGCATCCACAGAACGCCGAGCAGAGTCGAACGAGAGCGTCGTTTTTCCCACTCGTGGAAATCTAAAAATCTATAACCCGACCCAACACACCACGGACACGATGAATCTAGGGCTGGTCGTGCTGGACACCCTCCGGTACGACGTGTACGACGACGTGATGGGCGACCTGTCGTCGCTGGCCGACCACACCTTCGAGCGGACCTACTCGACCTCTCGGTGGACCGTCCCGGCCCACGCCTCGCTGTTCACCGGACTGTACCCCTCGGAGGTCGGCGTCGGCGCGCGGAGTCGCCACCTCACCACGTCGCGCCGGACGCTGGCCGAGCGACTGGCGGGCGAGGGCTACGATACGGTCGCACTGAGTAACAACATCCACATCGATTCCTTCTTCGACTTCGACCGGGGGTTCGAGACGCTCCACCGCGGTCCCGCGCTCGAAGACCGGCCCGAGGCCGACCGGAGCGATTTCGACTGGGAGGCGCTATTCTCTCGCCTCGACGGGAGTCGGTTCCGGAACCTGCGGGCCGCGTGGGAGATTCTGCACAGCGACGCCGACCTCCTGCCGACGCTCCGGACCGCCGTCGAGATGTATCGCTCCGCGCCGGTGAACGAGGCCACCAACGACGTGAGTTGGGCCTTCGACGCGATGAAGCAGGTCGCGCCAGCGGACGACCAGTTCCTGTTCGCCAACCTGATGGCGTGTCACTACCCCTACGACCCGCCCGGCGAGTACGCCGACTGCGAACCCCTCAACGTCCCGCCCTACGAGTTGACGCTCCGCGAAAATCCCGTGACCGACGACGAACACGCCCGCCAGTGGGAGTCCTACCGCGGCGCGGCCCGGTATCTGGACGACGAACTGCCGAACCTGCTCGCAGACGTTGATTGGGACATGCTGTTCGTGGTCTCGGACCACGGCGAACTGTTCGGCGAACACGACCTGCGCGGCCACGAGTACGGCGTCTACGACGAGTTGGTCCGAGTGCCCGCAGTCGCCATCGGTAACGAGGTGCCGGCGGGGACCACCACCGAGGTCACGAGTCTGTTGGACGTGCATCGGACGCTCCTCGAAACCGCCGGGGTGGACGTGCCCGACGACGTGCGAGGACGGAATCTGTTCGAGGACGACCTGACCGACCGCGAGGTGTACGCCGAGAGTTCGGGGTGCGGCCACTACTCGCCCGACGCGACCGGTCTCGCCGCCAAGATTCCGGCGTCGTGGGACGACCCCCACTACCTCCTCATGACCGACGACGCCGCTTTCCGGGTGGACAAAGACGGCGAACGCGCCTTCGACCCGGAGACGGACGAGGAGATACCCGACCGGGCCGACGACCTGCGAGAGCGCGTCGAGGCCCTCCGGGAGTCCCGCGGCGACCACGCCGGCGAGGCGGGCGGAGAAGTCACCGACGAAATCGCCGACCGACTGGAGCATCTCGGGTACGCATGACCGGCACGGAAAATCTGACGGTCAACTTCTTCACCCTGACCGACGCTCGGGCCTCCGAACACATCTATATGGGCAACCTGAAGCGGGAACTCGAAAACCGGGGCGTGGAGGCGGTCGCCGACTGGAGAGACGCCGACGTAGTTCACCTGTTCGAGGTCAACTTCTTCACCACCGACGCCCTGCTGGGCGGGGAAATCGCCACCCTCCTGCGCATCCTGCGGTCGGACACGCCGGTCGTGATTTCGACCGACGACCTCTATTTCATCGACCGGGCGGAACTGACCGCGAGACCGGTCCTCTACGGTCTCAACCGCCGGACTCAGCGATGGCTGTTCGGGCAGGCCGACCGCATCGTCGCCATCTCCGAGAGCGTCGAGCGGGCGCTTCCAATCGAACACACCGAGGTCGTCCGCCACGGCGTGACTGACGAGTATTTCGCCGAATCGGCGCGCGCCGATTCGGGGGAAACGCAGTCCGCGGGGGACGATTCGTCGGACTCCGAATCGCCCGACGAAGGCCCCGAGCCATTCGTCTTCCACGCCAGTCTGGCGTCGAAGCGCAAGAACCCCGAGGCCGTCCTCGAAACCGCGAGCCGCCTTGACGCGCGATTCGTCCTCGCCGGTGGCGGGTGGGACGAAAAGGTCCCCGACCGACTCCGCGAGGAGAACGTCGAGGTCCGGGGCTACGTCCCCGAGGCCGAGTTAATCGACCTCTACCACCGCGCAGACGTGTTCTACTTCCCGACTCACCACGAGGGGTTCGGCCTGCCCGTCCTCGAAGCGATGGCTGGCGGGTGTGCGGTCGTGACCTCGGACGCCTACGCCGTTCCGGAGGTTGCCGGCGACGCCGCGGTGCTAGCCGACCCGACCGACGTGGACGCTCACGTCGCCGAGATTCGGCGACTGCTGGACGACGAGGCGGCCCGCCGGGAGTTGGGCCGAACCGCCGCCGAGCGCGCTCGGGAGTTCTCGTGGGCCGACGCCGCGGCCGAAACCGAGCGCGTTTATCGGGACGTAGTGAACCGGTAAGCGTCGCTACGACGCCGAGACGTTCAGCCAGAGTCGGAGTTTTCGGTAGGGTTCGCCGGAGGCGTCCTCGCCCCGGTAGAGTCGGAAGTGGAGGCGCTCGCGGCCCGGTTCCTCGGCGGAGAACGAGACCCTGAAGTCCGAAGTTCGCTCGTTTTGGACCGTGAGAGTCCGGGATTCGAGGGTCCGGTCGCCGAGGACGAGCGTGACGGTGTAGGTCTGGTCGCGGTGTTCGTGGTTCGAGATGCCGACGATGACCCGGCCGCTCTGGCCGACGGTCAGGTTCGTCGGATAGCCCTCGGCGTCGCCGTCGTCGTCGAGGACGTAGAACTCGGTGTAGGATTCGGTCGGGTTCGGCGGCGAGACGGCGATAGCCAGCGTCCCGACCACCGACGCCACCAGCGTCAGTGCGAGGAGCCACGTCAGAAAGCGGCGAGTCCGGTCGTCCACGGCGGTCACCCGGCGACCCCTGACGAGCGGGGAGAGACAGAAACTACTATCCGACCCGTGTGCGGAGATGTGCCACGTCGGTGGTCGATGTCAGGGGACGACATGCTCGGAGACGTTCGTACGAAATCGTGGAAACAGCCAGTAATAAATCTGCTGTCGTCTCCCCTCGCGTTCGCTGTCGCGGCGACCGGACTCGGCGAGTGGTTGCTCTACACGAATCACGTCGGGTTCGCGCTCTGGGGCCACTTGGTCGCGCTGTTCGCGTGTCTGGTCGCGCCGCTGGTGAGCGACGACGACGCCTTCGCGGCCCGGTCGTTCATTCTCGTCCCGCTGTTTCGACTGGTGAACCTCGGCATGCCGGTGTTCGTGGAAGTGACGCTCTACTGGTTGCCGCTGGTGTACGGGTCGCTGTTCCCCAGCATCTACGTCCTCGCCGTCGCCGGGGACACGCCGGACCTGCGGTGGAACTTCCGGCGGGGAATCGCGCTCCTCCCGCCGAGCGTCGTCGCGGGCGCTATCGCCGGGCAAGTCGAGTACGGACTGCTGAAACCGACCGCGCTGGTGACCTCGCTGACGCCGACGAATCTGGTCCTCGTCGGTGCGGTCATGTTCGGGTTCGTCGCGCTCGGCGAGGAGCTAATCTTTCGCGGCCTCGTCCAACCCACCCTGAGCGACCGACTCGGCCTCTGGCCCGGCGTGGTCGTGACCAACCTGCTGTTCGGCGCGATGCACTCGGCGTACCCCTCGCCGACGACTATCGGATTCGTGACCCTGCTGGGAGTCCTGTTCAGTCTGACCTACGAGGCCACCGATAGCCTGCTGGTGCCGACGACCATCCACGGGACGGCGAACGTGTTCCTGTTCGCAATCGTGCCGCTCTACGGGCCGCTGTTTCCGACGCCGTGAGAGCAATATAGAGACGTGGGAAAGAAATACAGAGTTAGTCTTTCGACTGGGCGAGCATGCTGAAGAAGAACGAACTGAAGATGGTCTGGGTCCCCAGCACGATGGCGGTGAACGCGACCATGCTCCGGACGGCGAACGGGGCCGTGTCGAACCCGCCGGTCGCCCACCGAGCGACGACGAAGGTCACGTAAATGGTCCCGAGGCCGTAGAGGACGAGACCCAGCGTCGCGCCGTGTTCGAGTTTGAAGTGGTTGCGTATCAGGCCGGTAATCGAGTCGCTGGGGCGCTGGATGGGGTCGGCCGCGATGGAACTGAACACCGCCAGCGTCGTAATCTGGAAGCCGACGATGGTCAGCAGACTCCCGGCAATCATGGTGTTGATGCCCGGCGAGGCGGACCCGATTTGCACGTCGAACAGCGCGACTGCCATCGTCACCACGCCCAGCACCGAGAAGACGAGGCCGGGAATCGAAAAGAGGTGACTCGGCGCGTTGATGAGCATGAACTTGACGTGTCGCCACCCGTCGCGGAAGCTATCGAGGGTGGCCTCACCCTCGCGGGGGTGGTAGGTGATGGGGACCTCCTCGATGGTGAACCCCTGCGCGCTGGCCTCCATTATCATCTCGCTGGCGAACTCCATCCCGTCGCTCCGGAGGTCAAGTCGGTCCAGCACGTCGCTGTCGATGACCCGGAATCCGCTGTGAGCGTCCGAGACGCCCGCGCTGTAGAAGACGTTGAGGAACTTGGTGAGCAGGGGGTTGCCGACGTACTGGTGGAGCGAGGGCATCGCGCCGGGCCGGATTTCACCCGCGAGGCGACTCCCCATCACCATGTCGGCGTCACCCTCCCGGACCGGGGCGAGGAGTTTCGGTAACTTCGCGAAGTCGTAGGTCGTGTCGGCGTCGCCGATGACCACGTAGTCGCCCCGCGCTCTTTCGAAGGCGTACTTGTAGGCGTATCCGTATCCCATCCCGTCGGGTTCGACGACGTGCGCGCCGTACTCCGCCGCGATTTCCGGCGTTCGGTCGTCGGAGCTATCGCTGACGATGATTTCGCCCGGAATTTCGAGTTCCGCCAGTGCATTCTCTATCTGGTCGATACACTCGCGGACGCCGACCTCCTCGTTCAGCGTGGGCATGACGATGCTGAGAGTCGGCCGACGGTCGCTGTCCGGCGTCACCAAGAAGTCGGCCGCGTCGCCCGCGGGGCGCTCCTCGGTTCTGCTCGCTCGTATCTGTTCACTCATGTTTCTGTCTGCTACCTCGCCGCAGTCTCGTGGTTTTGCCGAGGCTCGGCGGACTTCGAACCCAGTTGCGCCCCGTTATTAGTCATTCTCAAAATATTAGTATTATTAAACTTCCTCTCCAAATTCCATCATTCCGTATTATCACAGTATGGTAGTATTTGAGTATTTAAACCTACCGCTCCCGATAAATACTATCAAGTATGTAAGGGTAAAATTGAAACAATTAGGCCACGGCGATTCGGAGGAAATAGCACCGTCGTAGCGAACGACCTCGATTCGCTCCTCGTCGTAGAAACTGACTCGCCGTCGAGTTCGACGTTGCAGTCGCACTCAGGCACGTGCATCGTCCATTCCAGAACCGAACGATTTTCGTCAGCGACCGCATAACCCCGAGTAGTGACACGTCTCCCCGACTGGCTCGGAACCGGGTCCGAGCGCCGAGCCAAACTGTTCGCACTCCTCGCAGTGCTGTGCCTCGCGGTTGCGAGCGTCGGCGTGCTGGCCGCCCCGGAGAGGCCTCGCGTGACCATCGCCGACGAGTCGCCCGAGGCCAACACACTCGTCGCTCTGCAAGGATACAAACACGAGGGCGGCGTCGTGGAGGTCACACCCGAGGGTGATGTGGTCTGGGAGTACCGCAAACCCGACGACGCCTTCGACGTGGAGGCGCTGGGTCCCGACCGAATCCAGCTATCGACTGCCGACGAGATTCCCGACGCCGAGTGCCCCGACCGCTACCGCAACGACGGGTTCAAAAACTGCGTCCGGAACAGCCTCCGGGTTCTGAACAAGTCCACGAAGGAGGTCGTCTGGGAGTACGCGTGGTACGACGCGGAACTCCACGAACACGAACTGCACGACGCCGACCACTACACCGTCCCCGCCGGAAACGCGACCGCAGACGGAAACGGAACCGACGCGGACGCCCGCGCGGACCGCTGGGTGCTGGTGGACATGGGCAACGACCGGGTGTTCGCGGTCAACCGCCAGCAGGAGGTCGTCTGGCAGTGGAACGCCACAGACACCTACGAGATGCCCGACCGGATGGGACCGGAGAGCGACTGGACCCACATGAACGACGTCGACCGCCTCCGACCCGGCGTGTTTCAGGTTAGCCTCCGGAACTTCGACACCGTAATCGAACTCCACGTCGAGAACGGCACCGGACCGAGCGACCGGGCAGTGACGATCGAACCCGTCGTCGGCCCGAACCAGTTCGCCGGGAAGGGGGATATTCTCTACGAACAGCACAATCCCGACCGACTCGCCGACGGCCACCTGCTGGTCGCCGACAGCGAACACGACCGCGTGGTCGAGTTGAACGCCGACAACGAAGTCGTCTGGGAGTTCGGCGGGAGCGCGACCCTCGACTGGCCGCGGGACGCCGACCGACTGGCGAACGGCCACACGCTCGTCACCGACTCGTACAACGACCGGGTGGTCGAAGTCAGCGAGGACGGCGAAATCGTCTGGGCGGTCGAAACCGGCGACCTGCCCTACGAGGCCGACCGCCTGCCCGCCGAGTGGAACGACAGCGCACTCGCCGAGGGAAGCCGTGACCACCCGACTGCGACCGAAGCCGGTCTCGCCGACGGCGGGGCGGACTCGCTGGTCGAACAGTATCTGGGCTTCGTGGTCGCCATCTCGAAGTACGTCCTCCCGACTGGGATGGGCGAACAAGTGCCGTGGCTGGTCCTCGGTCTGGTCTCGCTAATCGGGGCGGCTATCGAGGGGGTTCGGTGGCGCAGAGTGGACCGCAGGGTGAAGGGTTAGAAGTAACTCCTTCGTCTTTTGGGCATGAGATTCGTTCTAAAAGAATTAGATAGTCAGTTCTGAAACTACAAAACTTCCCGCTGGCAGGACCCACAGAGGTTCTCCTCTTTCACGTCCACCTCACGGACGGTCGGCGAGAAGTTCATCACGCACCGCTTGTTGTCGCAGTGTTCGAGGCCGAGCGTGTGGCCGATTTCGTGGACGACCTCCTTGCGAACCCGGTCGGAGAAGATTTCGCCCGCGCTCCGGTTCGAGAACCCGCCGTCGCTGGAGGTCTGGAGCCGATAGGTCGAGATGACACTGCCGTTGCCGTCGAGGTACGCGAGTCCGAAGACGTAGTTTCTGCGGCGATAAAAGAGGTCTTTGGGCGTGATGGCGATGTTCTTCTCGCCCGACCCGATGCGGCCCGCGAGTTCGATGAACTCCTCGGCGCGGTACTGGTCGCGCTTCTCGTCGTGTGAACCGGACGGAATCGGCTGGGAGTCGTGGATAGTAACGTCGCAGTCGTAGACGGAGCGCAGGGCGGTCGAAGCCTGCCGCTTGACTTTTGCGGGCAGGTCTCCGACCGGGACGACATCAACGAGCATGGGAAACACTATGCGGGAGCGGCCCATAAACTTCCCGCCGTGCGTTCCCGAACTCGCCAAGCCGTCGTCGCCCGCCTCGCTGTCTTCGACACTGCCGTCGAGGTGGGCATCGGCAACCGAACCGACGTGGCCGGCGCGCTGGCAGACGAGGACACCGCTGTCACCGCGACTGACGTTCATCAGCGCGAGGTCCCCGAGGAGGTCCACTTCGAGCGTGACGACGTTCTCGACCCCGACCCCGAGATTTACCGGGACGCCGACGTTCTCTACGCGCTGAACCTCCCGCCGGAACTCCACCGCCCCGCGCTTGAAGTCGCCCGGAGCGCGGACGCCGCCTTTCTGTTCACGACCTTAGGTGGCGACCAGCCAGCGATTCCGGTGGAGCGGGAGACGGTTCCGGGCGAGACGATTTTCGTGGCGCGGGAGTAGCTTCGCGCTCCTCGTCACCAGACGAGTGTTCCCGCCAAGAGGCTTTTTGCCGCGTCTATCTACAGAAACCACGTGGCCGTCGCTCCCGACCCCATCGAGATTTTCGACCGAGCAATCGAGGAGGGCGAGCGCCGACTGAACCAGTCGATGCTCGAACTGGTCTCGACTAGTTTCATCGCCGGGTTCACCGTGGTCTTCGGTATCGTCGCGCTCGGCATCGTCGAAGCGTTCGTTGAACCACGGTTCGGTCACGGTATCGCCAAAATCGGGGGGTCGCTCGCCTTCGGTCCCGCCTTAGTGTTCCTCGTCGTGGGTCGGACCGAACTGTTCAGCGAGAACTTCTTCGACCCGGTGGCGAAGGCCGTCGAGGACGACGACTCGTGGCTGGTCGGCCCACTGGTCCGCCTGTGGTCGGTCACCTTCGCGCTCAATCTCGCCGGAGGAGTCCTCTTTATCGCCATCTTGTCTGTCGATGGCGTACTTCCGGCCGGAACGACCGACGCGCTCGTCACCTTCGCCCACGAGTTCGTCCACCGGAAGACCAGCGCCGAGTTCGCCAAGGGCATCGTCGGCGGCACGCTGGTCACGCTGTTGTCGTACCTCCTCGAAGCGGTCAACACCGTCACCAGTCGCATCGTGTTGGCCTACATCGTCGGCGTCCTGCTGACGCTCGGCGTCTTCGACCACGTTATCGTCACGATGCTCCACGTCGTCTTCGGCATGGTCTTGGGCGCGAACATCGGTCTCGGCGAGTTGGCGGTCACGACCGGCGTGGTCACGGCCGGGAATCTGGTCGGCGGCCTCGGACTCGTGACGCTGACCCACGTCGCCCAGTGGAAGGGAGCGCGCGACTCGGACCGGTGAGGGGCAAGACCCTTCAATTCCGCCTGACTACCCTCTCGCATGCAAGTTGACGCTGTCGTGCTGGACATCGACGGGGTAGTCGTGGACGAGTCCGACTCCTACCGACGCGCCGTCGTGGAGACCGTCGCGCGCGTCCACGGCGACACCATCGAGAAGGAGGCGACCCAGTTGTTCAAAGACGCTGGCGGGTTCAACAACGACTGGGACGTGACCTACGCCGTCGCGCTGTTCGTCCTCGCGCGCCGGGAAGGCATGGACCTTGACGTTGAGGCGTTCACCGACCGAATCGCGGCCCGGCGGGCCGAGCGCGAGGAGACCGGCGGTGCCGACGGACTCGACGCCGCCGAGGCCGTCGTGGACGAGGCCCTCTCGGCGTCGGCCAGCGAGCGCGCCAGAGCAGACTGGGACCCCGAACACCTCCGAGAGGTCTTCCAGCAACTCTACCTCGGCGACGACCTGTACGCCGACATCGAGGACGGAGAGCCGAATCCGGACCTCGACGCGCCGGGGTTCATCCACGACGAGCCAATCCTGCTGGAATCGGAGACGTTGGACCTCCTCGGCGACTACCCCCTCGGCGTCGTCACTGGCCGGCCCCGAGACGAGGCCGACATCGCCCAGCGCCGGGCGGGCCTCAGCGTGCCCGAGGACCGGCGCTTCACGATGGACGACTGGGACGAGGGCAAGCCACACCCCCACGCGCTGACGACGCTCGCCGAGCGATTCGACGCGGACTCGGTGGTCTTCGTGGGTGACACGCTCGACGACGTGAAGACCGCCCACAACGCCGAGGAGGCCGACCCTACTCGGGACTACTTCGGCGTCGGCGTGCTGACCGGCGGCCTGACCGGCGAGGAGGGCAGACGGAAGTACGAAGAAGTGGACGCAGATGCGGTCCTCGACTCGGTGAACGACCTGCCCGACCTGCTGGAGTAGCTTTTTGTCGTCGCTGTCGGTGGGTGAGGGTATGGATTGGTCCAGACTCGGGGACGTGGCGACGGACGCGCTCGTCGTCTCGTTTCTCCTCGGTGCGGTTCTCTCCCCGCCCGACCCCCTCACGCAGTTGCTCTACGCCGCTCCGACGTTTCTGATGGCGCTCGCGGCGCTCTACCTGTACGGCCAGCAGTCGGTCAGTCCGTGGTGGCGTCGGTATTTGCTTCTCCTCGGCGGCGTCCTCGCCGTCTCGATGGCGTGGCGCGCGGTGGCGTTCGCGGTCGGTCTGGGGTCGGCCTCGGTCCTCCAAACCGCGTTCACGCTGGCAGGGGTCGCGTTCGGCGCGTGGCTGGCGTACCTCGGCGGGTGGGCGAAGCTGACGAGTCGGGAATCGTAGCGGTCGCGGAGGCGAGAGTGCGGTGATGGCCCACCGCCAGCGAGCGCCCGGCCGACCATCTGCCGGGTGGGACTGAAAGGGGCCGCGGGGTTCGCGTGCAGTTTAGTCGCTTCAGCACGGCCACTATTCAGCGCGCGCAGTTCTGCGCGCGCTGAATATCCTGCTGAACGACCGCCGGAGGACAAACCGCGTCCTCCGAGGTCACACTCGCTCCGCTCGCGTGACCGCGAACCGCGCGGGGGCTTTCGAAACCTTCGACTCGGATTTCTCGGCGGTCGTCTGTCCCGGCGCTATCCACCCCAATAACTATACAATTCTAAAGAAAATAAAAAGTTGTCCTAAAGAAAGGTACACAATTCCAATCCGTAACACCGCGTATTGCCGGAGTCAGGAAACCTTACTTTCCGCCCGCCCGGAGTAGGGGGTATGCGAATCGCACTCCTCGGCGGAACCGGCGACATCGGACAGGCCCTCGCGCTCCGGTGGGCGCGAGACACCGACCACGAAGTCATCATCGGGTCCCGCGACCCCGAGAAAGCCCGACAGAAGGCCGACGAGTACGAGACCGAACTCGATAGCGTCGGCGTCGAACGCGAAATCAACGGCTTCGCCAACGAGATGGCGGCCGACCGGGCCGACGTGGTGGTGCTGGCGGTGCCCGCCTTCCACGCCCGCGACACGGTGGAAGCGGTCGCCGACCGCATCGAGGAGGCCGACGTGTTGGTCTCCCCGGCGGTCGGGATGGACCGCGACGACGAGGGGTTCCACTACAAACCCCCGAAGGCCGGGAGCGTGACGAAACTCGTCGCCGATACAGCACCCGAGGAGGTCCCGGTCGTCGGGGCCTTCCACAACCTGTCGGCCGACCGACTCGCCAACCTCGACGTGGAGTTGGACCTCGATACGCTCGTGGTCGGCGACGACGAGGACGCGGTGGAGACGGTACGCCAACTGGCCGACCAAATCGAGGGCCTGCGGGCGCTGAAGGCCGGCGGCATCGCCAACGCCGCCGAAGTCGAGAGCATGACGCCGCTCCTCATCAACATCGCCATGGAGAACAAGGGGATGCACGACGTGGGCGTGAAATTCGAGTAGCGACCGACTGACCGACCCCGATTTTCCGGCGTTCGTCAGGCAGTTAGGACGGTCCTACTCCGTGGGACAGGTTCTGGCACGTGAGAAATCAGGAGTTTCCATATCGGTATAACCTGCCTGTTAGACCAACACGGTTATAAGGGTGGTGTGCATTACCATACCATGTATGGCGACCGCACCGACTGGCGACGACGACCTTTTCGACGAGTTCCTGTCCGAGCGTGGCCACGAAACCGAAACCGTGGGCTGGCAGGAGGACTATAACAAGAAACAGTGTCCAGAGTGCGGCGGACTTCACGAGACGTCTGCGAGCGAGTGTACCGTCTGCGGTTGGCGACCGTAGTTTCGGTCGCCCCTCCTCGGCGCAGGAGCGTGTACCGGAAGACGACTACCCGATTGGAGCTTTTTTCGGCGACGACGGACCGGCAACCCGGACCAACTGGTTTCCGATTCCGGGTCCTCCGTAGGGTATGGTCCGACTCTCGACCTACGTCATCCTCGCCGGGGTGGTGTTGCTGTTCGTCCCGATTCCGCCAGTTGCGACGATTCTCGGCGTCCTCACGATTGCCATCGGCGTCGTCATGCGATTTTTGGGATAGCGTTCGGCGAGTCAGAGCGCGGTGATGACTCCCGCACCGACGACGATGAGCGCCGCGCCCGCGACGACGCCGCGAGTGACGTTCTCTAAGTCCTTCAGCAGGACCGCCGCGAAAATCGTCGTAAAGAGCGGCGCGGTGCCCGCGAGGGGGTCCACGATGGCGACTGGCCCGCGGGAGAAGGCCTCGAACAGCGAGAGGAGCGCGACGGCCGTGATGGTCCCCGAAATCGCAAAGTAGCCGTAGGTCCGCCGCGGCATGTCGAACACGTCCCGCCGATTCGCGGCGATGGCGTACCCCGCCAGACCGACGAGCGCGGCGGTTTCGTTGACCGTGACCGCCTGCAAGGTCGTGGCGGGCGTCGTGTCGAGACCGAACTTCCGGACGACGTTGCCGACCGCGAACGCGCAGGCCGCCGCGACCGGAAACAGCAGGTCCCGGCGTTCCCACCCCGAGATGTCGCCGCCCTTCGCCAGCGCGAGGACCACGAGGCCAGCGACCAACACGAGGATGCCCAAAACGGTCGCAAGGGTTACGTCCTCGCCTAACCAGACCACGGCGAGGCCGGTGGCGAACAGCGGTCGGGTGCTGACCCCCGCGCTGTTGACGCTCGCGCCGACCCTATCGACCCCGGTGAACACCGCCAGTCTGCCGAGCGAGGTCCCGACGAGTCCGGCGAACGCGAAGACCCCGAGCGTCCACGGCGAGAGGCCAGCGAGGGGATTCCCGTCCTTGAGCAGAAAGAGCGCGGTCCAGTAGATTGCGGAGTCCACGAGGACGACGACCAGCGACGCCTGCGCGGAGGTCCCGCCGGCGGCCATCCCTCGCTTGGAGACGATGGGGGCGAACCCCCACAGGAGGGCCGGCAGGAGCGCGAACGCCAACACGTCGAGAGCAGGTGCCATCGTGGGTACTGTGGCCTACGCACCCTTATTCGCCGCGGTCGTGACAACCTGCGACGACTCTCGTAAATATAATTATAAAATTACTGCTTATACTGCCTTCAACCCGATTTCGGGATGCAGAACAGTTGTATCGTCAGTCGGAGGAGTCCGTTCCGGTGTCGATAGAAATATAGTGTAAGATTTCCGTAGTGGCACAAGAGAAATGCCCGAATGCCAAAACTGCGGTTCGTTCGTGACGGACGCTTACGCCCGAGTCTTCACGCCCCGCGAAGTAGAGGACCCGCGCGTCTGCCCCGAGTGCGAAGACAAAATCCGAGACGGCAGTGAGGTCCGCGAAGCCCGGTCCCCCCGAAACACCTCGTAGCGCGCCGAACAGGCCGATTCTCCGCTAATTCCCGCTTGCCCGACAGCAACGACTCCGGCGAGGAGTCCCGTCAATCTAATTCACATCGTTTTATGAGTGCGGGGGCCATGGGGTTGGTGTAATGAGCCAAGACACGGACGAACAAGTGACCCGTCTGTTCGGTGGGCCGGGAAGTGGGAAGACCACCGAACTGCTCGACCGAGTAGAGGGTCTCCTCGACAAGGACGGCGTCGGCGTCAACGATATTCTGTTGGTCTCGTACACCCGAGCGGCGGCGAACGAGGTTCGAGAGCGTCTGGCCGAGCGCCGGGACCTCAACCCCCGGTCGCTTCAGGGGTCGGTCTGCACGATGCACGCGAAGGCCTACGAACTGCTGGACCTCTCGCGCAACGACGTGGTGGGCGAGTCCGACAAGAAGGAGTTCTGCGAGGACTTCGGCATCGAGTTCGAAGACGAGTACAGCGGCGCGGGTCGCCGGACTGCTCGCTCGACCACGCTCGGCAACAAGATTATCGCCACGAGTCAGTGGCTTCAGCGCACCAGCAGAGACGTTTCGGACTGGTACGACGTGCCCTTCCAGTGGAACGACGAGGAGGTCCGTCTCCCGCCGGACATCGACCCGAACGCCCAAGAGGGTAACAAGTACACGCCGACGTGGCCCAGCGACGACGACCGACTCGACGTGCCCGAGGCCATCCGCGGGTGGCGAAACTACAAGGGCGAACACGATTTGGTCGGCTTCGCCGACATGCTCGAACGAGTCCAACAGCGGTCGCTCCTGCCCAACGTCGAGTATCTGGTCATCGACGAGTTTCAGGACATCACCAGCCTCCAGTACGACGTCTACGAGGAGTGGAAGCCCCACATGGAGGAGGTCCTCATCGCGGGCGACGACGACCAAGTGGTCTACGCGTGGCAGGGTGCGGACCCCAAACTCCTGCTCGAGGAGACCGGCAACGACGTGATTCTCGACACCTCGCACCGACTCCCCTCCGAGATTCTGCGCGTCGTCCAGCAGGAGGTCCAGCACATCGACGAGCGCCAAGAGAAGAACCTCTCGCCGCGCAAACAGGGCGGGAAGGTCGAACAGGTCGATAGCCCCTCGATGCTCGAACTCGTCCGGAACGTCCGGTACACCATCGAGGAACACGACGGCACCCTGATGTTGCTGTTCCGGGCGCGCTACCAGATGTTCCGGTTCATCGACGAGTTCATCGACGAGGGCATCCCGTTCAAGTGTCTGACCGACCAGCGGATGTGGACCGACCGCCTCCAGCAGTACGTCGATGCGGTCGAGAAGGTCGATTCCGAGGAGCCGATTACCGCCCTGCAGGCCCGTCGCCTCGCCGACATGCTTCAGGACTCGGCGTTCGGCACCAACGAGCGAGACGACCTGTTCGACGCCATCGACGAGCGCAAGGAGGACGCCGACACCGACGACCTCGCCGAAATCGAGGTCGAACACGACTTCGTGACCGACTTCGCGCCGTTCATGCCCGGCCCGGCCTCCGCCGCGGACATGGTGCGGAAAGTCACCAGTTTCCAGAAGAACTCGATGCGGGCCTACTTCGGCGGCGACTACGAGGGCATGGAGGCTGACCGCGTTCGCATCGGCACCATCCACTCCGCGAAGGGTCGTGAGGCCGACCACGTGTTCGTCGCCACCGACCTGACCGAGAAGGTGGTCGAGCAGATGGCCGCCACCGTTGACGGACCGGTCGAAGGCGAGGAGTTCACCGCCACGACCGACCCCGTGCCGACCCTGACCGACAACGAGCGCCGGGTCTTCTACGTCGGAATGTCCCGCGCCCGAGAGCGCCTCGTCGTCATGGAGAACCTCGTGGGCGGTGCGCCGACCCTACCCATCGACGTTCTGCTCTACAACGAACCGAACGGCAAGGGCGTCGCCGAGGCGCTGGAAGAAGTCGAAGAACCGCCCGCGCAGTAGATTTCGGCCAGTATAGCTCTCGCTTCTCTCGAACTTTCGTCTCGTTTCTACGACTTTACTAACTCCTCCGGCGCGCGCTGGCGCGGCGTCGTCGGGAGCGAAGCGACCGACGGCTCGGCGGACGCGGTTTGTCCGCCGGCGGCTCGTTCGCCGCGCCGAACCGCGCGAGGTCGTCGGGAGCGTAGTCGTTCGAAAATCGAAGATTTTCGTGATCACGAGAGCGTCGCTCTCGGACGACGACCGACTGCTCGGCAGACGCGGTTTGTCTGCCGGTGGATGAGTAGCGCAGGAGCGAAGCGACGAGCAACACAGTCGGCTGGGGAGGGTGTGGCCCGCGGTTGCGGTGCGGGGCAGAGTAGTGCGGTAGACGGCGTTGCTCAAGCCTGAAGCTAGCTCTGCTGAATAACTCCCGGTCAGGATACTCCCGGTCAGCAGAACGGAAATTCTCGGCAAGCAACCTCAAAATGGCGGTTTAAACCTCACTCCTCGTCGTCCGGCGTCTTCGCAACCTTGCTGACGGTCTTCTCGGCCACCGCGCCCGGTACGTCCGTCGGCGTCGTCAGGTACTCCTCCAGCACGACCATCATGACCGCGACGACGACGAACCCGCCGCCAAGTAGCGTCTTACCGTCGAGGAGAAACTGGACGCCAAGCAGGCCGACCGGAAGCGCGAAGATGAGAGTCGCCGCGAGTTGGATAGTACCGAGGATGCCCGGTTTCTTCATCGTCCTCTCGGTTTCGGGCGGGCGGTCAAAAATCCCGCGGGGACGAGTCGAGAAAGCGTCCGCATTGGTGAGTATTTGTTTAAGCAATAATCGTATGTTGTTAGGCAATGTCTATATCCGTTAACCTCGGACTGACGGGGTTTCGAGAGCGAAACGAACGAGACTGGTACGGTCAGTTGAGCCAATCGAGTCGGTTCCAAAGCCGACAGCGAACGCCGGTCGGACAGTAGTCGAAACCACACGACTCCCGGAGTACCTTCCCAGTCACTCGGCACGACTCCCCGACTCCGGAATCCTTTTCATCCGACCAGACCCACAAATCTGGTATGTTTACCGGAATCGTTGAGGAGCAGGGCGAGGTCACCGACGTAACCGTCACCGACGAGGGCCGTCGCCTCCGAATCGAGGCCGACGAGGCCGCCCGAAATCTCGAACGCGGCCAGAGCGTCAGCGTCAGCGGGGTCTGCCTGACGGTCGAGGACCACGGTCCCGGTTGGTTCGAGGTCTTTCTCGCCAGCGAGACGGTCGCAAAGACCTACCTCGGCGAGGTTGAGGCGGACGACCCGGTGAACCTCGAACGCGCGATGCCCGCCGACGGGCGATTCGACGGGCACGTCGTGCAGGGCCACGTGGACACCACCGCCGAAGTAGTGGACATCCAGCAAGTGGGCGAGGACTGGGAATACGAGTTCGCCATCCCGGAGGGCGTCGGCAAGTACGTCGTGGACAAGGGGTCGATTGCGGTGGACGGCATCAGCCTCACTGTCGCCGAGCGCGGCGAGGAGACCTTCTCGGTCGCCATCATCCCGGAGACCCGCGACGTGACCAACCTCTCGGAGAAGACGGTCGGCGACCCGGTTCACCTCGAAGTGGACGTGATTGCGAAGTACGCCGAGAATCTGCTCGAAGACGCCGGGTTCGAGGTTTCGGACGACGCCGACGACGGAATCGCGGAGACGCTGGAACACTGAGCAGTCGCCGCATTTTTTCGGTAGTCGAGCGGGAGAACGACCGAGTGGAGGCGGTCGCTACTCCGACTTGCCCTCGGAACCGCCGTCGCTCTCGGCTGGACCGACGCGCTCGCCCTCTCCCGCGGCGTCCTCGAACGTAACGCTCTGGCCCATGTTGACCTGCCGGTAGGCCTTCCGGTAGCGCGAAATCTTCCGGTAGAGGACGTAGCCGAAGATGCTGTCGTAGACCACGACGAAGCCGATGAACGCCACGCCGGGCGCGACCGCAATCCCGGCGAGGTCCAGAATCGGGTTGAGGTAGGTGACCAGCGTGTTGTAGGTCGCGTGGATGAACGACGCGATGAGGAGGCCCTTGACCACGATAGGACCCGCGTTCTCCCGGTTGAACTTGGCCAACCCGAGGTAGTAGCCCGCGAACGCCGAGTAGATGACGTGGCCCGGCCCGGCCAGCAGGCGGACCGCGGCGGTCTGGCCCGCGCTGGCGATGGCGTCGGCACCGAGCGGGGCCGACGAGCCGAGGCCCTGCGTGATGTAGATGGCGTTCTCGATGGTGGCGAAGCCGAGGCCCGCCACCGCGCCGTAGACCGCGCCGTCGATAACCGCGTCGAACCGGGCGTCTCTGAACGCCCAGAGCCGGACTGCGAGCCATTTGACGGTCTCCTCGACCGGCGCGACCACGAGGTAGAAGAACAGCGTCATCCCGACCACCGGGACCAGCGTGACCACCGGCTGGAGGAGCGTGTTGACGATGGCCGCGAAACTCGCAAGCAGGACGCTCAACAGGAAGGTCAGCGCCAGCAACCAGAGCGGTTCGGAGGTCGTCACGTCGGCGTACCAGATGTAGACCGCCAGCGCGAAGGCGGGCACCACCGACAGCAGGACGAACGCGCCGACGACGGGGTTCCTGAAGGACGTGATGGCGACCCCGAACAGGAGCAGTTCGACCAAGACGACGACGAGTACGAACAGCGCGACGACGTAGGGCGCGACTGCATTCAGCGCACCGTACACCCCGGCCGAAATCCGGTCGAGCAGTCCTCGAGGCTCCCACGTGGCAATGTCGTAGAGGTCCGCCGAGTCGGTCGCACCGTCCGCAATCGGGTCGCGTTCATCTTCCATCGCCGCCGGCTACGGGTTCCAGTCCCAATTATCTGGCTCACCATCACCTTTCATACCTTAATTGTGATTATACACCATTAACACTCGCAGGGGAAACCTTATCAAGGAGAATCGAACACAGCGTGGACAACGATGACGTACCGAAGCGAAAGCCGCGGGATGATGTACACCGCCCCGCCGGAAGACGACGTACACGACGTGACAGACGACGAAACAGACGAGACAGCACAAGAAACCAACGAAATCAAGGAGCGCGCGCCCGACGCCGAACCCTCCCCGGCCACGACCGACGCCAACTGGACCGGTTCGGTCCCGGCCGACGACTGAGTTTCGGCCCCCGTTTTCCCGAATCGCTAAACCGAAGGGTCCGCCCTGCGAGCCTTCGGGTATGAACACCGAGCGAGTCGCAAACGGACCGAGCGCCGACCGACCGCAGACCGACCGCAAATTTTCGAGCGCGAGCGACAATGAGTAGGGTCCGGATTCGCGGTATCTACACCACCGCGCTGACCGAGCGCCTCCGCGAGGAGTTCGACGTCGTGCAGGCCTCGCCCCCGATTCGGCGGCGCTTCGACGCCGACTTTCCGGCCGAGGAGTACGACGCCAGCGTCGAGACCACCGACGACCGGCAGGGCGCGGGCATCGTCGGCGACCCGGAAGCGGTCGAAGCGATTGCCGAGGTCCTCGCCGGCCTCGGTATCGACACCTTCCAGTGGACCGACCCGGCCCCCCGAGGAGCAATCTTCGACGGCGTCGTCACCGAGACGCTCGGCGGCGGCGCAGTCGTGAATTTGGGCGACCGGGAGGGCTACCTCTCCTTCGGGAAGATAGACCGGCGAGTCCACGAGGACGACCGAGTTCGGGTGCAGGTTCAGGACCCCGCGGCCCCGTGGGCCGACAGGCGGCCCACTCTCGGCACCGAGATGCAGGCGTTCGGCGGGGTGGCTAGTCTCTCGAAGGGCATCGACCGAATCGTTGCCTCGGGCGACGAGGCCACCAAGACCGAACTCGCCCGAACCACCGAGATGCTTCCGACCGAGGTCCCCGACGACTGGGGCGTCCGGTGGGAGTACCCTGCCGGGGACGCCGGGATGGACGCGATGGACGACGCGCTCGGGGCGGCAGTCGAACGGGCCGAGGCAATCGACGCGGACCTCGCGGACGCGCCGGATAGCCCGGAGGAGGGAGACCGGGACCTACCCCGGAAACTCTCTGCGCCCGAGGCCACGACGTGGTGCTGGTTCGGCCGGGAGTCCAGATTCGCGCTGGACGACGAGCGCCGGGCCGTGACCACGACCATGCCGGGCCACCACCGAGTCAAGTCCGCCCACAAGTCCGCGAGCGCGGCGGTCGATTTCGTGGAGGACCTCTGGACCGAGACAGACGCGCTCGGCGGCGACGAGGGCGAAGGCGGGACCGACGAGTTCCCGACCGGCGCGGCGCTCCGGCAGTTCGGCCCCTCGGCGGGCGACCGCCTCGAAATCCGCCACGGCAAGCCGGACGGTCGGTGTTTCTCGCTGGGCCGCGGGGAAGTCTCGGAGTGTCTCCCGGACGAGGGCAAGGTCACGGTCCGCCGGCAGATGTCGGGCCGAGGAACCTACGACGCGCTGGGGACCGACCGCGAGTCGGGCGACGTGGCAATCACCAAGTTCCGCGAGGGCAGGTGGTGGTACCCGACGGTCTACAAGAGCGAGGAGGGTCGGAGCAAGGGCACCTACGTCAACGTCTGCACGCCGGTCGAGTTGTTCCCCGACTCGGCGCGGTACGTGGACCTCCACGTTGACGTGGTGAAGACGCCCGACGGCGAGGTCCGGCGCGTGGACGACGACGAACTGGACGAAGCGGTCGAAGCGGGCGACATCTCCGAATCGCTCGCCGAAAAAGCCCGGAACGTCGCGGGAAGCGTCGAGCGTGCGCTGAAGTAGAAGTAAATCGGGAAGTCAGCGCGTCAACTTCTCTCTGCTGATTTTCACGCCGGTCGGCGTGACCAGAATCTGGTCGTCGCCCTTCTGAACGATGTCGCCGTCAACTTCGCGGGCGACCTGCTGGAGTTCGTTGGTGATGCGTTCGACCGTGGTGTCCTCGGTCCGGAGTCGGGTGATGTCCGCGACTACGAGGTCGCCGTCGTAGATAGCGTCTTTGATAGCGATTACGTCCTGCTGGCCCTGAATCTCGGCGATGTGGACCTGCATCGCGGCGTCGCTCGACGCCGTGTCGAAGTCGTCGAGATTGAGTTCGACGTAGTCCTCGGCGGTGTGTGCGTCCCGGTCGCCGAGAATCTTGCTCATGAAGCCCATAGAGACATGGGCCGAGCGAAACAGTATAGTTCTTACGTCAGACGAAGGTTCCGGGAAACGGCCAAAAGGTTCATATCTCTCATGGAAATGTTTAAGGTGTGATAACCTATTTCATGAGGTGTGGCAGATAATAACAGCGGACTTTCGAGGAGAAATGTACTTAAGGTCGCCGGAAGCGCGGTTGCTGGGGCGGGACTCGCCGGACTCGCCGGAGCGACGGGGCAGGTAGAGGTCAACGTCGGCTTCGCGTCCGAGCGCGGTCGGCAGGACACCCTCAAGAAGGCCGACGAGACGGTGCGACAGTTCGAGTCGCTCGACATCGTGACGGCCAAGATGCCCGCGAAGGCGGCCCAAGGGCTTCAGAACAACCCGAACATCCGGTACGTCGAGAAGAACGGCAAAGTTCACGCTCACGCCCAGACCCTGCCGTGGGGCATCGACCGCGTGGACGCCGACGTGGCGCACTCCAACGGTGACACCGGCAGTGGTGCCGACATCGCCATCCTCGACACTGGTATCGACAAAGACCACCCCGACCTGAAAGCCAACCTCGGCAACGGGAAGGACTTCTCCGGCAAGGGCACGTGGAACGACGGCGACGGTCACGGTACCCACTGTGCGGGTATCGCCAACGCTGTCAACAACACTGAGGGTGTCGTCGGTGTCTCCACCGAGGCCACGCTCCACGCTGGCAAGGTGCTGGGCGACGACGGGAGCGGTTCGTTCTCGGACGTTGCCGCCGGTATCGAGTGGACCGCCAACAAGGGCTACGACGTTGCGAGCCTGAGCCTCGGCGCGAGTTCCGGAACCTCGACCCTCCGCGACGCCGTGGACTACGCCTACAACAACGGCGTGCTGGTGGTCTCCTCGGCAGGTAACTCCGGTCCGTGTTCGGACTGTGTTGGTTACCCCGCGGCCTACAGCAACGCGATGGCTATCTCCTCGACCGACGAGGACGACGGACTATCGAGTTTCTCGTCGACCGGTTCGGAAATCGAACTCGCCGCGCCCGGCGGAAGCGTCTACTCGACCTACGCAGGCGGCGGCTACAACACCCTCTCGGGCACCTCGATGTCGTGTCCCCACGTCTCCGGTGCGGGTGCCCAACTCATGGCCACTGGCATGTCCAACACCGAGGCCCGGAGCGCCCTCAAGAACAACGCCGAGGACATCGGTCTCGGCACCAACGAGCAGGGTGCCGGTCTCCTCGACGTGGAAGCCGCGCTCGCCGGTGACGGCGGCGGCGGTGGCGGCGGCACGGGCGACACCGCGCCCGCCGTGGACTCGCTCTCGGCCACGAGTGCCAGCAACGGTGGCTGGGCACGCTTCGACGTGAGTTGGAGCGTCTCGGACGCCGACGGCGACCTCGCGTCGGTCGACCTCGAACTCGTCCAATCCACGACCGTCGATTCGACCACCACGTCGGTCAGTGGCTCCAACGGGTCGGGGTCGGCCCGACTGGAGGAGAAGAAGGGAAGCGGCACCTACGACGTGACGCTCACCGTCACCGACTCGAAGGGCAACACGGCCACCCAGACCACGACCGTCTCGGCCTGATTCCGCGAACGTCCATCGGAATCGGTGCGTGAGACGACCGTCGATTCGAATTTCTTTTTGCGCCAACGTAATTCGAGATGAATCTACATTTGCGTCGAGCGGGGAGAGCAATATCTGTACGTCTTTGAGGACTCTAAATACGGCCAAAAGAAACATTTTATTGTCTTAATAGCCCGATAGCTAGCCGATGGAGTTCCCGAAACCCGTTTTGCGCTCTTTTCTCAACTATCGGACAATATATTAATTTCCTAACTCTAGGGAGAATTATTAAGTCCCCATGGAGCGATGTAATTTACGCATGACAAAAGATAACAACGGAGTTTCGAGGCGGAACGTGCTGAAGACGGCTGGCGGTGCGGTGGCCGCGACCGGACTGGCCAGTCTGGCCGGTGCGAAGGGCACGGTCGAAATCAACGTCGGTTTCCGCGGCGACAAAGCGCGACAGGCGGCGCGCAACGCCGCGAACGACGTGGTCCGAGAGTTCAATTCGCTCGACATCATCACTATCCGCGCGTCGGCGAACGCCGCGCGAGGACTCGCCAAGCGAAAGAACGTCCGCTACGTCGAGAAGAACGGCAAAGTTCACGCTCACGCTCAGACCCTGCCGTGGGGCATCGACCGCGTGGACGCCGACGTAGCACACAGCAACGGCGAGACCGGCAGTGGTGCCGACATCGCCATCCTCGACACCGGTATCGACAAAGACCACCCCGACCTGCAGGCCAACCTCGGTACGGGTAAGGACTTCTCGGGCAAGGGCACGTGGGACGACGGCGACGGTCACGGGACCCACTGCGCTGGTATCGCCAACGCGGTCAACAACTCGGAAGGCGTCGTGGGCGTCTCCACCGAGGCCACGCTCCACGCCGGCAAGGTGCTGGGCGACGACGGGAGCGGTTCGTTCTCGGACGTTGCGGCCGGCATCGAGTGGGCCGCAGACCAAGGCTACGACGTTGCGAGCCTCAGCCTCGGCGCGAGTTCGGGCACCTCGGCACTCAAGGATGCCGTGGATTACGCCTACAACAACGGCGTGCTGGTGGTCTCGTCCGCCGGTAACTCCGGTCCGTGTTCGGACTGCGTGGGCTACCCCGCGGCTTACAGCAACGCGATGGCCATCTCCTCGACCGACGAGGACGACTCGCTGTCGAGTTTCTCGTCGACCGGTTCCGAAATCGAACTCGCCGCGCCCGGCGGAAGCGTCTACTCGACCTACGCAGGCGGCGGCTACGACACCCTCTCGGGCACCTCGATGTCGTGTCCCCACGTTTCGGGCGCAGGTGCCCAGTTGATGGCCAACGGCGCGAGCAACACCGAGGCTCGGAGTACGCTCAAGAACACCGCCGAGGACATCGGTCTCGGCTCCAACGAGCAGGGTGCCGGCCTCCTCGACGTGGAAGCCGCCATCAACGGCGACACCGGCGGCGGTGGCGGCGGCGACTGTCTCGACGCGACCCAGTGGCCCAGCGGAACCGGGTCCAGCGGTAGCGAGAACATCGACGCCGTGACTGTCACGGGTCAGTTCTCGGAGAGTTCGGCGGACAACGCCTACGAGGACTTCACCTGTTCCGGACCCATCACGGTCAGCGCAGGCGGGTCGTTCGACATCGAACTCGACTTCTCGGACGGCGGCTACGACGGCCACTACGGGAACGTCTACGTGGACTGGGACCAGAACGGCGACTGGTCCACCGCGACCGAGACCCAAATCATGTCGAACGTGAACGACGACACCTCGACGTACACCGCGACGGTGGACGTGCCGAGCGACGCCGCGACGGGCCAGACGCTCGTTCGCGTCCGACTTAGCTGGAACAGCTTCGAGGAGCCGGGCGTCACGGGCGACTACGGCGAGGTCAACGACTTCACCGTCGAAGTCCAGTAACGCCTCGAGCCGCGACGAATTTCCGCGAAACCGACTTTTTTGGCCGGGCGGGTCTTCGATTGGAGCATGACCTTCAGCATCTGCGTTCGGGAGGAGTACACCGATAGCGACGGCACCGACCAGACCAGATTCGGCGTGGCGGTCACGACACGCCTGCCGGCGGTCGGCACGCTCTGTCCCTTCGCCAGCGAGAGCGGCGCGGTAGCGACCCAGAGTCTGGTGAACGTCGAGTTGGGTCGGAAGGGTATCGAGTATCTGGACGACGGTTTGGCGGTCGAGGACGCCCTCCAAGCCCTGCTCAACGCAGACGAGGGCGCATCTCAGCGCCAACTCCACGGTGTCGATTCAGAGGGCACCTTCGTCTTCTCGGGCGACGAGTGCAAGGACTGGTACGGCCACATCGAGGGCGATAGCTACACCGTGGCCGGGAATCTCCTGACCGGCGAGTCGGTCATCGAGGCCGTGGCCGACGAATACGAGCAGAGCGCACCGCCCCGCGGCGCGGAAACGTCGAGCGCGGAGACGCGAGACGGGCGCGACGACGACCGGCCCCTCGCCGAGCGACTCGTGGACGCCCTCTCTGCGGGCTACGCCGAGGGCGGCGACAAGCGCGAGGACCTCCACGTCCAGAGCGCGGCCCTGCTGGTCGAGCGCACCGAGGAGCGCGAGATGGAACCCTACTACGACGATTTGCGAGTGGACGCCACCGAGACGCCCATCGACGACCTGCGGGAAACCTACGAACTCGCCAGCGAGGGCTTCGAGATGGCGGTCGAACGCTACGAAGAAGCCTACGACGAGGACGAACTCGACGAGGCCGGCGACGAGTCGCCAGACGGCGAAGCGACCGACGAGTAGCGCCGTGTTCAGTCGCGAACGAACGCGCCTCGCAGGACTCGCCGGGATGGCGGGCGGCCTGACGTGGGCGGGACTGGTCGTCGCCTCGTTTGCCGCCGGACGAGGGACCACTCTGCTCGGCTACGGGAGACTCGACCTCCTCACGCCCGCGGTCCTCGCGCTGACCCTCGTCGGCCTCGCTGGCTACTACGCGAGAACGCAGTCGGCGTGGGGATGGGTGACGACCGCGGGGTTCGTCGTGGTCTTCGCCGGTCTTCTCGGCGCGCTCGTGGGGTCGGCGGTCTACGTTGCTGGTGGACTCCTGACCGGGTGGACGCTCTCAGTCTGGTCGTACTTCCTCGCGCTGGTCGGTGCGGTCGGGTTCGGCGCGGGACTCCTCTGGGACGAGGTGCCGCCGCGCTCGGGTGCCCTCCTGCTGTCGATTGCGCTCCCGGCGGGACTGGGCGTCTCGCTGGCGCTCGCGGTCGGCGGCGTGGTCCCCGACGAGGCCGTGGTCCCGGTCGGACCGGGGGTGTTGCTCGGCGCGGGAATCGCAGTGCTGGGGTGGTGGGTCGCCACAAGAAGTAGTCCGGAGAGAAGTAACACCGCGAGCGAACGAACGTGAGCGAGCGGACCACGGGAGGGAATTCGCCCGTGGCGAGTTGCGTCGCGTTGGAAAAAGTCGTCTCTAGACGTTGAACTCGTACAGTTCGTCGCCGACGTGGTGGACCGACGAGACCACCTTGCCCTCGCTACCCACCATGTCCGACCCCTCGGTCTGGGCGCGGCCGATAGCCAGCACCTTGCCGTGGGACTCCTCGGCGATGGCCACGAGGTCGCCCGCCGAGATGTCCTCGTCGGCCTCGGTGATGCCGGGGCGCATCACGTCCGCGCCGTCGCTGACGAACGAGACCGCGCCGGCGTCCACCGTGACGACTCGCGTCTGGGGCGGGTACTCGTTCGCGCCGCGGACCGTCAAGAAGGGTTCCTCCTCGTAGTAGAGGACGGCGGGGTCGCCGTCCACGAGGACGAGTTCGAACTCCGAGTCCTCCAGTTCGACCAGTTCGTAGGTGTCGGCGTTCAACTCGACGCCGAGTCCGTCGGCCAGTGCGTCTTCGATTTCCCGCACCTCGTCGCTCCGCAGGTGGTGACGAGATTTGACTTCCATACCCACACGTCTGTCGCTTCGGGGCTTAATACTCTCGCCTTCGAGACGGCCGGGTTCACGACGACCCCGGTTTCAGATAAAGGTAAAAACCCGCCGGTCATACTCCCACGTATGAAGGCAAAGCGGGAGTATCGGGACCGCGAGGAGGTCGAAGTCGCGGTACTCGACGCGCTCGTGGACCGGAACGACGACGGGATGACGGTCTTCGAGATTCGCTCGCGGGTGGACGCCGACATCGACGAACTCGAAACCGCGCTCGCTAACCTGAAAGACGACGGCCTCATCTCTGCCAACGAGGGCGACCACCGGACGCTCATCACCCCCGACGAGCAAGTGATTCCCGACCCCGACGAGGAGGTCGAGGAACCCTCGTTCGTGGACAAGATTATCGAGCGCCTGCCGCTTTAGTGGGCGTGTTTTCTGGGGATTGTTGGGTAGAGAGGATTCAAAATGATTTGTAGACAAATATATGTGTGATTAATATAATCTATATATGTGACAAATATTCGAGAGAGAGCTGAATGAACCGAGAGGGAAACCGTTCGAGAGCTAGCTTCAGACGTGGGCAAAGGCGTCTTCCGCACAGCACCGCAACCCCGCCGCGACAGCACCACCACCGCAAGCCTCGTACCTCCCCAACCTCGGCGGCCACATCCGCGGCCGCCGTCCACCGGCAGACGAACCGCGTCTGCCGAGCAGTCGGTCACTTCGTTCCCGACGACCTCGCGCGGTTGGCCCGACTCCTTCGGGTCGGGTCAGCGCGCGCCGAGCAAAAAGGTCCACCAAGCGCACGCCGACCGGAAAATCTCGAAATGAACCCGAGCTAGAATCTCGCTCCTTTCGGATTCCCACCCTTTAACCCCGTCCCGACCCGAACCCGAGGCAATGACAGTCATCGAGGACCAGCAGGACGACCTCGGGGCGGAGTGGACCGACGTGGGCGGGCGAAAGATTCCCGCGGACTACGGCCGACCGGCGCGCGCTCACGGCGCGGTCCGGCAGGTCGTCGGCGTCACCGAGATGCCCTACGGCGTGGTGGTCGTCACGGGCGAGGACCGAGTGGACTACGTGGACAACGTGGTCTCGAACGACGTGCCCGAGGCCGACGGCGAGGGGTGTTACGCCCTCCTGCTCGACCCGCAGGGCGGCATCGAGTTGGACATGTACGTCTACAACGCCGGCGAGCAACTCCTGCTGTTCGTCCCGCCGGGTGAGGCCGCCGACCTCGCGTCGGAGTGGCGCGACAAGGTGTTCCTCCAGAACGTCGAGATTTCCGTCGCCAGCGACGACTTCGCGGTGTTCGGCGTCCACGGCCCGAAGGCGACCGAGAAGATAGCCAGCGTCCTCAACGGCGCGAGCGCGCCGGACGGCCACCTATCCTTCGTCCGCGGTCGGATGGCCGAGGTGGGCGTCACCGTGATTCGGACCGACGCGCTGACCGGCGAGGAGGGCTACGAGGTCGTCTGCACCACCGACGCCACGGTCAACGAGACCGGGATGGAGCGCCAGAACGGGGAACTCGTCTTCGACACGCTCCTGAATCAGGGCCTGAACGCCGCCCCCTTCGGCCGGCGGACGTGGGAGTCGCTGACCCTCGAAGCCGGGACGCCCCTGTTCGAGACCGAGTTGGCGGGCCGGATTCCGAACGTGGTCGGCCTGCGCAACGCGGTCGATTTCGACAAGGGGTGTTTCGTCGGGCAAGAAGTCGTCTCGCGCGTCGAGAACCGCGGACAGCCGAGCCAGCGACTGGTCGGCCTCCTCCCCGAAGAAGTCCCGGACTCCGGCGCGGCGGTCTTCCGGGGCGACGAGTCGGTCGGCGAGGTGACGCGGGCGGTCGAGAGTCCCGACCGGGAGGAGCCAATCGCGTTCGCCGCGGTGGACTTCGACGTGGAAGCGAGCGCGGACGAAGGCGGAGACGCTGAATTAGCGGTCCGCGTCGGCGGCGAGGAGGTCCCGGCCGAGATTGCTTCCCTGCCGTTCGTGGAGGGAAGCGACCGGTCGGCCAGAGTTCCGGAATACTAGTTTCCCTCGATAGCGTCCACGACCATCGCGGCCGCGACGACGGCCTCTTTCGGGATATCGGTGTCGTCGTCGATGGTCACGTCGTACTTGTCCTTGAGCGAGAACCGGCCGTCGATAGTGCCGACGTGGCCGCCGTTGCTGTCGGTAATCTCGTACTCGTGGGGAATCAGGCTGAACAGTTCGTGGAGGTGGCGCAGGAGCGAGACCACCTTGCTCTTGGAGGCGATTTCGGCGATGCGGTCGCCGGTGTCGGGGTCCCGGAGCGCCCACTTGTCCACCAGCAGGGTGAACTGGTGTTCCAGCACGACCACCGTCTCGTCGGTCCGGTCGTCAACCAGCGCGTAGTCGCCCGCGAAGTCGAGGACGCCGCTGGCCTTGACGGTGAACGCCGGGTTCCCGTCGGCGTCGAGAAACGGGAACTCCTCTTTGAGTTTGAACATCTTCTGCTTGCCCCGGAGGACGAGGTTCCCGTCGCCGTCGTAGGCCTTGTACTTGTTGCGAATCAGCGACTGGACGACCGTGTACTCGTCGTCGGAGAGTGGAACTCATTCATTCAAAGAATAATAAAAATATTATATAAAATAGAGTTAGAAAAGTATAATTATTGACCCACAAATATGTTGATGCAGTAAGATGAAAGGAAATAGTAGAAGTCGGAGGAATATACTCCGGACGTTTGGCGCAGGAATCGCTAGTACAGGTTTTGCAGGTTCAGCTTTGGGTGCCGCTAAAAAAGAAGTTCAAAAGAAGCGGAAGGACTCATTTGATAAAGCCTTTGAGCAAGCCCGGCAAATCCGTGAGAAAACTGGAAGTCAAGAAAAGTTTGTTCGTTTTCTTACTTCACAGGGCTTCAAAGTTGCTCGTGAAGATCGGACATTTCAGATGCCTACAGGAGAGAAAGGAGGCGACGTTTCGACTCAGGACTTCCAGAAATCTGAACTGTCTACGAGCATGACTCTAACTGAAGGCTGTGATAGCGACTATATGTACGTTGATTACCACGTAGATATAGATGCTGATGAAACCTCTGGACCAGTCGGTGCGAACGGACCAGACGACATTACCCTGTCCTGGGATGAGGATCACTTCCGCGTTGTTGATTACCGTTGGTACTGTAGTGCAGATAACGGCTCAATAAAGACCACGGCACTGAATGGTCTTGACTGGGAATACAAGGACAGAGAAGCCTGTCCAATCGGTTGTGACGTTTCGTGGGCTTGTGGTGGAAAGCTAAAAAAGAAGGTAACAGATCAGGAGCGTGCTGTCCGAGGAGTCTACCACCATACCTGGAACGATACGGAGTTCAAAGGATTTGGTGTTAGTTCCGGTGGTGGAGTAGTCTGGAATTTCGCACCGTCTGAATACGGTTGGGAAGGAAAGTACGAAACTCACGAAGAATCAAGTGCGGTAAACAATCCGGACCGCTGCGACGGACCTACGTAGTAATAACGTCTTAGCTACATCTACCATTTTTGATTTTCCAGAGTTGTTGGGTAGCCAAAAGCTTTTTTCTTCGCGTAGCAAAGACAGAAGATATGCGACGACGTGAATTTCTGATAGCGGGAGCGAGTGTCGCAGGAATCACCAGCTATTCTCTTTATAAAGGCAAAGACTTAGCAACTCTTGATAGAATACTCATACGTTCTGATACACACAAGAACGAACAGCTTGAAATAACTTTAATTTATGCGCCTCAAAATGACTCGACAGAGCGCCCAGTCGTCGGTAGCTACGTCGCACCTGCTACTGGAGAGATAGAGATTATTGAAGATTTTAAAGGAAATCCAGGAATATACAGTTTATCTGTCTATTCCCAAAATCACAACAATGGGGAAGTAGCATCTTTTAATTCATACGGAGATGCTGTTAAGAGTAGTCCTTTACAATTTGAGATTGTAGTGAAAGAGAGTGGAGATGTCTGGGCAAATATTGATGAAACGGATTCAGGTATTCAATTACCAGACTAAAATGGAATGATATATATATCACAAAATCTAAATCTGTGCCATTTGTGTTAATTATACCAGCATTATTTATATTTGTCTGCGACTACATTCACCACGGCCTTCGTGAATCCCAGCACGATTGGCCCGACGAAGATGCCCGTGAAGCCGAACACCACCAACCCGCCGAAGATGCCGACCACCAGCAGGCCCGGATTCAGATTCGCGCTCCGGCCGCCGATGACCGGTCGGAGGTAGTTGTCGGTGAGGTTGACCACGCCGAACCCGTAGAGGAGCAACCCGGCACCACCCACGAGGTCCCCGCTCGCCAACAGGATAACCGCCGCGGGAATCCAGATGAACATCGACCCGACGAAGGGAAGCAAACCCAACACGACCGCCACCACGGTCCAGAAGACGACGTTCGAGAACCCGAGGACTGCGAGCGCGAGGCCGGTCAACACCGCCTGCACCACCGCGATGACGCCCTGCGTGACCAACACTGCGAAGGTGAGGCGGTTCAGTTCCGCCAGCAGTTCGTCCTGCACGTCCGGACCGAGGGGCGTGACCTCGCGGAACCACCCGACGGCCTCCTCGCCCCCGACCAGCAGGTAGTACAGCAGAAAGCCCAGAATCGTGAACCCGAGCGCGACGTTCGAGACGCCGCCGAGAAAGCCCGTCATCTCCTGTAGCGCGGTGCCAGCGCCCGACCGGACCGCCGACAGCAGGTCCGCGCCGAGGTCGGTTTCGAGGAACCGCTGGAACACCGCGAGGTCGATGTCGCCCGACTGGACGCGGTCGGCGACCGACAGCGCCTGTTCGAGGACCGTCCGGAGCAAAAGCACGAGCGGAAGCACGAACAGCACCGTCGCACCGACCATCAGCACCACGGCGGACTTCCGAGGCCCGATTCGGGGCGCGAGGCGTCGCTGGACCGGGTAGAGCGCGTAAGCCAACAGCACCGCGAGCGCGACGTAGGTGAAGAAGGGCCAGACCACCAGCCACGAGACGTAGACCGACACCGCGAGCAGGAGGAGCGCGAAGGCCCTGTCGGCATCCATACCCGTCGAATACGCCGATGGCGGTGAAAAGCCCCGCGGCGAGGACGCTCGATAAGGGCGGCCTACTCGGGCGCGAACAGCGCGACGCGCCCCGGTCCCAAATTCGGGTAGAGCATCGCCGATTACCGTGGCCTTCACACAGGCGGGGAGGTCCCAGCGAACGTCTCTTTTCGGGGAAATTTCTGGCAGTCGGAAGTGACAGCGTATCGCATTACAGTCCCGTTAAGTGGCCTGAATCCCTGTTACCTGTTGATGAACGAGACGGCACAGCACGCGAAGAAACGTCTTACTGACACACGAAAACGATGAGCAAGGACTACATCGACGTGAAGGGTGCGGAGGAGCACAACCTCAAGGACCTCGACCTCTCCATCCCCCGCGAGAAGTTCAACGTGGTGACGGGGCTGTCGGGGTCCGGCAAGTCGTCGCTCGCCTTCGAGACGGTCTACGCCGAGGGCCAGCGCCGGTACATCGAGAGCCTGTCGGCCTACGCCCGCAACTTCCTCGGCCAGATGGACAAGCCGCAGGTCGAGAACGTCGAGGGCCTGTCGCCCGCCATCTCCATCGACCAGAAGAACGCCGCCAACAACCCCCGCTCGACGGTCGGCACCGTCACCGAACTCCACGACTACTTCCGCCTGCTCTACGCTCGCATCGGCACGCCCCACTGCCCCGAGTGCGGCCGCGAGGTCGGCGAGCAGAGCGCCCAGAACATGGTCCGGCGCGTCCTCGAACTCCCGGAGGGCACCAAGGCGAAAATCGCCGCCCCGGTCGTCCGCGACCAGAAGGGAGCCTTCGAGGACCTCTTCGACGATTTGGTCTCGGACGGCTACTCCCGCGTCGAGGTGGACGGCGAGGAGTTCGACCTGACCCTCGACAGGCCGGACCTCGACAAGAACTACGACCACGACATCGACGTCATCGTGGACCGAGTGCAGGCGTCCGAAGAAGCGAGAAGCCGAATCACCGACAGCGTCGAGACCGCCCTCGAAGAGGCCGACGGCGCGCTGAAGGTCGTCCTGCCCGACCCGCCCGAGGACGCCGAACTCGGCGGCGCGAAGGCCCGTTCGACAGGGGACCTCGCTGACGACGACGAGGACGACCGCCTCGTGGTCGAGTTCTCCGAGGACCTCGCCTGCACTCACTGCGGCATCGACTTCAGAGAAATCGAGACCCGGAGTTTCTCGTTCAACAGTCCCCACGGTGCCTGTCCAGAGTGTGAGGGCATCGGCAAGACCAAGGAAGTGGACGAGGACCTCGTGGTTCAGGATACTTCCAAACCCCTCAAGCACGTCTTCGAGCCGTGGAGCTACAACCGGACGTACTACCGCCGGCAACTCGACAACGTGGCCGACCACTTCGGCGTGAGCGTCGATACCCCATTCGAGGACCTGCCCGAGGACATCCAAGACGCCTTCGTCTGGGGCACCGACGAGCAGGTCCACTTCGAGTGGACGACCAAGAACGGCACCCGCGAGAAAGACGAGAAGTTCGAGGGGGTCATCCCCAACCTCGAACGCCGGTACGTCGAGACCGATTCGGACAGCACCCGCGACCACATCGAGGAGTACATGGCGGTCACGGAGTGTCCGGTCTGTGACGGCACGCGACTCAACGACCAGAGCCGGTCGGTCTACGTCGATGGCACCTCAATCACCGAGGTCAACGAGATGTCCATCGGGGACGCCTTGGACCACTTCGAGGGTCTGGAAGCCAAGTTGGACGAGCGCGAGACCAAAATCGCCGAGGAGATTCTCAAAGAGATTCGCGCCCGCCTCGGGTTCATGGAGGAGGTCGGACTGGAGTACCTGACGCTGGACCGCGAGGCCGCGACCCTCTCGGGCGGCGAGAGCCAGCGTATCCGCCTCGCCACCCAAATCGGGGCCGGGCTGGTCGGGGTCCTCTACGTGCTGGACGAGCCATCTATCGGCCTTCACCAGCGCGACAACGACCGACTGCTGAACACCTTGGAAGAACTGCGCGACTTGGGCAACACCTTGCTGGTGGTCGAACACGACGAGGCCACGATGCGCCGGGCCGACAACGTCATCGACATGGGTCCGGGTCCGGGCAAGCGCGGCGGCGAAGTCGTCGTGCAGGGCACCGTCGAGGAGGTAGAGGACTGCGAGGAGTCGGTCACGGGCGACTACCTCGCGGGCAGAAAGCAGATTCCGGTGCCCGACGACCGGCGCGACACCGACGACAGTCTGACCGTCGTCGGCGCGCGCCAGCACAATCTGAAGGACCTCGACGTGGACCTGCCGGTCGGCCAGTTCACGGCGATTACCGGGGTTTCAGGCTCCGGGAAGTCCACCCTGATGCACGACATCCTCTACAAGGGACTGGCCCGCGAGATGAACAACAACACCTCGGTCGACCCCGGCGACCACGACGACATCGAGGGCATCGAGAACGTCGAGAAGGTCCGACTCATCGACCAGTCGCCCATCGGTCGGACCCCCCGGTCGAACCCCGCAACCTACACCGGGGTCTTCGACTACATCCGGGAACTGTTCGCCGAGACCAAGCTATCGAAACAGCGCGGCTACGAGAAGGGCCGGTTCTCGTTCAACGTCAAGGGCGGCCGGTGCGAGGAGTGCGGCGGACAGGGAACGGTCAAAATCGAGATGAACTTCCTGTCGGACGTGTACGTCCCCTGCGAGGAGTGCGACGGCGCACGCTACAACGACGAGACCCTCGACGTGACCTACAAGGGCGCGACCATCGCCGACGTGCTTGACATGTCGGTCGAAGAAGCCTACGACTTCTTCGAACACGACCAGCGCATCGCGCGCAGACTCGGCCTGCTCAAAGACGTGGGACTGGACTACATGAACCTCGGCCAGCCATCCACGACCCTCTCTGGCGGCGAGGCCCAGCGCATCAAACTCGCCGAGGAGTTGGGCAAGAAGGACACCGGCGACACCCTCTACCTGCTGGACGAACCGACCACGGGTCTCCACAAGGAGGACGAGCGAAAACTCATCGAGGTCCTCCAGCGCCTGACAGACAAGGGCAACACCGTGGTCGTCATCGAACACGAGTTGGACCTCGTGAAGAACGCCGACCACATCGTGGACCTCGGACCCGAGGGCGGCGAGAACGGCGGCGAAATCGTGGCGTCCGGAACGCCGGAAGCAGTCGCCCGAACCGACGGTTCGCACACCGGGAAGTACCTCCGGGACATGCTTCCCGAAGTCGAGTTGGACGGACCCCGGACCGACCGCGAGAAGCAGGCCGCGCCCGCCACCGACGACTGAGAACGTTCCGCGGTTCCGCACTGTTTTCCGGAATACGGCGGCTGTATCGTCACGTTAACCCAGAGAATCCCCGTATTACCGCCGGTAAGCCGGGGTCGGTTCAGGCCCCCGGAGGGCTAAGTACTGGATAACAAAGTGCGGTCCGGGAGAAACTGGCGTACCGTGATGGGACGGGTGGCGGTGGCACCGGCGCAACAAGCGATTGAGCGATTTCGGTAGCATGAGCTCGGCTGATAACTCACCGGAACAACAAACACTGTCCGAAGACCTCATCTTCGACGTGTTGAAGAACCGGCGGCGGCGATACACGCTACATTACCTCAAGCAGGAGGACCGCCCGGTCGAGCTGAGCGAACTCGCCGAGCAGGTGGCGGCGTGGGAGAACGACACGACTGTCGAGGGGCTGTCGGCCAACGAGCGGAAATCGGTCTATACGTCCCTGTATCAGACGCATCTCCCGAAACTCGCGGACGCAGGTATCGTGGATTACAACCAGAACCGCGGCGTGGTAGAACTCTCGGGCAACGCGGCTCAGTTGGAGGGCTACCTCCGGCCGCAAGACGAGTTCCCGTGGATTCGGTACTACCTCGCGCTGGCGGTCGTCAGCGCGGTGTTGGTTCTGGGAGACTTCTTGGGCGTCCCGCCGCTGTCGGCGATTCCGGACGAGATTTGGGGCGTCCTCATCGTCGCGGCGTTCGCGCTGTCGGCGGCGACCCACTACGTGCGGCGGCGACAACTCGCTCAGCAGGAGACACCACCGAACGTCGAAGGATAGTTCGGCGGCGCGCCGAGAGGCTTCGGGCGGGGGCGAACAGAGCGGTGAATACTTGGGCCGGAGGGTAGTACGCCCGAGCGATGTACGACTTCGTAGTCGTCGGCGCGGGACCTGCCGGGTCTCGATTCTCCCGGCGAGCGTCCGAGCGGGGGTACGACGTGCTGACCTTGGAACGCGGAGAAGTCGGCAAACCGTTAGCCTGCTCCGGGCACGTCAGCACCGACATCTGGGAGTTCACTCCCGACGGCGCGCGCGACGAGTTGCTCCAGAACGAGGTCTACGGCGCGCGCTTCCACGTCGGCGGGCCGGACAGCGACGACTACCAGTTCTACAAGCGCGAGGTCGTCTCGAACGTCATCGACCGCGTGGGCCTCGACAAACTGCTGGCTGAGGCCGCCGAGGACGCCGGGGCGGACCTCCGGGAGAACCACAGCGTCTCGGCGGTCGAGGAGTACCCCGACCACGTGGAGGTCACCGCCAGCACGCCGGAGGGGACCCAGACTTTCGAGGCCAAGATGGTCGCTGGCTGTGACGGCCCGGTGTCTCGGGTCCGGTCGGACCTCGACCTGCCCGAACCCGGCGAGAAGCTACAGGGCGTGCTGGCGTTCTCCGAGGAGGACGACCCCGGCGACTACGTGGACGTTCACCTGACAGCGCCCCGATTCTTCGCGTGGCGGATTCCACGAGGAGACTCGGGTGTCGAGTACGGTCTCGCGGCTCCTCCGGGGTCTAATCCCTCCGCCAAGGACCTGTTCGACGAGTTCACCGACGAGTACGACGTGGAGACGACCCACTTCTGCGCGGGCATGATTCCGGTCGGTCCGGCCGACCGGGTGACGAGTCGGCGCGGGTTCCTCATCGGCGACGCCGCGGCCCAGACCAAGCCCTTCACCGGCGGCGGGATTCTCTACGGCATGACCGCCGCGAGTCACGCCGCCCGCGTCATCGACCCCGAGCGCCCGGAGACCTTGCAGGACTACGAGGAGGCGTGGCGCGAGGACCTGAGCAGAGAGATTCAACTCGGCCACTGGATTCGGAAGTGCTACTCGCTCCCCGAGGAGGTCCAGAAGGTCGGCCTCTCGGCGTTCTCCGGGGAAATCGGCGTCCACATGGACAAGCCGACCTCCTTCTTCTCGGCGGAGCATCTGAAGAAGTTGTTGAGTGGGTCGTGAAAATGAAAAACTCGGATTCGGACTCGACAGGCGATTTCGGCGACGAAACCAACGAGCGACCGGCCAGTTTCCGGACCGCAACAGCAGACCGAACAACTGCCAACAGATGCCCAGTCGAACAGACCACGGGGCGGGATGAAGGGGCCGGGCGCTGGCGTGCAATTCAGTCGCTGGTCGGCCCCTATCCGACGCAACTACGTCCGTCGGATATGCCGGCCAGCGACCGCCAGCGGCCGGGGGCTTCGAGAAGCGTTCACAATCAGGGTCGTCGTACCGATAGCATTCTATAGACCCGAAGAAACACGTGCATCACCCATCAATCCAGAGACATGCTCGTTCGAGACGCCATGACCTCCGAGGTCGTGACGGTCCCCGCCGACGCCTCGCTTCAGGAAGCGGTCGGCCAAATGCTCCGCGAGGGCGTCGGGAGCGCCGTCGTCACGCGCGAGGGCAACCCGGCCGGTATCGTCACCGAGACCGACGCGCTGAAGGCCGGATACCTCTCCGAGCGGCCCTTTCCCGAGATTCCGGTCGCCAAGGCGGCCACCGGGTCGCTGGTGACGACCGCGCCCGACGCGACGGTGCGGAAGGCGGTCCGCCAGATGCACGACGAGGACGTGAAAAAGCTCCCCGTCGTCGAGTCGATGGAGATGGTCGGCATCCTCACGATGACCGACGTGGTGCGCAAGCAAGAGAAGTTAATCGACGAGGCGGTCGGACTGGAGGAGGGCCGAGAGGGATGGTCGGCGGAGCGGACGTGGGACGCGGACGGGATTTGAATCGGTGTCCCGTCAGACCTCCTCGGGCAACCACCCGCCGTCCACTTCGATATTCTCGCCGCTGATGTAGTCGCTGTCCTCGTCCAAGAAAAAGAGGACGGCCTGCTCGATGTCCTCGAATCCGGCCGGACGCCCCCGAGGCAGGTCGTCGGGGAACTCGTCGGAGTTCTCGACCACGTAGGGCGAGACGGCGTTGACGGTGATGCCCTCGTACTGGGTATCGTTGGCGAGCATCCGGGTGAACATCAACACGCCCTGCTTGGCGATGAAGTAGGGCGCGTTCTTGGGCGACATCAGGCCCTTCTCCGCGCTGGCGTAGCCGATGTTGACGATGCGCCCCCACGCCGACTCGCGCATTCCGGGAAGGGCGCGCTTACAGCAGAGGTAGGTCCCGTTGACGTTGGCCTGCAAGACGGTGTTCCACTCCTCGAAGGGGATGTCCTCCCAGTGCTTCGGCGCGAACGGACCGACGTTGTTCACCAGCACGTCCACGGTGCCTAACTCGTCCTCTACGGCGTCGAACATCGCGTCCACGTCGTCTGGGTCGGCCACGTCGCCCTGTACGGTGGTGGCCTCGGGTGCGCCCCGGTCGAGGGCGCGGTCGGCGGTCTCGTCGGCGGCGTCCTCGCTGGAGCGGTAGTGGACTGCGACGGATGCTCCTCGGTCGGCGAGCGCGAGGAGGACCTCTCTGCCGACGCCCTTGGCGCTCCCGGTGACGAGTGCGATGCGGTCGCTCAGGTCCGGTCGAATCATGCGCCGAACTTCGAGGGCGACGCATTTCTACGTTGAGGCTTCCGGCGGGAGACGGTCCTCGCCGAGAGAAATAGGTAGCATTGTTTAGAAAATACATACAATTCTTTAGTGCGCGATATTGATGCTCCGAATCGAGAAGCTTCGGGGGAAGCGAAAATCGTCACGGCCACATACCATTAATATCGAGCGGGTGAACGGTCAGGTATGGCACTCGATACCATTCTGCTCGCGGTCGGGCCGGGCGACGCCGACCGAACCGAGGAGCTAGCCGCGGCAGTCAGCGAGGTGGCGGGACCGACCGGTGCCCACGTGGTGCTGGCCCACGTCTTCACGGACGAGGAGTTCGACGGCGTGGTGAGCAACCTCGACTACGACCCGGACGGCGAAATCGACCCCGACGAGGTGGCCCAGCGCCACGCCACGGTCCGCCACCTCACTCGTAGCTTCGACGACGCCGGCGTCGAGTACAGCGTCCGGGGCCGCGTCGGCGACCACGGCGAGACCATCGTGGAGTTGGCCAAGGAGGTGGACGCCGACCGCGTGGTGGTCGGCGGGCGGAAACGTTCACCGGCGGGCAAGGCGGTGTTCGGGAGCACCGCGCAGGAAGTGATGCTGAATGCTCCGTGTCCCGTGACGTTCGTTCGAGGAGATTAGATGTCCCTCAGGGTTCGAGTTTTTCACGAAAGCGGTTTCGAGTTTTCAGTCGATGTGAACAGCGAAACTGGGACGAGGTTGTTTTAGAAAGCCCCCGCCCGGTCGCGGTCGCTCTGCGGGATATTTCTGCGCTCTCAGCACCGGAAGACAAACCGCGTCTTCCGAGCCATCGTCGTCCGAAAATCGGAGATTTTCGTGATCACGAAAGGCTTCGCCTTTCGAACGACCTCTCCCCGTTCGGCGAGACACCGCCCGCGCAGAAATAGTTGCCCACAGAGACGACCAAGCGTTGCGCGACCGGGCGGCCCCTTCATCCACCCAAACTGTCGGCTGGTTCACCGAGCGTTTGCCGGTAGATTGGTCAATCAAGCGTTTGTCGGTGGTCTGGTCAGTCGAGCGTTCGCGGAATCGAGTTGCGGCCGGTCCGCCGCCGGCGGACCGGCCTGCGTCTCCGGCTAGTGCTACTTCTCCGACCGACCCTTCCACTCGCGCTCCTGTCGGCGCTCGGCGACGTGGCGCTCGCCGTCCACGAGGTCCTCGCGGGCCTCTCGCTCGAATGTCGTCGCGTCGTCCAGCGGGCCGTCCTGAAACGCCTCCAGCACGCCGTAGGACCACGTGTCGCCGACGACTCCTCGCGGGAGGAGGTCGTCGCGCAAGCGGTCGGCGAGACCGTCGTGACCGGCGTCTCGCAGGCGCTGTTCGGCGTCGGCGAGGTGGTCCATCGCGTGGCCCGTGGCGTGGTGGAACTCCACGAGGTGGCCGTGCGCCCGGTGCAACCACTCGATGCCGAGTTCGGCCTCGTGGAGTGCTGAGACCTCCTCGTCCGAGAGGCCCGCGCCGGGAGAGCCATTGGCGTCCGTGCCGGGGGAGTCGTCCGAGTCAGACATGCTACCAGATAGCACGCCGCGGATGTTAATCTTCGTGGGAGTCGCGTCGAGGACGACCGGGCCGAACGGGGAACCCCATCACGCTACGCAATCGCATACTCGTCGCCGAGTAAATGCTTGTAGTTAAGTGCCGCCGGACCGTCCTACCGGGGTGAATGGCGTACTACGTGGGCGTTGACCTCGGCGCGACGAACGTCAGGGCGGCAGTCGCCGACGACGAGGGGGACGTGGTGAGCGTACACCGGGCCAACACGCCCAACGGCCCCACCGGCATCGCGGTGACCGAGGCCGTGCTAGAGTGCATCCGCGAGGCCTGCGAGGGTGCCGACATCGACCCCGCTCGCGTCCGGTCTGCCGGCATCGGGTCCATCGGTCCGCTTGACTTGGCCGACGGCGCGATAGACGGTCCGGCCAACCTCCCCGACACCATCGACCGGATTCCGCTGACCGGTCCCGTCGGCGAACTCATCGACAGCGACCAAGTGTACCTCCACAACGACACCATCGCGGGCGTCATCGGCGAGCGATTCTACAGCGACCGCAACCCCGACGACATGGTGTACCTGACCATCTCGTCCGGCATCGGTGCCGGGGTCTGCGTTGACGGACAGGTCCTCTCCGGGTGGGACGGCAACGCGGGCGAAGTCGGCCACATGGTCGTGGACCCCCGAGGACGCCGGACCTGCGGGTGCGGCCGAGACGGCCACTGGGAGGCCTACTGCTCGGGCAACAACATCCCCGAGTACGCGAAACTGCTGGCCGAGGACGCCCGGAGCCTCGACACCGACCTCCCGCTCGACGACCCCGAGTTCTCCGCCATCGACGTGTTCGAGTCGGCGGGCGACGACGACTTCGCCGACCACGTAATCGACCAACTCGCCCACTGGAACGCCCTCGGGGTCAGCAACATCGTGCAGGCCTACGCCCCGCTGGTGGTCTACGTCGGCGGCGCAGTCGCGCTGAACAACGAGGACCTCGTGGTGGACCCCATCCGGGAGCGCGTCGGCGACATGGTGTTCAACAACGTCCCCGACGTGCAACTCACGAACCTCGGCGACGACGTGGTGCTGAAGGGGGCCATCGCCAGCGCCCTGACCGGCGGCACGGGCGACCGAACGAGTTCGGTGGTCTGACTCGCCGCACTCGTCGTGTTCGCCTCTGCCCTCCCTTTTATCCTGCTTCGGGCCTACGTTACCTCCATGCAACGGCGTGCGTTTCTTCGGGGGGTCGCCGGGTCGGTCGCACTCGGCGCAGTCGGCACAACTGCTGGAGTCGGGACTGCCCATCCCGGACCGTACAGTCCGCTCGGGAGTATCCCCGTCAAGAACGCCAAGGAGACGGTTCCGGACCCGAGCGGCGATTTCGCCTACGTCGCCACGACGGACGGGTTCGGAGTCGTGGACGTGCAGATTCCCAGCGACCCCCGACTCGTCTTCGAGGAGCGCAATCTCATTTCCGAGCGCGAGACCGGACCGCTGAGACTGGTTCAGGACCTCAAAGTCGATGACGACCGACTGGTCGTCGCCGGACCGGCAAACCCGATTCAGGGCGAGGTGTTGCAGGGGTTCGTCCTGTACGACGTGAGCGACCCCGAGAATCCCTCCCGGATGGCCTTCCACGAGACCGACTTCCCGATTCACAACTGCTTTCTCCGGGACGGGGTGGTCTACCTGACCGGGAACGGCGCGGAGACCAACGCGCTGGTGATGGTGGACGTGAGCGACGGGAATCCGAACGAAATCGGGCGCTGGTCGCTAACCTCCCGCGACGAGACGTGGAGCGAGGTGGCCTCGGGCCTCTGGACGCTCCACGACGTGTGGGTCCAAGACGGATTGGCGTACCTCTCTCACTGGGACGCCGGGACCTACATCGTGGACGTGAGCGACCCCACCGACCCGCAGTTCCGGACGCGAATCGGCGGGCGACCCCTCGAAGAACTCCGGGCGATTCCCGACGACGAGGCCCACGCGCAGGTCATCAGCCTCCCCGGCAACGCCCACTACGCGATGGCCAACGACGACGGGAGTCTGCTCGGCATCAACAAGGAGGCGTGGGCCGCCGGCGGAGAGGGCGGCCCCGGAAGCCTCCAACTCTGGGACACCTCGGACCTCTCGAACCCCCGAAAGCTCTCGACCATCGACGCCCCGGCCACGTCCGACTCCTCTATCGACGGGACGTGGACCACCTCGCACAACTTCGACATCGTGGGCGACCGACTGTTCTCGTCGTGGTATCAGGGCGGGGTGAAGATTCACGACATCTCGAATCCCGCGAACCCCACCCAACTGGCGTGGTGGCGCATGCCCGACGAGGCCTCCTTCTGGACCGCCAAGCGCGCGACCGAGCGGTTCTTCGTCGCCAGTAGCTACGGTCAGCGGTCGAACGGGAAGGGCGGCCTCTACACCTTCCCGATAGAGGACGCCCGGAACAAGCCCCAGAAGGACCCGCCGTCACTGACCGCGACCGGCGAGAACCGGTCGGGGAACTCGGCGACCGAAACCCCCGCCGAGACGCCGACTCCGACCACCGAGGAGGCCGCCCTCGCTGGCGAGACGACCGCCAACGCCGACTCGTCGGCGGGGAGCGCACCCGGATTCGGTCTCCCGGCAGGCATCGCCGCGCTCGTCGGGGCGGGCGCGTGGCAGAAGTACCGCCAGTAAACCCAAAGTCCTACCACCCCGCGAGACCCTACACTCAACCCATGACCGAAGACGACGACTCGCTGAAGGCCCGCGTCGAGCGGTGGCTGACCGGGCAGATGCCCATCATCAGCATGCACGGCGGCGAGAGCGCCGTCCAGAAGGCCGACCCCGAGACCGGCGAGGTCGTCGTCGAACTCGGGGGCGCGTGTTCGGGGTGTGCTATCAGCCCCCGGACCGCCCAGAACATCAAACTCGACCTCGCCAAGGACTTCGAGGAGGTCAAGGACGTGACGGTCCGAGTCGCCGACGACGGCACCGGCCAGTGGGACATCGACCAACCCGAGAGCGTCATGGGCATCGACAGAAACGAGGGCGGACGCGGCGGCCGGGGCGAGGGGTCGCCCAACAGCGACCACTTCTGAATCGGTCGGATTCCGGAGTTACTCGACACCGACCAGCCAACGCTGTCGCTCCCGAGTGGGTCCGAGAAGAAAGAAGTCGGAGTGACCGCGGTGACTACGAGACGCCGTCAGGAGTCTCGGCGTCGTCCTCGACCTGTCGCTTCATCGAGTCTCTGCGGGCCTTGGCGTCGCGGCCGGTGGCCTCCAGCAGGAAGGTGTTTTTCTTGTCCACGGCGTCGGCGGCGGCGTCGGCGTGGCCCTCGGCGATGACTTCCTCGGCCTCGCGCTCCTCGAAGTGGACGGCGAGTTTGTCCTTCTTGCCGCTGTACTCGGCGGCACCCGCGAGAATCTTCTCGAAGACGGGGTTGTCGGGATTGTCGACCACGTAGAGTTCGTGACCGTTGTGTTCCTCGGTCCCCGTGACTTCGCCGAAGAACTCCTCGACTTTCGCCTTCATGTCGGGGACGCGGTCCTCGAGATGTTCGCCGCGTCGCATCTTGTACTCCTTCATGGTAATCTCCCATTGGACAGGGTGGTGTAAACCCTTTTCGCGTCGTTCTCCCTCTTGAATCCGACGCTCTGGTCTCGAATCAAGGTGTCACTCTTGGGCGATGTAACCGCGACTGCAGTCGGGACAGATGTCGCCGGCGCGGAGCGACGACCCCGAGACCGGTTCCCGATAGTCGCACTCGGGGCAGACGAACTCGGCGTCCACGTCGGGGTCGGCGGCGGGACCCGAGAGGTTCGGCGCGTCGGACCCCGCCGAGATGCCCGACGAGAAGTCGGCCTCGCTCGCGCCGGAGTCGCGGGTCCCCAGTTTGTCGCCGTCGGCGTTGACGAATTCGACCTCCTCGGACTCGTCGTCCTCGACCTCCGGGGCCGACTCGGGATTGAGACCGCCGCCGAACTCCACGTCCGAACTCCCGCCCCCGGCCGGGCCGGCGTCGAATCCCTCGTCGTCGTCCTCGCGGCCGACCGCGGGCCAATCGCCCGGACCGTCGTCGGCCTCGGCGGGATGGGTGGTCTCGGCGTCGGGCCACTCGCCGGGCGTCCGGTCGGCGTCGCCGCCCGCGGCGCTCGAACCCGAATCGCCGTCGTCGTCCAGAATCACGCCGTCGTCGTCCGCGGCCGACTGGCCGTCGTCGAGGTCGGTTCCGCCGACGCCCGCCCCGCCGGACGCGCCCGACCCACCTGACTGGCCCGGCGTCCTCGACGCGCCAGACGAGGAGTTCGGGGACGCCGACGAATCCGACGACGCCGCCGACGAACTCTCGGAGTCAGACGAACCGCCGATGATTTCGGCGTCGTCGTCCTCGGCGTCGGCCCCCATCTGTACGTCGGGTTGGGAGGTCCCGGTCCGCCCGGTGCCCGCGGCGGGACCGCCAGCGGTCGAACCGCTGTTCGCGCCGGCACCGGCGCTGGCGTTCGGTCCGCCGGTCGAACTCGGTCCACTGCTCGCGTTCGGTCTGCCGCCTGCGCCGGAACTGCCGGTGGCGCGTCCGCCGGCGGCGTCGGGTCCGCTACCTGCGCCACGGCCTCCAGTGGCGTCGGGTTCGCCACTCGCGGCCCGACCGGTGGATTCGTCGGCCACCGCGTCGGACTCGGCGGATTCGAGGTCGGGAGCGGGCGACTGGATGGCGGTCACTTCCTTGTTCTCGGTGACGACCTTCCGGTCGCCGCACCGCTCGCACTCCTCGAACTCTCGGACGGTCACGACGACTTCGCTTCCCTGCTCCTCGCGTTCCCGTTCGATTTCTGCCTCCCCGTAGTTGTGGCCGAGGAGCGAACACCTGAGACTCATTGTGCTTTTCCTTACGTTCATGTGTGGTAAACCCTGTGTTTCGGTGTATGCCGCGCGTCAGACGGCGACGAGGGAGTCAAGACGGTAACTGTGGAAGAATCAGATGTTAAACTGGAATGGGTTGATTTGCAGAACCTACTGCATGGGGTTTTGGTGGGGGCGTTCGCACGACGAATCCGCTAGCCTGTCGATACGAGAATAACTGTCTACGACACTCGAATCCCACCCATCAAGAAACATTTATAACCCCTAAACACTTGTTTAGGTGTTTTATAGCAAGGTATAGTAAGCTAGAGGGTGAAGTAGAGAGGAGAAATTTTCGCTCCGAAGTCTCACCTTCTAGCACCTTCCGGAGACTTCCCGGCGAGGACCGAGGACCCTCACTCCACCCGGAACTCGTCGGGGGCACACCCGAGCGACCGATGCTCGCAGTACCGGCAGTGCGGACCCGGCGTGTAGTTGTCGAACGAGGAGCTATCGGCCTTCCGAAGGTCCTCGCGGAGGTCCGTCCACATCTCGGCTAGCTCCGCGGCGGTGAACAGTTGGGTGTCCGGCCCGGCCTCGCCGACGTAGACGTAGCCGGCGTGGGTGACTTCGGCGTCGAACTCCTCGCATGCCCGGAGATAGAGCTGTAGCTGGTGGCTCTCGGCGAGGGTTTTCTTCGCGTAACTGGTCTTGTAGTCGATGACGGCGAGGCCGCCGTCGGGGTACTCCCGAACCGAGTCCATGTAGCCGGTGACGGGGCCGTCAACCTCCGCGAGGTCGGTCAACTCGATGGGGACCTCGGCACCGACCGCCTCCCACTCGACAGCGCGGGTCTCGAAGTACCGGTCGATGCAGTCCAGTGTCGCGTCGAGGACGTGGGTGCGGTCGTTGCTCCGAGCGAGGCGTCGGCAGGCCTCTTTCCACTCGGCGATGTCGTCGTAGTCGCGCCAGTAGGCCCGTTCCGCGACGTCGTGGAACAGCGACCCCACGTCGGCCCGGTGGTTGCCGGACGACGCCGACCCGGACCCCGACCGCGGGTCGGAGAAGGCACCCACCACGTAGTCGAGGACGTGCTTGCGCTCGCAGTCCCGGACCGCTTCGAGGGCGGTGTGGCTGTGCTGGCGCGACAGTTCCACGTCGAGTTCCTGCCCGAGGGGCGCGTCGGCGAACTGCGAGGTGTCGGTGTCGGCGTCGGCCAGCGTCCCGGCGACCACCCTGTCGGCGAACGTCAGCGTTTTTTCGAGTGCGTCGTCGGTGGACAACACCTGTTCGTAGTAGGTAATCGTGCCGGGGTCTTCGTCCACGCCCCGGTTGACGACATCGGTGTAGTCTCGGACCGCATCGGGGTTCTCGTCGGCAATCCGGTCGTAGCTGTCGGTCAGCGCCTCCCAGACCCGCATCCGGGGGCCTTCCGACGACCAGCGAATCGGTGCGTCGCTGTCGTCGCCCGCCAGCAGGTCGTCTATCATCCGGGCGGTCGGGTCGTCGTCGGACACGTCGTTACCGAACAGAAACAGGTTCTCCTTGGCGCGGGTGATGGCGACGTGGAGGACGCGCCACTCCTCGGCGACCTGCGAGTCGCGCAGGTCGTCCCGGAGCGGGTCGTCCAGTTCGCCCGCCACGTCCTCGACCAGCACGTCGTAGTTGTGGAGTTTCTCCTGATACCGGTCGAGGGTGATGTGGCCGAAGTCCTCCTCGGTGAGGAAGGGTAACAGCACCGTGTCGAAGTCCAACCCCTTGGCCTGATGAATCGTCATCACGTCCACGGCGTCGTCGGACTGCGGTCCCGTGCTGGTGGCGGTGTCGTCGCCCCCGGCCAGCAGGTGCGCCCGACGCTCCAGATGGGTGACGAACTCGTCGGTCAGACGCGACTGGACCGGACTGTCGTCGAACGACGAGATGAGGCGCTCGACGTTGTGGAGGGCGTCTCGGTCCACGTCGCGCAGGAACCACTCGATTCGGGTCTCGCGCTTGAGATGCAGGTAGAGTTCCGAAATCGAGTGGGTCGCCGACACGGCTTGGAGCGTCTCGTAGTCGGCCATGGCCTCGGCCACCGCGTCGGGGGCCTCCAGTCGGTCCTCGGCGTCGCCAGCGCGGGCAAGGGCGTCGTACCCCTCTGGAACCGTCTCGCCAGCGCGCAGGAGGGCGTCAACGTCGGCCTCCGGAACCCGGTAGAGGTGCAACAACACTCGTTGCCAACTCACGTCGTCGCCCGGCGAGACCAAAATTCGGAGGTACGACAGGACGGTCCGAAGCCCCTGACTCAGGTCGCTCGCGGTGTCGTTCGACAGGGTGTAGGGGATGCTGTCGGCGTCGAGTTGGTCGGCAACGTCGCGGGCCTGTTTGTTCCCACGGACGAGGACCGCGATGTCCGAGAGGTCCCGGTCGGTCACGTCCTCGAACCGGCCGGTCAGCAGGTTCGAAATCGACGTGCTGACCTGCTCGGTGGTCCGCTCCTCCTCGCTATCGACCCTGAACACGTTCGGAGGTGCCGGGTCCCTGTCGGACTCGATGGACTGTTTCCCGCGACCGAGGTTGTTCGTCAGGTCCAAAATCGGCTGGCGCGACCGAAAGTTGAGACCGAGGTCCTGCTCCTCGAAGGAGTCGGGCAGGTTCGACATGTTCTCGGGGTCTTGGCCCCGCCACTCGTGGATGGCTTGGTCGCTGTCGCCGACCACCATGATGTCGAGTTCGTCGCGCAACTCTCGGACCAGTTCGAGCTGGGACTCGTCGGTGTCTTGGAATTCGTCGCAGTAGACCGCATCCCACTGGCCGAGGATGTCGTCGCGGACCTCCTCGTCCCGAAGCAACGAGACGGCCTCGTGGATGAGTTCGTCGTAGTCGAAGGCTCCTCGGTCGTCCAGCGCGCCGATGTAGGCGTCGTAGGCGTCAACGAAGGCCCGAGACCGACGGAGCATGTGGACGAACTCCGAGAGCCGACCCATTGGGGTTTGTTCTACGGATTTTATCTGGTTGTCATCGAAGAGAACCTCAGGAATCAACTCCTCGGCCTTAGCCAGATTGTCGGTCGCCCGAAAGTGGTCGGCCGCGTTCTCGGCGGTATCACCCATCGCTTCGAGGTGGTCACTAACGACCGAGTAGATACGGTCTGGTACGTCGAACTCGTCGGCCTTTCGGTGGTAGACGCGGGCTAGCTGGTCGCACCGCTCGGCTATCTCGTCGCTCTCGCTCCAGAGGTCGTTTTCGTCTACGCCAATGACCTCTGAGGCCATCTCTCGGAGAGCCTCGATCAATCGCAGGAGGTCCCGCAAATCGTCGTCGGCCGGGAGATACGCCCGGATGTTGTCGGGAGCGACCGCCTCTCGGCGCATACATTTCACGAACGTTTCGAGGTCGGAGAAGCCGGAATTCCGGTCGTTCGTACTATCGACCGACGGGGAATCAGGCGCGACAAACGAGAAATCAACTTCCTCGTAGACCGATTCGAGGAGTTTGGGCCGGTCCTCCTTGGTGACGAGTTCGAACTCGGGCGAGACGCCGAGGTAGTAGGCGTGGTCCCGGAGTAACTGGTAGGCGAAGGAGTGGTAGGTGTACACGTCCACCTCGAAGGCGTCGTGAGGACCGAGGGCGTCACGGAGTTTGTCCTGAATCGTGTGAGACGCCTCGTTAGCGAACGTGAGGACCAGTAACCGACTCGGTGGCGTCCCCCGAGTCTGTATCTCTTTCCGAAGCCGTTCGACCATCGTGGTCGTCTTGCCGGAACCCGCGACGGCCTCTACCTTGTGTGCGCTTCCGGTGGCGTCGATAACGTCTGGTTGGTTTCCTTTAAGTTCGATGGAACTATCGTCAGTCATCGGTTTTCCTCCGCGGGTGGTTGGCGAGCAGGTGGTTGGTCGGACGATTCGTCAGACTCAGACTGAAACTGGGAGCGGTCGGTGAAGGCCAGTTCCGATTCGAAATACTCCGGGCAGGCGTTCTGATACGGGCAGTGCGAACAGGAATTATCGGTAATTTCGTCGAATTGCCACGCTTTGGGATCAGTTTCGCCGTCAAGTATCGCTCTTGCGCGGTTTGCAACGAGGTCGTTAACTTCCTTTTTTTCATCAAGGTAGTCCACGGTGAGGTTCCGGTACTCGACCTCGAAATGAATCTCGTCGGACCCGTAGACAGACTGACTATCGTCAAGTAGGGAAATATAGGCAAACTTGCAGTTCGGGTCTAGACCGTATTCGTCCATGAGACCTCGAACCGCTATTGCAGTCCGGGCGAGGGTTCCTATTTGATGAGGATAAAACTCGCGTCCGTTACGGAAATCTTGAACGTTATTGTCGGACCACGGTTTCACGACGCCATTCAAGTCCGGGACGTATCGAACGGCGAGATAGCCATTTTCCTGTTCGAAGATGGCGTCTACGGTGGTTTCGTATCGGATGTCGTCGCGTTCGTAGCCGAGCGTCGTGTCGGTAGCGAGCAGATTCTCGGCGTGTTCGTGGCCAGAGTTAGACAGATATTGTTCGATTGCTCTCTTGACAACCGCCTCGTCGTACTGCGCCTGTTCGTCGGTCAAGTACGGGAGCCGCGAGGACCGCCACAACTGGTCGAAGCGGTCAAACGCCGCATACACCCGGTCGTCGGATGACTCAACGTCTTTGCGTAAACCGGCGATGATGGACTGTCGCAACGTCTCCCGACGGTGGTCTGCGATGTCCTCATCGCTCGTCCGAGGTGGTGACACCGGACGCTCGTGTTCGAACTCGTACTGCCGAGGACACTGGAGGTGGGCCGTGATTTCGTCGGCGGTGACGACGTTCTCGGCCATCACTCACCACCTCCGGTCGGGCCGCGGTTCTCGTCTGGACGGACCGCCCCGCGGGCGAGGTCGAACTGGGTCCGGACCGCTCGCTCGAACCGCGGGTTCACGTCGTCGCTGTCGTCCAGCACGCGCTGAATCCCAGCGAGGGTCTCCTCGGTGGATTCGAGTTCGATTTTGTCTTCGCTCCCTGTACTCGCTTCGGCCTGTACCCGTTCGAGTTCGTGCCACGGTTGGGACAGAATTTCGGTGGAGGCGCTTCCGAGGGTGTGGATGTCCCGGTCCTCACCGGCACCCTCGACCGTTTCGAGGGTCAAATCGGGATGGTTTCGGATAGCGTGGAGGTAGCGCGACCGGTGTTGGCGTCGGCCGACCGACCCCTGTGACTGCTCGTAGGTGCAAAAGTAGAGTCGGTCCTCGGCGGACCGGGCACCGATGGCGAGTTGGCGGCGGGCGCGTTCGTCGTGGTACCGCTCGAACTCGTCGCCCGAAACCTCCGAGACCGTCGCGTAGGTGTCGGTGACGTTCTCCTCGGTGGGTCGGGTCACTGCCGGGTAGCCCTCCATCTTGGTTATCCACGTCGTGGGGAACAGCGGCGAGAGGACCTCCTCGCCGGGGTACTCGGCGTCCACGACGTTGAGGAGGAAGACGGCTTTCCGGGAGTCGTTCTTGACCAGCGCGGTGTCGCCGACGGTGACGCCGCCCTCTGCGACGTTGACCTCGGCGGTGTGGGCGTAGGGGGCGTCGTAGGTGATGGCGCGTTCGAGCATCCGGGCGAACTGGTACCAGTTGCTTTCGAGGAAATCCTGTTCGTCCACGAACTCGGCGATGGAGACGAGACGGGAGATGTTCCGGAACTGCTCGCGGGCGTCGATGTCGGCGGCGTCCTCGGCGATTCGACGCTTGAGGTCGGTCGTGACTATCCAGTTTTTGAGGCTCTGGGCCACCGAGTGGGAGTCTACGCACTCCCGGACGAGTTCGTCGTCCACGTCCGGAACGCGGGCGGTCAGGAGGTCGAAGGCGTGGTTTTCGTCGTCGATGTGGTACTGGGCGAGGGCGTGGAGTTCGCGGACCGCCAAGTCCTGTTCGAGGCCGTTGACTCCGGCCGAGGCGGTCGGTACTCCCGAGTGGCGGAGAATCCGCCGGACGCGGGGCATGGGGTCGCCGATGGTCCGGAGGAGGACCGCGAAGTCGTCGTACTCCCACCCGTGTTCCGCGCGGAGGTACTCGATTTCGTTGGCGACCTCCTCGACCTGCTGGTCGAGCGTCCCGGCTTCTATCAGGCGGGCAGTCGCCTCAGCGTCGCAGTCGCCGGTCGCCAGAAACGCGCCGAACTGCCTGCCGACCCTCCCGCGCTCCGAGTCCGAAACTGCATCTCTGGCGGCGTCTTTCGCCGCGCGGTCCAGCACGGTCAGGCCGTCGGCGAGTCGCTCGACGCCGCCGGGTTCCTTCTTGACTCGCTCGATACTGGCTTGGTTCTCGGCGACGCAGTAGAGGTCCGCGTTCCGGGTCAGCGCCGCCAGATACTCCCGGTCGATTGCGGCGCACTCCTCGAACTCCACGACCACCACGGCGTCGAACTCGCGTTCGATTCGCTCGCGGACGCCGGGCCGGTCGATGGCTTCGACGGCGCGGGAAATCGTGTCGGCCTGCTCGACCAGTCCTCGCTGGTCGAGTTTCTCGTGAAACGCGGCGTTCACGTCGGCGAGTTCCGCGAGGAGTTCGTCGTACTCGCCCGGTTGGTCGGGCAGGTCGAACCCGCCCTGCCACGCGGCGTCGAGGAGCAACTGCCCCACGTCGCGGCCGAACGAGTCGTGTTCGCTGGCGTCCTCGAAGTACGACGACCAGTTGTACCCCTCGAGGACCCGCGCGAGAAATTCGATGCGCTCCTCGTAGGAGAGAAGGCGCTTGTCGGGAGCGGCCTCGTGGAGGACGGTGGCGGCGTGGCGGGGGAGCGACTGGACGTTAGGGCGGACCGAGAGGCCGGTCCGCTCGCGGAGGTCGGTAGTGAACTCGGCGACGCCGTTCGGGAGGCGCTTGAGGACCAGCACGTCTTGGGGCTTGGCGACCGAATCGAGGGCCGTATCGAAAGCGTCCTCGACGCGGGCCGCGAGCGACCCGCCGTCGAAGGGCAAGACGTGGAGCGTCCCGTCGAGTTGCGGTGTCTGTCGTGACGTACCCATTCGTTGTAATCCGGGCATTACTGCACCATCGTAAATAGATGTCTGTATTCGTGTAGCTGGTGAATTATAATTATTGTACATGTCGGACCGAGGAGCGACCAACGGGAGCGACGCAGGGTTTTCAGCAACGTGTTACAAGGCCGGGCCTCTCGGGGCGCGGCCGCAGTAAAAGGTTGTAGTGGACTCGCGGGGATTTGAACCCCGGGCCTCTTCCTTGCGAAGGAAGCGATCTACCGCTGATCTACGAGCCCTCGAACGCAATAGTTCGTAGCGCACCCACTTATTAGAACCTTATGTTTCGGGGCGGGCGTGGCGACGGATTCCACGGCGACGACGAGGAGACACCCCACAGTACAAAGACACCAAAAAGTTTCTCTAGAAACGATAACTGCATCTTTACCAAATAAAAACAATGCTTCGCTGGCTACGCCCGAAGAATCCGACCGCGCCCCGCTAACAGGCCGAGTGCAAATCCGGCGAAGTGCGCGACCAGCGCCACGCCCGGCGCGGCCGTGAGCATGGTCACACCCCCAGCGACCACCAGCAAGAGCGCGATTCGCGCCCGCCCGCTCAGGGGAAGCCAGCTAAGGACCGTATCCGTGACGGGATTGCCCGCGAGGAGATACCCGACCAGCCCAAACACCGCGCCGCTGGCTCCGAGGACCGCCGACGCGCCACCGACCGCGCCGGAGACGACCACCTGCGCGAGGCCCGCGGCCATGCCGACGCTGGCGAAGAAGATGTGGTAGCGCCACGTGGTCGTGACGCGCTCGACGGCGAAGCCGACCAGCACGAGGACCACCGCGTTCGAGACCAGATGGGCGAGGCCCGCGTGGGCGTAGACGCTGACCAGCAGGGTCCACGGCCGAAGCGAAATCGGCGGTGCGAGGACGAACAGGCCGAACGCGAGGCGTTCGGAGACGAGACTCACCAGCGATTGGGCGGCGAAGACGACGAGGAAGACGGCGAGCGTCTGGGCCGTCGGACTGCCGACCATCCAGCCCGACGACTCGGCTTCGGTCGCCCCGGAATCGGTCGATTCGGGGTCGTACCGATGGCTCACGGCGTCCCTCCACGAACGAGCGTCTCGCCGGTAGCCGGTACGTCACGTCGAACCGCTTGCCTCGGCCGTCGCACGCACGCCGATTCGTCCGGCGCGGTCAAAAAGACCGGGGAGCGTTCGCGTCGCGCGTGCGCGGCTGTTCGAAGCGAAGAAATTGAGAAGTTCCGCCGGTCGAACGGCGGCAAGGTGCGTGCTTCCTCGAACTGTCAGGGGCAGAGCGAGGCCCGATGGCCTCGTCTGGCTCCTCAGTCCTCGAGGACGATTTCGATGCTCACGTCGTTCGGAACCTGAATCCGCATGAGCTGTCGGAGTGCGCGCTCGTCGGCGTCGATGTCGATGAGACGTTTGTGGACGCGCATCTCCCAGTGTTCCCACGTCGCGGTCCCCTCACCGTCGGGGGACTTGCGAGTAGGAACCTCCAGCGTCTTGGTCGGAAGCGGGATGGGTCCCGAGAGCGAAACGCCGGTCTTGTTGGCGATTTCGCGGACATCGTCGCAGATGTCGTCTAGGTCTTCGGGACTGGTTCCCGCCAGTCGGACGCGTGCTTGCTGCATGCGTTATGGCTCGTTGACGCTGAGGACCTTGCCAGCCGCGATGGTCTGACCCATGTCACGGATGGCGAAGCTACCGAGTTCCGGAATCTCGGACGACGGCTCGATGCTGAGCGGCTTCTGCGGTCGAACCGTCACGACGGCGGCGTCGCCGGACTGGATGAAGTCGGGGTTCTCCTCGGCGACCTCACCCGACGAGGGGTCCATCTTCTTGTCGATGGATTCGATGGTACACGCGACCTGCGCCGTGTGGGCGTGGAAGACCGGCGTGTAACCGTCCGTGATGACGCTCGGGTGCTGCATCACGACAATCTGGGCCTGGAAGGTCTCGGCGACCGACGGCGGGTCGTCGGCGGGACCACAGACGTCGCCACGACGGATGTCGTCCTTACCGATGCCGCGGACGTTGAATCCGACGTTGTCACCGGGTTCGGCCTTCGGGACTTCCTCGTGGTGCATCTCGATGGTCTTGACCTCGCCACCCACGTCGCTGGGCTGGAAGGAGACGTTGTCGCCCGTGTTCAGGGTACCCGTCTCGATACGTCCGACGGGGACGGTACCGATGCCGGAAATCGTGTAAACGTCCTGAATCGGGAGTCGGAGGTCCGCGGACGTCGGCGGCTCCGGCTCTTCGAGACCGTTGAGGGCCTCGAGGAGAATCTCGCCGTCGTACCAGTCCGTGTTGTCGGACTCCTCGGCGATGTTGTCGCCCTCGAAGGCCGAAATCGGGATGAAGCTGGCGTCCTCGGTGCCGAACTGGACCTGCTTGAGCAGTTCCTCGACTTCGGCGACGACCTCGTTGAACTTGGACTCCTCGTAGTCAACGATGTCCATCTTGTTGACACCGACGATAAGCTCGTCGATGCCGAGGGTGCGGGCCAGGAAGACGTGCTCCTGCGTCTGAGGCGCAACACCGTCGTCGGCGGCGACGACGAGGACGGCGTTGTCGGCCTGAGACGCGCCCGTAATCATGTTCTTCACGAAGTCGCGGTGACCCGGACAGTCCACGATGGTGAAGTAGTAGTCGTCCGTGTCGAACTCTTGGTGGGCGATGTCGATGGTGACACCACGCTCTCGCTCCTCGGCGAGGTTGTCCATGACGTAGGCGAACTCGAAGCCGCCCTTGCCCTTCTCCTCTGCTTCTTCCTTGTGCTGTTCGATGACGTGCTCGGGTACGCTCCCCGTCTCGTAGAGGAGTCGTCCGACCAACGTACTCTTTCCGTGGTCAACGTGGCCGATGATGGCCAAGTTCTGGTGCGGTTTGTCTTCGCTCATTTGTATCTCACGCGCAGACGCGCTCTGTCGGAATCTTTTGGCAGAAGCGGTTAAAACCATTTCGATACGCTATGCTGTCGGCCCCGCCGCCGTCCCCCGGTTATTGCTAGACTATCGCATGATTCCGGCCGCGCGACGAAAAATCAATCGGAACGCGCCCCACGCGACAAACTGGTCGTGTCAGTCTCAGCGAGGAAAATCAGGAACGACCCACCGTTCGAGGACGACCGGGCGTTCGATTTACCCGTCGCGTCGGTTCACTCGTCAGTTCGCCCGTCGCGGTCAGAGCCGATTCACGTCCGCGAGGACCGCGGTGGCGGTCTCCGGCCCGCCCGCGCCCCGGCCGCTCAGGTTGAGTCGGCCCGCGTGGTCGGTCTCCAGTTGGACGATGTTGCGCGTGCCCGAGACCGCCAGCGTGCCGTTTTCGGGGACGAGGCGCGGTCCGACTCGGACGCCATCCGGCCCGGCCTCGCCGATGAGGCGGACGGTCCGGCCGTCCTCGCCAGCGAGTTCGAGCGCGTTGCCCGGCAGTTCCGCGATGCCTTCGACCTCGGCGTCGTCCAGCGAGTACTCCCGGTCGCCCAGCACGTTCGCCAGAATCACGCACTTGAGCGCCGCGTCGGTCCCGTTCACGTCGAAAGAGGGGTCGGCCTCCGCCACCCCGAGGTCTTGGGCCTCCGCCAGCACGTGTTCGTAGCCCAGTCCCTCGGCGGCCATCCGCGAGAGGACGAAGTTCGCGGTCCCGTTCAGAACCCCGCGCGCGGCCGAGATGGTATCGGGGCCGTAGTCCTCGATGGTCGAGAGAACCGGAATCGCGCCGCCGACCGTGGCCTCGAACCGGACCGACCCCTCGCTGTCGCGCTCCAGTTCCCGGAGGTCGGCGTACCGCTCGGCGACCGGTCCCTTGTTGGCCAGCACGACGTGACGGTCGCGTTCGAGCGCCGACCGGACGTGGCCGAATCCGGGTTGGGCGTCGCCGAGCGTCGTCGGCGTGGCCTCGACCAACACGTCGTACTCGGCGTCGAGGGCCTCCTCGGGGGCCGATTCTCCCACGCTGTCCTCGTCGTCTTTCTCGGCGAGCGCGCTCGCCACGTCGATTCCGTCGGCGTTCACGACCGCTCCGGTCGAATCCGCGAGCGCAGTCACTCGGTGGCCGTACTCGCCCGCCAACTCGGCGACAGACCGCCCGACTGCGCCAGCGCCCAGCACTGCCAACTTCATGCCGACTCCTCCATCTCCGTCAGGGGTTCGACCACGCGCAAGTCCTTCCGCTCTGCCACCTCGCGGACCGTGCCGACCACCTCGCCAGTCGTGCCGGTCTCGGCCGCCAACCGGAGGCGGGCGCTGGCGACTTCGCTCGTGCCGCCGGGCGCGGACAGGGACACGTCGGCGACCGAGGCCTCGGCGTTGTCCTCGATGAACGAGAGCGTCTCCGAGAAGTCGGTCTCGATGACGTGACCCACGAGGAGAACCGTGACCTCCTCGCCGTATCGCTCTGCGCCGGCCCGAATCACGTTGACGCCCGCGTCCCGCAAGTCCGAGACCAGCGCGTCGAACCGGTCCTGTGGGCATTCGAGGTCCACCTCAACTGGGATGTGTCCTCGGGGCGTCACCGACCCGCGCTCGTGGAACACCGACAGCAGGTTGCCGCCGTTCTCGGCGATGGGTTCGAGCGCGGACAGCAGTTCGCCGGGTTCGTCCACCAGTTCGAGACGGACCGTGTACGCCTGCACTTCCGAAGAACTCGCGTCGTCACTCATTGCCTATCCTCTCACTCGCGGGCAGGCATAAGGCTTCAGTCGGTCGCAATACTGGCCGAGCGAAAAAGTGACCTCAGGGTCGTCAGTGCTGGTTGTCCCAGTGTTCGGCGCTGTCTTCGAGCGCCTGTTGGGTACACGGCGAGAGTTCCATCGTCCGACCGTCGTAGGTATCGCCGTAGTAGGCACAGTCGCCGTCGGCCCAGTGGTTCTTGCCGGCCATCGGGGTTTCGAGGTCTTGGCCGTCGATGGAGAACACGTCGCCCAGCGAGTGTTCGGAGTTGTCGGGACCGGTCAGCGACTGGACCTCGCTACACGCCAGACTCGATAGGTGATTGTGGAGCATCTCGTGGGCCGAGGTGTGCTTGAACGCGAGTTTGTCCTTGTCGTTGCCGTAGGTCTTGGCGTAGCACGACCGGTCGGTCTTCCACGCGTCGCCTGCGCTGGCCTTGCCGGCGGGACTCCCGCCGCAGTTGACCGCGAGGAAGTGCGACCCGTCGGCGGTCCAACCTTCATTCGTCCGGTAGTCGTCCCATTGGGTGAGGATGTCGCCGTCACAGTCCACCGAGAAGTCGATGTTCCACTCGGTAATCTCGTAGCCCGAGATGTAGCCGTTGTCGGTAGCCTGCCCGAACACGTCCTGCGCGCCGAGTCGCGCCCAGTAGCGATGCTTCGAATCGACGTAGGTGGGCTTGTAAATCTCGACGTTCACCGAGTCGTAGGCGCTCGGGTCGCCGTACTCGAAGGAGTTTATCCACTCGCGGGACGCCGCAGACGCGGTGCTGGCGGTCGCGCCGACCGTGAACGATGCGACAGAGCCGGTACCGACCGATTTGAGGAAGCTTCTTCGGTTCATGTCTGGGGAGGCCACATTCTTTCTAGAAAATTCTGATTGTAAATATTTGATGGCGGTGCGTTTATCTTTCACGTCTCGCGGTGAATCCCCGACCCGCGACGAGGTAGGGCACAAAAACCCTGATTATGGTAGCTGTTAACAACTATCTAGCCGGCGTATAACCAAATCGGGAGCGAGCGTGATGGTTCACGAGGCGATGACCCGAACTCGCACCTCGAACGAACGTGGCGAAGCGACCGAACACGCCTGCGCGTTCTGCGACACGGTATTCGACGCCAGCGAGCGTTCTACCTGCCCGGTCTGCGAGGCCGAGGTTGTCCTCCGCGGGAAGCGGTAGCCGAGGACGACCGGTATTAGGAAATATTTATAATCGTAAAAGAAATAAAATCAGTTACTAAAGGCAGATACAAGTTGTTCGTAGCACATCCTGTACCGGTAGCGAGGACGCGCTCGGTCACTCCCACCTGAGTATCTGTACAGTACCGACGAGCGGTCCCCGAACCGCCAAACCGTCGCTATGCGGACGAGTATCTGCGGCCGAAACGACGACACCGACCAGCGGTGCGGTCACTCCTTGGCGGGGACCTTCGAGACCTCCGGCCCGTACTCGCCGCTGGCGGACACGAGCGCCCAGACTCCTGCGACGATGCCGACCCACAGGAGGATGACGATACCGACCCAGACGAGGACGACGAAGGGAAGCATGGCTCTCGCCCCAACGTATGGTAACGAGTGGCTTGGTTATACACCGCCTACGTCGGTCGTAGGCAGGGCCGGACGAGCCACAGGCTGAGCCTGAACGCGGTGAAAACGAAAGACGGCGAGAGAGATTAGAAGTAGTCGATGGCTTCCGGCAGTTCGAGCTTCATGCCCTTGCGCTCTCGAATCTCCATGATGGTCTCGGTCTGGAGATTGTCGGCCATGACCTCGAAGCCGGCGTTCTCGGTGTTCCACGACGCGCGACCCTCGGTGGCGCTCCGGATGTCCGACGAGAAGCCAATCATCTCGTCAACCGGCGCGATGCCTTCGACGACCATGAGGTCGCCCTCTTGGTACATGTCGTCCACGCGGCCACGGCGACCCTGAATCTCGCCGGAGGCGGCACCCATGTACTCGTTGGGCACGTCGATGCGAACGTCCTGCATCGGCTCCATCAGCGCGACCTTCCCCTGCACGAGGGAGTTGTGGACCGCGTTGCGGACCGCAGGGATGACCTGCGCCGGACCACGGTGGATGGTGTCCTCGTGAAGCTTGGCGTCTTCGAGTCGCAGGAGGGTTCCCTGCACGGGTTCGCCAGCGAGCGGACCGTCGTCGAGGGCCTCCTCGAGACCCTCGATGACGAGTTCCATCGTCTCGTTCAGGTGCTGGATACCCTTCGTGTCGTCGATGAGGATGTTGGTCCCGTGGATGTGCTCGACGTTCTGCGAGAGGTCCTTGTCCATGCCGGCTTCCTGAAGCGCCTCACGGCGCTCCTGCTCGGGCATGTCCATCGAGACGTCGCCGAGCTTGATTTTCTCGATGATGTCCTCGGAGAGCGGGCGGGCCTCGAGGTAGAACCGGTTGTGGCGGTTCGGCGAGATGCCCTCGATGACTTGGGTCGGCTCCCGGATGGCTTCCCGGAAGACGACGATGGGTTCACCGGTGTTGACCGGGATGCCCTGATTGCGCTCGATACGCTGAGTGATAACTTCGAGGTGAAGCTCACCCTGTCCGGAGATGAGGTGTTCGCCCGTGTCCTCGTTGATTTCGATCTGGATGGTCGGGTCCTCTTTGGAGACCTGTCGGAGCGTCTCGATGAGCTTCGGCAGGTCGTCCATGTTCTTGGCCTCGACGGACTTCGTGATGACCGGCTCCGAGATGTGTTCGATGGACTCGAAGGGAGTCATCTCGACGCTGGAGACGGTCGAACCCGCGATGGCGTCCTTGAGACCGGTGACGGCCGCGATGTTACCGGCAGGTACTCGCTCGACCTCCTCGCGCTCGCCACCCATGTAGATGCCGACGCTCTGGACGCGGTTCTTGCCCGCAGTCCCGGAGACGTAGAGTTCTTGGCCCTTCTCCAGCGTGCCGGAGAAGACACGACCCGCGGCGATTTCGCCGGCGTGAGGGTCGATACCGATGTCGGTGACCATCAGGACGACTTCGCCGTCCTCGTCCACGAGGCGCATGCCCTCGGCGAGGTCGGACTCGTCGTCACCGCGCCAGATACGCGGGATACGACGGGGCTGAGCGTCGATGGGGTTCGGGAAGTGCTCACACACCATGTCGAGGACGACGTCCGACAGCGGCGTGCGCTCGTGAAGCTCTTGGCGCTTGTCGGCGCGCTCGAGTTCCATGATGTCGCCGAAGTCCATGCCGGTGCGTTGCATCGAGGGCATCGAGACGCCCCACTTGTAGAGGGCGGACCCGAAGCCGACGGTGCCCTCCTCGACGGAGACCGTCCAGTCCTCGACGTCGTCCATCTCCTCGGTCATGCCGCGAATCAGCTCGTTCACGTCGTCGATGACGTTGAGGAGACGGCGTTGCATCTCCTCGGGACCTTCCTGAAGCTCGGAGATGAGGCGGTCGACCTTGTTGATGAACAGGGTCGGCTTGACGCCCTCGCGGAGCGCCTGTCGCAGGACGGTCTCGGTCTGGGGCATCGCGCCCTCGACAGCGTCCACGACCACGAGCGCACCGTCGACGGCGCGCATCGCTCGGGTCACGTCGCCACCGAAGTCCACGTGGCCCGGCGTGTCGATGAGGTTGATGAGGTGGTTGGTGTCCTCGTACTCGTGAGTCATGGACACGTTCGCGGCGTCGATGGTGATGCCGCGTTCCTGCTCGTCCTCCTCGGTGTCCATCATCAGTTGCGTTGCCTCGCCCTGGTCGGCAATCATGCCGGCACCGGCCAGCAGGTTGTCGGTCAGGGTCGTCTTACCGTGGTCGACGTGTGCGGCGATAGCGATGTTCCGGATGTTCTCCGGTTTGTCCATCAGTCGCTCACACTGTTCGACGATCTTCTTTCGTCTTCCCATTATGGGTCTTCTACCCGAAGGAAGTTGAAAAGCGTAGTGTTTCGCCGCGAGAGACCGTGTGAGGGAATACCGTGGACGATACGCTCGAAATTAAGTCGAGTTCGGACTGCCTGAACGAATCGGCGTCTCGGTCAGGCACCGGCAACGCCACCCAACCAACGCAAGAGTCATACCGGACGAAGCCTTGGTAAGGGTACGCATGGAGGTTCACGTCCACGGTCCGGGTCCGACAGCGCCCTTCCTCCGCGCCCGCGACCTGTTCGAGACCGAGTACGACCTCGACTCGCCGGTTCACGTCCGCATCCGGGAGAACCCCGACGAGCGGACGTGGACCGCCCACCCCGACGACCACGTGCTGAACATCTCCCGGCAGGCCGCGACCAGCGTGATGGCCCGCGAACTCGCCTTACACGAGTTCGCACACATGGCCCGTCACGAGGAGGCCCACCCCTCCCACACCCAATCGACCGAGGAGGTTCTGTTTCTCGCGCTGGCCGGGAAATCGGTCGAGCGTCGGCGCGTGACCCACTGCTATCAAATCGCCAATCACATGAAGGACATCTACGCCGACGACATCACCCTCCGGGTGGGTCCGACCCACAAACTCGTCTCCTTCCTCGAATCCGAACTGGCGGCCGCGGTGGCCGACCAACCGACCGGGGAACGCGAGGGGGCGAGTCGGGAGCGCGACGGACTGCGCCTGACCAGCACCTCCGACCCCGAGATGACCGCGGTCAACGCCGCGTTCGCCCTCGCGCTGGTCGAGCGCCACGGCCTCGTGGAGTCGGACCACCGACTCTACGACCTCGCCCACGCCGCCGCCAACGACGCCCCCGAGGTCAGTCTAGCCGAGTTCAAACACCGCTTCAAATCCCTCGGTCCGGACCCCGACGAGAGCGAGTACCGCCGCTCGCTGGTCGAAGCGACCAGAGAGTTCGCGGTCGGCGGCGGAGAACAGGCGGCGGACTGATTACCGGTCTACGCCAACTCGGCCAACGCAAGCAGGACGCTCGGCGCGACCAACAGGACGAGACCGACGACTATCAGCGCCGCCGGGAGTATCAGCAGGCCCATCTCGGTGAACAGCCACAGACCGACGCCTGCGAGGACTACGACCAACCCGACGAGTCGCAGGAACCACGTCACGACGCCTTCGAGACCCGAATCCGCCAGCAAATCGACGACTTCGAGTGCTTCGTCCATGACGGGAGGGTCTGCCGACGCCAGCCACTTCAAAGATGTGGGCCTCAGCGACTCCGCAGGTCGATATTTCGCTCGATTAATGTTTCACTCAGGCGCGTGCGGGCGCGACCTCGTGTCGTGCCATCTCGCGCGAGGGACGAGCATCGGAGTCGTTCGAAAATCGGAGATTTTCGTGATCACGAGAGCCTCGCTCTCGGACGACGAAGCGAGAAGCGCAGGAGGTTGGGGAGGCGTGAGGCCCGCGCTCGGTGCCCCGTTCCACCGGCAAACGCCCGACGAAACAGTCCACCACGGGAGGATGAAGGGGCCGCCCGGTCGCGCCCGAAGGGCTTGGTCGCTGTGGCGGTTCTATTCGCGGCGGGTGGTGTCTCGCCGAACGGAGTGAGGCGATGGCTTGGAAGACGCAGTTTGTCTTCCAGTGCGGAGAGCCGCGAATATCCGCCACAGCGACCGCGAGCGGGCGGGGGCTTCAGTGGACAACGTTACTCCGATTCTGCTGTTTGCGGTTGCAGTTATGTCGAGAGAGCGCCCGAGCAAGGATAGCGCAAAATCGAGATTCCCTAGCCCGACACCACACTAAACACCCCTCCCGTCGTACACCCCACGATGTCCTACAGCAAGGTCAACACCAGAGACGTGGACCCGATAGCCGACGGCATGCGCTTCCTCCGGGACCCCCTCGACTGCGAGAAACTCGGCGTGACCGTCCTCGACGCCGACCCCGGATGGACCGGCAAGGAACACGACCACGCCGACGATGGTCAGGAGGAGGTCTACGTCCTCCTCGAAGGCGAGGCCACCGTCACTGTCGAGGGCGAAGACGTACACCTCGAAGCGGGCGAGGCCCTGCGCATCCCGGCCGACGCCACGCGCCAGATTCACAACGGCGACGCCGAGAGCAAATTCGTCCTCGTCGGGGCGTCCGACGGCGAGTAACGACCGACGCCGGAGACAGGAAACGAAGCTGTAGAGAAACAATTTCCTATTTTTAGGAAACAGAAATATATTTAAAAACCGCAGAAAGCGAGGTCACTCGCTCCGCGGTCGAAGCCGAACCAGCACGTCGTCGCGCTGTCGCGGGAAGGTGTCGCCCTTCGGTCTGCCGTCTCGATTCGACGTGATGGCGTAGAGGTGGCCGTCCGGTCCCTGCTCGACGTGACGCACCCGGCCAAGCACGTCGGTCAGCGTCCAGTGCGCTGTCGCGGCGTAGTCCGAATCGAGCCAATCGGCGTCGAAGCGCATCCCGCGGGTCTCGCCCTCGCCCGCGTCCTCGACCGGTGGAAGGTCTCCGGCCTCCTCGGCCAGCGTGACCACGTTGATTCGCTGGCCGATGAGCGACCCGAAGACCAGTCGATTGCGCCACGCCGGAATCGCGTCGCCGGTGTAGAAGACGCCACCGCAGGGTCCCCACGATTCCGGCGTGTTCACCACCGGGCGATGGAAGTCGCTTCCCCTGTACTCCGATTCGGTTCGGGCCTCGGGCCACCCGTAGTTCGCGCCGGGTTCCAGCACGTTCACCTCGTCGTGACCGTCGGGACCGTGTTCGGTGACGACGGGCGTGGCGTCGGGAAGCCACGTGATGCACTGGGGGTTGCGATGCCCGTAAGTGTAGATTCGGTCGTCGGCGTCGTCGCCGGGCAGGTCGGGGTTGTCGTCTGCGGGGTCGCCGACGGTGTTCACCCGGAGGACGCTCCCCGCGAGCGACGAGGTGTCCTGTGCGAGGTCCCCCTGTCCGGCCTCGCCGGTGGTAATCCAGAGGTAGTTGTCCGGACCGAACGCGATGCGCCCGCCGTTGTGGACTCCGCCGGCCGGAATCCCGTCCACGACGATTTCGCCGGTCTCGGTCGGGTCCTCGGCGTCCACGTCGTACCGGACGACGCGGTTCTCCTTCCCGCCGCCCTCCGTCTCCGCCGTGAAGTAGGCGTAGATGTACGAGGCCTCGGGGTACTTGGGGTGGACCGCGACGCCGAGCATGCCGCCCTCGCCGCCCTCCACGAACCACGTTTCCCAGAACGGTTTGTCGTCGGGACCCGGAGCCATGGCCTCGGCGTCGATGACGGAAGCAGGTTTGCCAATCGTTTCGAGACCACTGCCCTCGACATCGAAGCGCCGGATGCGCCCGGTTCGCTCGGTCAGGAACAACTCGCCGGTCGGCGCGAACGCGAGGTCCCACGGAATCTCCAGATTCTCGACCAACACCTCGGGTTCCAGCGAGACCGACAGCGGCGAGTTCGTCGGCCCGTCCCACTCGGGGTCGTAGCGAGACCAGTCCTCGGCGGTGTGGTTGAGTTCGTACTCCGGTCGCAGTTCGCGCTCGGCCAATCGCCCGCACCCCGCGAATCCGGCCGCGCCGACCGCACCGACGCCCGCGAGAAATCGTCGGCGCGTCCGGCCGACAGCGTTTTCGTCCATACCCGAGCGTGATTTTAGGCCAACCTAAAAATATCGGTTTGTGACGTGGCAGACTTCCGACGGAACTGCCAGATTACCCGGAGGAGAGTAGCGACTGTTCGGAAGCGAGAGCGTCGAAAGCGGAGAAATCGAGAGTTAGCGGGCCGCGGCCGCGACGCGCTCTTTCTCTTCTTTCTGGTTGATGGCGTAGGTCTGAACGTCGTAGTCGGCCGCGCCGATGAGTTGGCTGGCCAGTGCCTCGGAGGCGTCGGTCGAGGTCTTGAACGAGGCGCTGTGGACGCCCTCGGCGATGAACTTGAGGGCTTGGTCCACGCGGCGCTGGGGTGCCACGTCCACGGCCTTCGGGACGGAGATGCCACCGTACTTCAGGCGGACGGTCTCCTCTCGGGGGGCCGCGTTCTCGACGGCGGTGACGAGGACCTGCACCGGGTTCTCGTCGGTGCGGTCGTGAATCTTCTCGAAGGCCTCACGGGTGATGCGCATCGTCTTCTGCTTCTTGCCCGTGTTCTCCTCGGTCTGCATCAGGCGGTTGATGAGACGCTCGACGATGGACACCTCGCTCTTGCGGAACTGCTTGGAGGCGTGGCGACCCATCGTGTGAGCGACCGGCGTGACCGTGATGTAACGCTCGGTCGAGGGGTCGGCGTACTCGATGTTCGTGATGTCCCACTCGCCGAACAGGTCGGCGGCGGCCGCTCCGTCCTCGTCCGTGCCCGCGGGTTTCTCGGGGTCGGGTTGGTCTTCTGCTGCCATGTTTAACGCACCGGCTTCTCAGCGTTTCCGCGAACTAGTTCTTCGAGGCTCACGCCGTTGACCTTCTCTACCTTGTAGTTGACACCGGAGAGGTCGCCCATCGCACGACCCTTCGCACCGCCGATGCCCGCGATGGTGACCTCGTCGTGTTCGTCGATGAACGAGATTGCACCGTCGCCGGGGCAGAAGGCGGTCACTTGCTTGCCGTTCTTGATGAGTTGAACTCGGACGCACTTCCGAATCGCCGAGTTGGGCTGTTTGGCCTCGATGCCCACCTTTTCGAGAACGATGCCACGGCCCTGCGGCGCGCCTTCGAGGGGGTCGGACTTCTCCCCGAGGCCACGCTCGCGTCGGGCGTAATCGGAGTCAGACCACCGGTGATTCTGGCGGTCCTTCCTGAGCTTCCGCGCTGCGTACTTGCCGTTCGCCATATGCTGTGGGCTATCCGTCCGAGATACTTAAGCCTCCCTCTTTCCAGACGGTCGTTACCGGCGCAAATCGCTCAAGCGGGGGCGATTAGGGAATCTGAGCGAGTTTCAGCGAAACGCTGTGAGCGCCGCTTAGGTTCGGTTCGGTCAGGAGATTCGCTCGTGGCCGGAAACGAACCGGAGCGAAGCGCGGAACGCGGTTCGGCCGAACACGAGGAGACCGAGGAAAGAGCGACGCGAAAATTAGACCCCGGAACCCCGAGCGGCGTCGAACCCCGGAAACCTCATCGCGGTCGGACCGACCCCGACCGCTACGTCAGTTGGATGTCGTCGATGTCGTAGTGGCGCTTGGCTAGCTTCTCGGCGGCCGCGATATTGCGTCCGCCCTCGCCGATGGCGATGCCGGTGTCGTCGGAATCGACCTCGGCGTAGGCGATGGTTTCGTCGTCCTCGCTGACGGTGACGTTGTACACCGCCGCCGGGGCGAGCGCGTTGGCGACGAACGCCTCGGGCGTGTCGGCGTCCTCGACCAGCATCACGTCCCGGTCCAGTTCGGCTTCGAGTTTCCGGACCGTCTCGCCGCCCGACCCGATGGCCTTGGCCATGTCGCCGGGCTTGACGAGGAAGACCACGCGCTCGTCGCCGTCGTCGCCGTCCTCGAAGACCACGCAGTCGCGGGCGGTCGCACCGGTCTCGTCCTCGAAGAGGGCGATGAACTGGCGCGCTGTATCCGAGAGCGTGACCACCATGCTCAGTCGGAGGCCTCGGGTTCGGCGTCGGCCTCGCCGGCCATCGAACCCATCCGGAGGTCAACGTCCCCGGTCCCGAGTTTGATGGGCTTGCCGACGATGACGTTCTCGGTGACGCCGTTGAGGTCGTCCACCTCGCCGTGGATGGCGGCGTCGAGCAGGTGGTTGACCGTGACCTCGAACGCCGCACGCGCGAGGACGGACTCCTTGCTCCCGGAGATACCGTGGCGACCGATGGACTCGATTTCGCCGTTGTTGGTCATGATGTCGGCGACCAACATCAGGTGGCGGACGTTCACGTCGTCAAGGCCCTGTTCTTCGAGGGTGTTCATCGTCTCCTCGATGATGGACTCGCGGGCCGCCTCGATGCCGAGGTTCTTGTGAATCTCGTGGATGTTGTTCGTGGTGGTCCGGGAGGCGTCCACGCCCTCGATTTCCATCACGTCGCCGAACGCCGACCCCTCGGTGTAGAGGACGAACTCCTCGCCCTCCTCAAGTTGCTCCTTGCGGATGACGACGCGCGTGATGTCCTCGATGCCCTTGAAGACGATTTCGCGCAGTTGCTCGACCAACTGGAGGAGTTCGCGGTAACTCGGCTGTTCGGGACCGAACTCGATGACTGCACCCTTCTGGGTGGTCTGGACGCCGAGTTCGTCCTCGATGATGCCCGAAATCTCGTCGGGGGTAATCATCCGCTCTTTGAGGGTGTCCTCGTTGAGGTCGATGGAGACTATCATGTCGGCGACATTGGTCGAGATGTCACCCAAGGCGAGGATTTTGGTGGCCTCGATTTGCCAGACGACCTCGTGGGCCTTCTCGCGGTCCACGGCGTACTCGTCTTCGAGATGGACCGTCATCATCGGCGTGTCGGGGGTCTTGCGGGCGTCCACCAACTCGATGAGTCGGGGCAGACCCTGCGTCACGTCGATTTCTGCGACACCCGCGTAGTGGAAGGTGTTCATCGTCATCTGGGTTCCCGGCTCCCCGATACTCTGGGCGGAGACGGTTCCCACCGGGTCGAGCGGGTCCACGCGAGTATCGAGATACCGCGTCTCGACCGCGCGGGCGATTTGGTCGGCCTGCTCGGCGGTGACGCCGTCGCGGGCTTCCACCGTGCTGTACACTTCGTCTTTCAGCCGTCGGGGGAGGTCGGTGTCCTCGACGACGGCCTCGATGTCCTCGGATACGTCGTAATCTGTCATGTATGGCGTGGGAACGATTTGGTTGCTGAGGTTGGTTCGGAAGCGGTGGCGTCAGTCGTCGCTCTGGGCCTGTCGGGCGTCAACGTGTTCCGAGAGGTTCGTCGGCGGAAGCTTCTCGCCGAGGAACTCCTGTTTCCGGTCGTCGCTTCCGAACTCCTCGTCGAGGATTCGGTCGGCGATTTGGTCCACGTCGATTTCGCTCTCGTCGTTCGAGGAGACCTTCACCGGACTGGTGCCGTCCTCGCCGAACTCGAACTGGACGATGGTGTCGGAGGTGTCGCGCACCGTGCCGTCGTACTGGGTTTCGAGTTCCGAGAGCGCGTTGATGAGACGCCGCTGGAGGTAGCCGGACTTGGAGGTACGGACTGCCGTGTCCACCAGACCCTCTCGGCCACCCATCGCGTGGAAGAAGAACTCGCGGGGGTTGAGGCCGCCAGTGTAGGAGTGTTCCACGAAGCCGTGGGCCTCGGCGGAAAGGTCGTCGGGCTTGTAGTGGCTCAGGGTGCGGTCCTCGTACCCGCGGTTGATGCGCTCGCCCCGAACTGCCTGCTGACCGACTGCACCGGCCATCTGGGTCAGGTTGAGCATCGACCCACGCGCGCCGGACTCGGCCATGACCACGGCCGGGTTGTCGTCGGCGAAGTGCTCCTCGGCGATGTCACCGGCGGAGTCACGCGCCTTGCCGAGCGTCTGCATGATTTTCATCTCCAGCGTCTCGTCCACGGTCCGGCCGGGCAGGGATTCGAGGTCGCCGTTCTCGTAGGTCTCGATGAGTTCCTCCACCCGGTCGTAGGCGTTGTCGATGGCCTCGTCGATACGGTTCTGGGCCTCCGGCGGAATCGACTCGTCGTCGATACCGATGGAGAACCCGAAGTGCATGATGGAGCGCATCGCCAGCGCCGCGACTTCGTTGATGAAGATGCGCGAGCGCGTGTTGCCGTAGACCTTCGTGATGGTGTCTACAATCTTGCCACCGAACTCGCCCACCTCGTCCTCGGCGATGGTGCCCTCGATTAGCTGACCGTCCTCGATAAGCACGTCGTCGCCGACGGTACCGGTGAATTCGAGGTTGAGGTCGCTCGGCAGGAGTTCCGAGAAGATGTCCCGGCCGGTCCAGTAGGGCGACCCGTCGTCGTCGGTGCCCGAGGGTTCGGGCAGTTCGTCGATGCGAGTCGCACGCAGGAGGTCGAGCGCCTGCGTCTCGTTGAAGTGCGGGTTCTCGTTGGTGAGCAGGTACATCCCGGAGATGTGGTCCTGAATCGCGCCGATAATGTTCTCACCGAAGCGCGGCGACAGAATCTGTTCCTGCACGCGCATCAGGACGCGGGCCTCGGCACGGGCCTCCTCGTTCTGGAGGGCGTGCATGTTCATCTCGTCGCCGTCGAAGTCTGCGTTGTACGGCGGGCAGACGACGGTGTTCAGCCGGAAGGTCTTGTACGGCATCACGACCACTTCGTGGGCCATGATGGACATCCGGTGAAGCGAGGGCTGGCGGTTGAAGATAACGATGTCACCGTCCACGAGATGCCGGTTGACCTCCCAACCGGGTTTGACCTTCGTGGCTAGCTCCTCGCAGTTCTTCTCGGTCACCTTGAGTCTGCGACCGTCCGGTCGCTTGACGTAGTTCGCGCCGGGATGACCCTCGGGACCGTTGGCGACGTATCGCTGGGCCTCCTCGACGTTGCGGTCGGTGACGTTCATCGTCTGGGTCATCTCGCGGGCCACGCGCTCGGGGACGCCGACCTCGTTGAGCGAGAGCGTCGGGTCGGGCGAGATGACAGTACGCGCCGAGAAGTTGACGCGCTTGCCGGACAGACTCCCCCGGAAACGACCTTCCTTGCCCTTCAGACGCTGGCTCAGGGTCTTGAGCGGTCGGCCCGACCGGTGCCGGGCGGGCGGGGTGCCCGAAATCTCGTTGTCCATGAACGTGGTGACGTGGTACTGAAGCAGTTCCCAGAGGTCCTCGATGATGAGTTGGGGCGCACCGGCCTCGCGGTTCTCCATGAACCGCTGGTTGATGCGGATGATGTCCACCAGTTTGTGGGTCAGGTCGTCCTCGGAGCGCTGGCCGTTGTCCAGCGTAATCGAGGGCCGGGCCGTGACCGGCGGGACCGGCAGGACCGTCAGAATCATCCACTCGGGCCGGGACCGCTCGGAGTTGATGCCGAGGGTCTCGACGTCTTGGTCCGGGATGTCCTCGAACCAGTCGCGGATGTCGCTGGGCATCAACTTGTTCATGTCCTCCTCGGTCAGGTCGATGTCCAGCGCCTTCTCGATGGCCTTCCGGTCGTCCTCGCGGGGCCGGAATTCGCCGGACATGATGTCGTTAACGCGGTCTAAGTCGATGTCGGTCTTCTCGGCGAGTTCCGGCGGGGCCATCGGTTCGCGGCCCTCCTCCTCGTCGCCCTGCATCGCGGCGGCGATTTGCTCGGAGTACTCGCTGGTGAGGACCTGCTGGACCTCGTAGTAGGTGGTCGGCTTCTCGTGGTTGATGTCGTACTGGACCTCGCCACAGTAGGGACAGCGGTCCTTCTTGCGGGCCTCTCGGATGGCGGACTTGGTGACGTCGGTCAGGTCGTTGCCGAGTTCCTTGGTCCGGGTCAGCTTAGACTCGTACTTTTCCTTCTCGTCGTCGGTGAGCAGGAGGCGCGAGCAGTTCCGACAGGTTCCGCGGAGGAGTCGCCGGATGAGCTTCGTGAATCCGACGTGGATGACGGGCGCGGCGAGTTCGATGTGGCCGAAGTGGCCGTTACACGACCCCGAGTGCTTGCCGCAGGTCTTGCACTCCAGACCGGGGTCGATGACGCCTAGTCGGGGGTCCATCAGCCCCATGTCGATGGGGAAGCCGTCGTCGTCGTAGGTGTCGGCCGTGATGATTTTGGTCGCCGACATCTCTCGGTACTCCTCGGGGTCCATCAGCCCGAAACTGATTTCGCCGATTTCCTTGGGTGTTTGTCCGGTAGACATTGTTTATACTGCGTCCTCCAGTTCGAGTCGCGGTGCGATGCCCAGCGCCTTCATCTCGTCGAGGAGTAGCTTGAACGCGTAAGACATCTCGATTTCGTGGATGTCGGTCTCCTCGTCACAGTTCGGACAGTAGACGCGGTTCTGCTCGACGTTCTCGACGGCGCTCATGCCACAGTTGGCACAGACGTAAATCCACTCGCGGTCGGACTCGTCAAGCAGGCGTTCCTTGAGGGTGAGGGCGGCACCGTGCCCGATGAGCACGTCCCGCTCCATCTCCCCGACACGAAGCCCACCCTCGCGGGCGCGGCCTTCGGTGGGTTGGCGCGTCAGCACCTGCACCGGGCCGCGGGAGCGAGCGTGGAGCTTGTTCGACACCATGTGGTAGAGCTTCTGGTAGAAAATGGTGCCAATGAAGATTTCGGCTTCAATCTTCTCCCCGGTGATGCCGGAGTACATGATTTCCTTGCCGGAAGACTTGAAGCCCTGCTCTTCGAGGCCACCGCGGAGTTCCTCCTCGTCCTCGCCGGTGAACGGCGTGCCGTCCACACGTCGGCCCTCCAAGGCACCGACCTTTCCGCCAATCATCTCCAGCACGTGACCGACCGTCATCCGGGACGGCAGGGCGTGGGGGTTGATGATGAGGTCCGGGACGACGCCCTCCTGCGTGAAGGGCATGTCCTCTTGGGGCGCGATGTGGCCGACGACACCCTTCTGTCCGTGCCGAGACGCGAACTTGTCGCCGAGTTCCGGAATTCGCTCGTCACGCACCGAGACCTTCGACAGCTTCGAACCGTCTTCGCCCTCCATCAGGGTCACGGTGTCCACGACGCCGGATTCGCCCGACCGCATCGTGACGGAGGTCTCCCGGCGCTTCTGCGGGGAGAGACCGCCCATGTCGTCGGGTTCTTCGAGGAACCGGGGCGGACTGGTCTTGCCGAGCAGGACCGAGTTCTCGTCGACCTGCGTCTCGGGGTTGACCAGACCGTCGTCGTCCAAGTGCGTGTAGGCGTCTTCACCGCGCGCCCCGCGCACGTCGTCGCTCGGAATCTCGAAGCGGTCTTCCTGTCCGCCGGGGTAGCGTCGCTCCTCGCCCTCGTAGGTCCGGAAGAAGTGCGAGCGAGCGAGCGCGCGGTCCACGGAACCGCCGTTGAGGACCAGCGCGTCCTCGATGTTGAAGCCCTCGTAGGACATGACCGCGACCGTGAAGTTCTGGGCCGCGGGGCGGTCGTCGTACCCGATTTGCTCGGTGGTCTGGGTCTTGACCATCGAGAGTTGCGGGTAGTGGAGCAGGTGCTGGCGCGTGTCGGGCCGAATGCGGTAGTTCGCCGCCGGAAGCCCGAGCGACTGCTTTATCATCCCCGACCCCATCGTAATCCGGGGCGAGGCGTTGTGTTCGGGGTACGGGACCATGCCCGCACCGATGCCGAAGATGAGTTGCGGGTCCACTTCGAGGTGGGTGTGGTCCTCTGTGAGGTGTTCTTCGTCCACCGCGACGTAGATGTCCTCTTCCTCCTCGGCGTCGATGAACTCGACCTTGCCGCGCTCCACGAGGTCGTCGAAGTCGAGGTCGCCGTTCTTGACCGCCACGACTTCCTCCTCGGTCACGAGGGGTTCGCCGTCCTCGATGACCAGCAGAGGACGCCGGGCGCGCCCGGCGTCGGCGTTGATGATGACCTCGCGGGTCCGCTCTTTGACCGAGACGTTGACCATCTCGGAAACGTCGCCGCGTCGGCGAGCGTGTCGGACCTGTTCTGCGAGCTGTTCGGGGTCGGGGTGGGTACCGACCAGACTACCGTTGACGTATACTTTCGCTTCTCGTCCCTGACTCATGTTAGTCGTCCGCGCTTGCGGTTGGTTCGACGCCTTCGATTCCGGGGATGCCTTCGACACCCATCGACGCCAGTTCTCGTTTCAGACCCTGTTCGTCCTCGATGTTCTGGGAAAGCTCCATCGCCTGCGCGAAGTTCTTCACCAGCCCACAGTTCGGCCCCTCCGGCGTCTCGGAGGGACAGATGCGACCCCACTGGGTCGCGTGCAGGTCCCGCGCCTCGAAGTGAGGCTGACTCCGCGAGAGGGGACTCCGGAGTCGGCGAAGGTGCGACAGCACACCCATGAAGTCGGTGCGGTCCACCAGTTGGGAGACGCCGGACCGGCCACCGACCCAGTTCCCGGTCGCAATCGGGTGTTCGAGTCGCTCGGTCAGCACGTCGGACCGAACCACGGTGTTGACCGAAAGCTGTCGGTTACGCATGTTGGCGCGCTCCAACTGGTATTTGACGTCCCGAGCCAGCTTGTTCAGCGCGGTCCGGAACAGGTCTTTCATCAGGTCGCCCGAGACCTTCAGACGCTTGTTGGCGTAGTGGTCCTTGTCGTCGGGTTCGCGGCGCTGAAGCGCGAGTTCGAAGCACGCCTCGGCCATCCGACAGAGGTAGTACGCCTTGTTGATTCGCACGTCCTCCTCCTCGACGCCCTCCTCGTGGAGGTGAGGCAGGAGGTAGCGGTCGATGACGTAGTTGGCGCGCTTGAGCTGGTAGTTCTTGCCCTGCCCGGAAGCCACGCGCTTGCCGAGGGATTCGATTGCCTCCTCCTCGGTCTGGACGTCGGCGGCCTCCAGATTTTCGAGCATGAACTTCACGATTTCCGGGTCGTCGGAGACGCGATGGACTATCTCCTCGTCGGATTCGAGTCCGAGCGCCCGGACCAGCGTCACGAAGTTGACGCTCCCCGAGACCGAGGGGAACGACACTTCCAGCAGGCCGTCACGGGTCCGCTCGACCAGCACGAGGGCGCGGTAGCCCCGGCGCTGACTGAACGTCTTGGCGACCTGAATCTCGTCGCCGTACTTGGTGTCGTACTCGGCCAGAATCTTGTTCGGCGCGAGGTCCTCGCTGGTCATCAGGACTCGCTCGGAACCGTTGACGATGAAGTAGCCACCGGGGTCGGCGGGGTCCTCGCCGATTTCGATGAGTTCCTCCTCGGAGAACCCGGCGATGTTACACTTCTCGGACCCGACCATGATGGGCATCCGACCCACCTTGGTCTCCGTCGAGTCCACGACCCGTTCGTCCTCGCCCTCGCCCTTCACGATGGACATCTCCATGAAGACGGGCGCGGCGTAGGTGATGTTGCGGAGACGGGCCTCTTGCGGGTAGAGGAGTTCCTCGCTTCCGTCGGCCTCCCGCACGCGCGGGGTCACGATACGAACGTCGCCCAACTCGACGTGGACCGGCTCCTCGTCTTCCTTGTCGCCGATGTCGGTGTCGATGGTGCCCTTCTCGTCGACGACCTCCTGCATGCCGCGAGTCAGGAAACTGTTGAACGAGCGGTAGTGGTGTTCTGCGAGCCGTTCCTTCGAGAAGTACTCTCGGGAAATGGCGCGTCGGTCTTCTCTGTTCATTATTATTCTACCACGAGTCGGTAAATCGTCGCCTCGTCTGTCGTTCGGGAATCTCGCACGATCTTGATGACGTCACCGACTTCCGCCTCGTCCGGGAGCGCGGCGTCGGTGCGCTGAATCTTCGGCAAGTCAGTCGTTTTGATGTCGTACTCCTCCAGCACGCCGTCTAACTCCTCGTCGTCGACGACGCTGTGGTCCGGAACCATGTCGTGTTGGCTTACATCTACCATGTGTGGCGGTGGGTTGTCTGCGCAGAGGGAGAAATGGCTATCACGAGATACTACAGGGCAATACACAGGGTATTCATTTAAGACTTGCTAAGTAGCCCGCGCACGGCTATCTATCCGACCCCACTACGTCGGAACCCCGACCGTAGGGAATGCCCACACGTGACACCCAATTCATCGAGGTATAAATTGTTTGGGGCGAAGGCGCATGGTGCAGGAATCGTGTGTCGGTACGCCGTACCGCGACGAGTCCGTTTGAGAAGCCTTAAGTCTAACCGGGGACAACGAAGGAATGCACTCGGAAGCCCGGGTGGTGTAGTGGCCCATCATACGACCCTGTCACGGTCGTGACGCGGGTTCAAATCCCGCCTCGGGCGCTTTTTCCAACGAACTAACCCTTGAGGAGTTCGTCTGTTCTCCTCGTCTCACTTAGAGACCGGATAGAGCCAGAACTTCAAACCTGATGACGGCACAGTCGCTACCGTGATGAACACCTCACGCAAAGGCGACGAAACAGAAGCAATCATTCTGGGCAGACTCATGGGCCTCGGCGTCTCGATTTCAGTTCCGTTCGGGGACAGCGACCGCTACGACCTCGTCGCCGACTACGAGAATCGACTCTATCGAGTCCAATGTAAGACCGGAAGTTGGGTGAACGGAACTGTCCGGTTCAACCTCTACAGTTCGACGGTGAACGAGGAGGGCCGCGTCGATTCCGAGTACACACCAGCGGAGGTAGACGTGTACGCAGTCTACTCCCAGAGGACCGACAAGACCTACTGGGTCCCCATCGAGGAGACCGGAAACGGCGAGATGCGCCTGCGAGTCGAGGACCCACATCCTAAAGCCCCCATCTCGAAGGTCAACTGGGCGAGCGACTACGCAGTGGCCGAGCAGTTCGGGTAATTACAACCCCTCTACCGCGCCAATCACCCCCAAAGGAAGACGAAATCGACACCCCTTAATAAGACCGGGCAGAAAGAAGGAATGCACTCGGAAGCCCGGGTGGTGTAGTGGCCCATCATACGACCCTGTCACGGTCGTGACGCGGGTTCAAATCCCGCCTCGGGCGCTTTTTCCAACGAACTAACCCTCGAGGAGTTCGTCTGTTCTCTCCATCTTGCTCATAGAAATCACGAGGGATTTGAACCCTGTCAGTCGCATGCCCGGACCGTCTGACTCCGGTTCAAATCCCGCCTCGGGCGCTTTCTCCGAAAACTAAACTTCGAGGAGCTATTCGTCCGTCCCCGAAAGCGTAACTCTCGGTCCGTCGTATCTCGTTTCGTGACCAGCGACAGCCCCGACGAAAGCGACAGTTTCCTCCACGAGGAGCTACTCCCGGCGTTGCTCCTCGTCGGCGTTATCCTGTTCATCGTCCCCGAGCCAGTCACCTCGACGCTCGGCATCGTCCTCGTCGCGCTCGGCGTCGGCCTCTGGGTCTGGGACCTGCTGTTCCGGAGCTAGGCCCTCACGCGAGCGAGGCCGCCAGCCAGCCACCGAGGCCCACCGCTAGCAACGCCCCGACGAGGTTCAGCGCGGCGTTGCCGACCGCCTCCTGTCTGGCACCGCGCTCGTAGAGTGCTACCGTCTCGACCGCGAAGCTCGAAAACGTCGTGAACGCGCCGCAGAAGCCGGTTCCGAAGACGGTCAAGAGCGTGGCGTCGCGGGCGAGGACGGCCGTCAGCGCGCCGAGTGCGAGGCTCCCGAGGACGTTGACGACGAGCGTGTCGCGGCGGTCGGTGACCCACGACCCGACAGCGAATCGAGCGAGCGCGCCGAGGACGCCGCCCGCGCCGACCAGCAGGAAGGGATTCACTCTGCCACCTCCTGACCCGGCCGGTCACACTCTCTCATCCCGCCACCTCCGGACCTGCGAGCGACCGAACCACAGCGCGCCCGGCCAGCACCGCTGTAAAGCCGAGCGCGTAGTTCGCGCCGACGTTGGCGACGGCGAGCATCGGCGACAGCGCGGCGGTCTGGACCGCGAAGGTGCTGTAGGTGGTGAACGACGAGAGGAGACCCGTGCCGAGGACGAGTCGGGTCTCGGCGCTCAACCGGCCTACCAGTCTCTCCTCGAACAGGAGAACGCCGAGCGCGAAGCTCCCCGCGACGTTGACCGCGAGGGTGCCCCACGGGAAGCCGCCGGGAAGCGCCACGGCGACGGCGTGGCGGAGCATCGCACCCGCGAACCCGCCGACCGCGACCAGCAGAATCGGCTTCAGTCGGTCGAGCGCGCGAGAGCGACCAGTCGCCGACGCGGCCCGGTTACTCGTTTCGTCGGCCTCGTCGCCGGACGCCGACGAGCGACTCTCCGTCTCCGACATCTTCTCGTCCGGGACGAGCGCGCCGACGGGGAAACTGTTTTCGGAGCGCCCCGGAGGGGTGAGTATCGGCGAACCTCACCGGTCGGTCGCGCTCGGCGAGACCCCGCCGTGGTCTGTCTCGCGCTCGCGGATTCTGACCGCGTGGACGCTCTCGGTGGCGTCGTCCACCAGCAGGACTTCGCCCGGATTCGCCGGCAGACGCTCCTCGAACGACCCGCCGAGGTAGGTCGGCCGACTTTCGGCGAGCGCGTCCACGTCGGCCCGAGCGGTGAGTCGATGGGCCAGCACGAGGTCGGCCTGTGAGACCGCGACCGGGGGGAGCGCGCTCGGGCGCTGAGTCGCCGCGACGAGGCTCAGGCCGGGTTGGCGACCCCGAGTCAGCGCCGTCCGGAGCGCAGGCTCTGCGACCCCCGCGAAGAACCCGTGGGCCTCGTCCACCAGCAACCACGGGAGTCTCGGCGGGCGGTCGCGGACACAGCAGTCGTAGAGGCCGCTTGCGACTGCTCGCACGACGGCGTTGGCAGGGCCGGTGTCGAGGCCCGAGAGGTCGAGGACGGTCCCGCCAGCGGACCCGAGGAGGTCGCCCGCGGCCAGTCCATCCGGCACGAAGACGCCCCACGACTCGGCGAGCGCGAGGTGGTTGTCGGCCGACCGGCGGGTCGCGCGGACCGCTTTGGTGTCGGCGTCGGCGACGAACGACCGCATCCCGTCGAGCGTCGAGCGCGCGCTGGCGGCCTGCCAGACCAGCGCACCCACTGCGTCTGCCGGGTCGAGACCGAGGAGGTCGCACCACGCGCTCGGTCCGAGCGCGTCGGCAGAGACTCGCGGGGCGGCGACGACTTCGGTCCCACGGTCTGCGAGCGACGCGAAGATGCCCATCGGGTCGGCGACGATTGGGGCGACGCCCTCGGCGCGGGCGAGTTCTTCGGCGAGGACGCCGAGCGTGTAGGATTTGCCGTACCCGCGCTTGCCGACGACGAGACCGACGTGGGGGCCGTCGAGGTCTACGTGGACCTCTGCGCCGGGGCTTCCGTCGCGGGCGCGGTAGGCCCCGAGGTGGCCGGTAGCGAGGCGGCCAGCAGAGGGATTCGTGTCGCCGTCGTCGGATGCGCGGCGACCGAGGACATGAGTCACGAGGGAGCTTGGTCGCGCTTTCGTATTTGAACGTTTGGAGAAATAAAAAGTTGTTTTATAGCAATATTCTCATTTCCAATAGTATTGCGCTGTTGGTTATCTGGTTGAGAAAGGGAGGCCTTCGGGTCGCGGGAAGAACAGCGAGAAACTATCTACTGCTCGAACAACCACGAACCGCACCGCGACAGCCTCACACCTCCCCAACCGCTTGCGGTCCTCACTTCGTTGCGGTCCTCAGCCACCGGCAGACAAACCGCGTCTGCCGAGCAGTCGGTCACGTTGTTCCCGACGACCTCGCGCGAAGATGGCTCGACACGAAGTCTCGCCAGCGCGCGCCGGGGAGAGCCGATGTCCCCGAACGCCCGAGAGTTTAAGTTTCAGAACGGGACGAACCCGGCCCATGCCAACGCTACTCGGCTACTACGGCTACTTCGACCGAACCCAGTTCGACCGCCTCGACCGATTCGGAAGCGACGAGCGCGCCATCGAGGGCCTGCCCATCCGCCTCGTCATCGCGCTCGTGGTCGGGGTCGCCAGCCTCGGGGTGATGATGAACATGCTGTCGGGCATCGGCGGGTTGACCGTCACGGAACTCGACGCCAAGCCCGACCCGACTGTGATGGGTCCCGACAAGCAGGAAGTCAGCGTGACCGTCGTGGACCCGGACGGGAAACCGGTTGAGGACGCGACGGTGGTCATCACCGGCGGGACGGCGACTCTCGGCAACGTCGAGACAGCGACCACGGACGCGGCGGGCGAAATCTCGGTGGACGTGGACCCCGAACTCGGCCCGAACCAACGGCAGGGCACGCTCGAAGTGAGTATCAAACCGCCCGCCGGGAGCGACTACGCCGACGAGCAAGAGAACACCGCGATACTGGTCGTCAGGGAGTAGGAGAACAGTTCACCGCATCGGATTCCCCTCACCGTCCCAGTCTATCCAGTCCTGTTCCCACCCGGTCCGGCGCTCTCTGGCGCGCTCGGCCCGCTCGCGGTCCTCGCGGACGGTCCGGTTGCGCTCGATTGACCCGGCCTGCTCGCCCTCCACCAACAGCGGCGCGAACGCGACGGTCCCGAGCGGTTGGGTCTCGGGATTAGCGGGGTCGTCTCCCTCGACAATCGTCAGCGACTGCTCGCCGATGCCGATGGGGATGACGAGTTGCCCGTCTGGCGCGAGTTGCGAGACCAGCGGTTTGGGCGGGTCGGCCGCGGCGGACTCCACCAGAATCCGGTCGAAGGGGGCGTATTCGGGCAGACCTTCCGCGCCGTTCCGGCAGTCCACGAAGACGCCCTCGTAGCCCGCCGAGGCCAGATTACTCCGGGCCTCCAGCACCACGTTGCGGGTGATGTCCACCGCGTGGACGTTCTCCTCGCCGACGATTTCTGCGAGGACCGCCGGGGTGTAGCCCACGCCAGCGCCGACGACGAGGACCGAATCGCCCGAATCCGCGTCGAGGGCCTCCAGCAGTCGGGCCGCGGTACTCGGTGCGAGAACCCGCGTGCCGGACTGCTCGAACGACCGATCCGCGTAGGCCAGTCGCTCGTCGCCGGGGTCTACGAACTCGTGGCGCGGGACTTCGCGCATCGCGGCGCTGACGCTCTCGCTGGAGACCACCCCTTTCGAGGCGTGTTCGAGGCTATCAACCATGTCGTCGCGCAACACCGCGAGTTCCATACGCTCACTCGGTGACGAGAGACCTTCAATCGCCCGGCCGCCGTCCGGCGATGACCTGCTGGTCGAGGCCCGGCACGTCCCGGATTTCCACGTCCACAAATCCGGCGTCTCGGAGCCAGTTTCCGAATTGCTCCTCGGTGTAGGTATCGCCGTTCTCGGTCTGGGCCAGCATGTGCGCTCCGAACAAGGCTGAACCGTCGGCCCGGCCCCGAACCGTGTCGGTCAGCACGACCGCACCGCCGGGTTCGAGGGCGTCGTAGGCGTGAGAGACGAATCGCCGGTTCTCGTCGGGACCGAGTGAATGGGCGACTCGGGAGCAGAAAACGAGGCCGAAGTCGCCCTCCTCGCCCGGCAACTCGTCGGTGATGTCTCCCTCGACCAACTCGATGGGTTCGTGTTCCAGAAACCGCCGGTCGATGTCGATTACGTCGGGTTGGTCCACCAGCGTCACGTCGAAGCCTCGCCGGACGAACTCCTTGGCGAAGACACCGGGGCCTCCTCCGGCGTCCAGCACGCGCTCGGCGTCGGGGTTCCGGTGAACTGCGGCGGTGACGCTGGCCCGGACCGCGGCATCGTCGATGTTCGCCATCGCCCCCACGAAGTTCGCGGTCCAGTCGTCGGAGGGGTCCGAGTCTGGCAACTCGCCGGTCTGCATCGTCTCGGGAAGCCGAATCCAGCGGTCCACGCAGTCGAGAGTATGCGGGACCGACCCGATGGAGCGCACGTCGGCCTTGGCGACGAACCCGAGCGCGCGGTTCGTAATCTCGTACTGCTTGTCCAGTTGCTCCTCGGCGTCCGCTCCGGCATCTTCCCCGGCGACGACCTCCAGATACCCCAACTCGGCCATCGCGTCGAGGGTAATCCGGGCCGACCGCTCGGTGACGCCGGCAGACGCGGCGACTTCTGCGGGCGTCTCGGCGTCGGTCACGACTGCTTCGAGGACCCCCGTCTCGCGGGCGGCCCAGAGAAGGAGTGCTTCGCGGTAGTCCATGCCGGAGGGGTTGGTCGGCGTCGGCTTAGTCTTCCTGCATCGGGACGAACCGCACCCGGCCGTGGGTCTCGCGGTCCAAGCCGCCGTCGGCGCGTCGGCGGGCGAAGACGAGTCGCTGGGTCGTGGTGCCGATGGGTGCCAGCAGTCGCCCGCCGGGCCGAACCTGCTCCACGACGCCGGTCGGAAAGTCGTCTGCGGCGCAGGTCAGGTAGGCGGCGTCGTAGGGCGCGAACTCGGGCCAGCCTTCGTGGCCGTCGCCGACCCGGACCGAGATGTCGCCGTAGCCCAGTCGGTCGAACCGGTCGCGGGTCTGGCGGGCCAGCGACTCGTGGTACTCGACGCTGTAGACGTTCTCCGGACCGACAACTTCGGCCGTGACCGCGGCGTGGTACCCGCATCCGGTGCCGATTTCGAGGACCCGCTCGCCCGAATCGAGGCCGAGCAACTGCACCATGACAGCGACCATGTGGGGCGCGCTGATGGTCTGGTCGCTCCCGATGGGAAGCGGTCGGTCCTCGTAAGCCCGGTCGCGGTGTGTCGGCGGGACGAACTCGTGGCGCGGGACGCTCCGCATCACGTCGAGGGTCGAATCGTCGAACTCCTCGCGGCGGGCGAGTTGCTCGACCATCCGCTCGCGGGCCTGTTGGTAGTCGTCGCCCGGTTCGCTGTCGCCTCGTCTCCGGTCGTCTCCCCCATCCCCGAACATGGTTTTTCGGATTCGGTCGCCTCGAATCGGTTAGCCCGGCGTTACCACGCGGACCACGCCGAGGAGGTCTGGTCGTCGGCGTAGACGCGCTTGATGTCTTTGGCGACGGCGCTGTCGCCCTCCTCGCTCATCGGGTTGAAGTGATAGCCGGTCGCGTCGTCGCGGACCGCGATGGACTTGACCTCGAACTCCTCGTCGCCGAACTCCTCGATTTTGCCGACCTCGAACTCCTTGTCGCCGGGCACGTCGATTTTGACGCTCCGGGAGTCGTCGCGGTTGCCCACGCTCGGGTTGATGGTGACGTTGACCCGAACGTTGTCCACGGCGCGGGTCCAGAACGTCTCGACGTCCTCGACTTTGGCCTCGTCGGTGCGCTTCTCGTCGCCGAGTTGGAGGTCGGTGATTCGTACGACCATGATGGCCTCGGGCGTCTCGAGGACGAACTCCTCGCCGGACGCGACGGTCTCCTCGGGCGGGGCCTCGACCGTGGCGGTAAAGGAGTCGCCGTCTTGGGAGACGATAACGTCGCGCTCGACTTCCTCCTCGGCCTCGATTTTGGTCTTGTGGACGTGGCTGCACTCCGTACAGCGCACGGTGAACTGTCCGCTCCCGCCCTTGAGGACCTCGTGGACCGTCTCCACGTCGGGCGAGCAGGAGGGACACGTCACCGCGACGCGCTCCGCAGTTTCGCTCATATAGGGTCGGCTACGTCGTCCGCGCGTAAAAGGGCGTGGAGTTTGGTGCTGGTGGTTCGGGTGGTCTAGTGAACGCCCGTAGTTTTGTAGCAGATGAAAGGAATTACCTGTTCCTAAGCACGTATTTTATTTCTTTAGTAATTCCAGTCCATTCCTAAGTGGCGGTCGGCGCGCGCTGGCGCGGTCTCTCGTGACCGCGCCGAATCGCACGAGGGACGAGGACCACAGGGTGTGAGCGGACGCGAACCCCGAGGCTGGCGAGACGCGCCGCGTCTCGCTGATCTGCGAACGTGGTTCGCAGAGACCGCAGGAGGTTGGGGAGGAGTGAGGTCCGCGGTCGCGGTGCGGGGCGGTGCTGTGCGGAAGACGGCTATGCTCAAGCCTGAAGCTAGCTTCGTTGTCTCATCCCTCGATTCAGAACACCAGCTATCCTGAACCGTCGGCAGAGGCCGCCGAGGAGACCCGAAAAATACAGCGACCGAATCCAACTACGCTTCGAAATCGAAGTAGAGGTCGTAGTGGTCCCCACACCCCGGATTGAACTCAGCGCCACAGTCCGGACACCGATGGTCGCCCTCCACGAACTCCCGCGGCGTCAGGCCCGCACCGCAGGCCCCGCACAGTACCGCCGACGCGTCACTCTCGACTGGCAGGCGCTCAGTCTCGTGGTCCGCGGTCTCCTCGTGGCACCGAAAGCACGGGAAATACGCCTCACAGCAGGCGAACCGCAGGGCTACCACGTCGCGGTCAGTGTCGTAGTGGGCACAGCGCGTCTCCGAATCGACTTCGACGCCGCGGACCCGCTGGCCGTGAATCTCGCGCTCCATCGCTGAAACTGGAACGGAGAGTCCTCAGGGCTGAGGCAGGTCGATTTCCTCGCCGTCGGCGTAGACCGTCGGCTCTCGCAGAATTCCGTCGAAGTGGATGGGGGCCTCGGTGTCGCCGCCGATGCCCGCGTCGTCGCCGATGGCGATGTGGACCGTGCCGCCGGCCTTCTCGTCCAGCAGGACAGAGCCGACCAGTTCCGTCACCGCGACGTTGGTGCCGATGCCAAGTTCCGCGAGGTTGTAGGCCGCGTCGCCGACCTCCTCGGCCGCGTCCTCGACGCTTTGGCGAATCTCGTCGTCGGAGATGCGGGTGACTTGGCCGTCCTCCACGTCGAATTCGAGGGTCTGGCCCTCGTCGAGGAGACCGTGGGGCATCATCGTCCCATCCACGACGTAGGTGCCGTTCACGTCCTCGGGGCTGACGAACACCTCGCCCGCCGGGAGGTTCGAGAAGTCGCCCGCGTCGTGGACGATGCCGGTGTCGTCGTGCCACTCCCGGTCGCCCGGTTCGAAGGTGATGTCGGTGCCCTGCGGCGAGGTCACGCGAATCTCGTCGGCGTCTTGGACCTGTTCGAGGACGTCCTCGCAGTGCTGGGCGATGGTCTCGTAGTCGGCTTCCAGTCCGGTGGTGAAGACCTCCTCGGTGATGCCCGGCAGGGTGGCACCGCGCGCGCCGGCGTCGTTGGCGTCGCCCCGAGCGCGGGTGTGGCTCAGGCTCTTGGTGGTCGGTGCGAGGAACACGTCGCTCGCGGCCATCGCAGACGAGACCGGTTCGGGCGGTTCCGCGCCGTGGCTGGCACCCGGCGGGAACCGGATGATAGTCGCGTCGTCGGTGACTTCGCTGGCGACCTCGTAGAGGGCCTCGCCGATGGGTTCGCGCTTGTCGTCGGTGACGATGCAACAGGACTCAGTTTCTTCGAGGGCGAGACACTGCGTGATTGCGGTCTCGGCCGCGTCTCGGAGGCTCATGTTCGGCAGGTGGGTCGGCGAGGGGTTAGGTTTTCCCTTCCCGGAACGACCGCCGCCCCGGAATCAGAGAACTTACTCGCTCTATAGTTCATTTCTGACGACATACCTCGAAACCATTATGCGCGTCGGCGTCGGAAATCGAACCACATGCTACGGGTCGGAATCAACGGGTACGGGACGATTGGGAAGCGCGTCGCCGACGCAGTACGCGCTCAGCCAGATATGGAAGTCGTCGGGGTCGCCAAGACGCGCCCCAACTTCGAGGCCGAGCAGGCAATCGAGAAGGACTTCCCCCTCTACGCCGCCATCGAGGAGCGCGTGGACCAGTTCGACGAGGCCGGCATCGAACTCGCCGGGATGGTCGAGGAGCTAGTCGAAGCGAGCGATGTCGTCGTGGACGCTTGCCCCTCGGGTATCGGCGAGCAGAACTCGGAGATGTACGACGAGTACGATACCCCCGCGCTGTATCAGGGTGGCGAGTCCGCGGACTTCGTGGACACCAGTTTCAACGCTCGCTCGAACTTCTCGGACGCAAACGGCGCGGACCACGTTCGCGTCGTCTCGTGTAACACGACCGGCCTCTCGCGTCTCGTCGCGCCGCTCCGCGAGGAGTACGGCGTCGAGAAGGTCCGCACCACGCTGGTCCGCCGGGGCGGCGACCCTGCCCAGACCGGTCGCGGTCCCATCAACGACATCGTGCCGAACCCGGTCACGCTCCCCTCTCACCACGGGCCGGACGTGAAGACCATCTTCCCGGACCTCGACATCGACACCCTCGGACTCAAGGTGCCCGCCACGCTGATGCACATGCACAGCGTCAACGTCACGCTCGAATCCGAACCCGACGCCGACGAGGTCCGCGAACTCCTCGAAGGCGAGTCGCGCCTGTTCGTCATCCCCGAACACTTCGACATCGACGGCGCGGGCAAGTTGAAAGAGTACGCCCAAGACGTGGGTCGTCCTCGTGCCGACATCTGGGAGAACTGCGTCTGGGGCGAGTCGATTACGACCGAGGACGACGACCTCTACCTGTTCCAAGCCATCCATCAGGAGAGCGACGTGGTGCCCGAGAACGTGGACGCCATCCGGGCGGTCACGAACAGCGCCGACGCCGACGAGAGCATCCGGACGACCAACGAGTCGCTCGGGATGGGCATCTAGTCAGCGTTCGTCGCGTTTTTTCGCGTTCGCCGGAAAATTGAAGCGTCGGAGAATCGGTTAACGGGGACGATACGAGGACCGGAGGGACTTACTGCGTGATAGGCATTCGTCGGACCTCCGGCTATAATTTCGATTGGTAGACATAAATACTTTCTCTGGGTGTGGTGAAAGTCAGCGAACGTCCCCGAGTGCCAAAGGCTTTTGCTTGCATACGCCCTACCTGTGAACATGCGACGAGACGACCGCGACGACCCCTTCGACGACCTCTTCCGCGAAATCGAGCGCATGATGAACGAGATGATGGGCGACGACTTCGACATGCACGTAGAGCGGAGCGGTCCCGGAGCGGACGCCGGCCAAACCGGATTCGGCACCGAGACCCACGTTGACATCCACGAGAGCGACGACGTGGTGCGGGTCATCGCCGACCTCCCCGGCGTCGAGAAAGACGACATCGACCTCAAGTGCGACGGCGAGATGCTGACCATCAGCGCCGCCAGCGACCACCGCGAGTACGACGAGCGAGTCCGACTGCCCGCCCAAGTTGACGAACACTCGGCGTCCGCCACGTACAACAACGGCGTCCTCGAAGTCCAGTTCGACAAGGCCGAGGACTCCGCCGACATCGACGTTCAGTAACGCGGTCGTTTCGGGGGCCTCCTCGGGGGTTCTGTCCGCTCTGCGCTCTTTCTCGCTCTAACAAATCATATTCGTCGTTAAGAAATCGTCCTCGATTGCTTTAGAAATATAGATGTTTCCGCGCGGCCGTATCGCCGCGTCGGTCGAAGGCCGCTCACGTCCGAGCGGTCTTCAGAATCAGCGCCGTGAGTCGGTCGTAGAATCCGTCGTCGTACTTGGTCTCGGCGTCGATGGTCGGCCGGGCGTTGGTCTCGTTGACCACCGCGCGGTCGTCCGTGACCAGAATGTCCACGCCGAGGAGGTCGATGTCCAACACGTCGGCGGTTCGCTCGGCCAGCGTGCGCAACTCGTCGGGGAGGTCCACGCCGGTCGCTTCCGCGCCGCGGTGGACGTTGTGCTTCCACCGGTCGCTGTCGGCGTCGTCGGGAATCCGGCGCTCGACGCCGCCGACGCACTCGCCGTCCACCACCATCGCCCGGTAGTCGGTAGCGTCTGGCAGGTACTCTTGGACGAGGAAGGACTTGTCCCCCGTCGCCCGGTAGTCGTGAACCAAGTCGAGGTAGTCGGTCACCCCGAGGAAGGAATCGGCGTCGCCGACTTTCGCCACGCCGACGCCCCGCGTCGTGGAGTTGGGTTTGACGACGACCGGCGGGTCGAACCGGTCGAACGCCGAGACGAGGACCTCCTCGTCGGCGGGGTTCGACACGAGGACGCTCTCGGGAACCGGCACGCCCGCCCGCTCTAGTTCGGCAATCGCGCCCGCCTTGTTCCGCGAGGCCAGCACGTCCTCGCGGTCGTTGACCCACGGCACGTCCAACAAGGCGTCTACGACGCCGCCCTCCATCTCCCGGCCGGGATAGACGAATCCGGCGTCGAACTCGTCGGGCGACCACGGCGGGTCCGACAGCGAGATGGCGCGGGCCTCGGTCGGCACGTGGTGGACCGCGACGCCGCGCTCCGCCAGCGGGTCCCGCATGCGCTCGAAGGTTTCTTCCTTGTAGGCGACCGCGAGGTCCAGCATACGCGCTTGGTTGGAGCGAGCGAGTAAAAAGGTGCGTCTATGGACATCCACTACGTTTCACACAGCGGCCTAAATTTAGCCGAAGCCCCCGAACTTTACTCAGTAGTAATATTTCACCACCACGAATTTAACTAAGCACCGCGAAAAAGCTCCTAAGTAAAAATGAGGACGTGGAATATAACTGAAGATGCGCCGGGGAGGCTCGTTCCTTACGGGCGACGCTCGTACTATAAGCCAGAGCCACTCCCGCCGAGTCGAGAGTTAGAATTAAACCGAGAGTTCTACGAATTGCTCTCGGGGGCCACGTTCTGGTTAGGGAAACTGAGCGGTATCAGCGAGATGGTCGATTTTCCGCCGATGCTTTACGCATCACTGGTCCGGAAAGAAGCGGTCGAATCCGCAGAAATCGAAGGTGCAGACGTAGATGTAAACGACCTGTATCGCTACGAGACCCTGAAACTCGACGATGAAGCCGACCCTGATACGGAAAAAGACATCGACGAAGTGCGAAATTACGAGAAAGCGGTGCGACAAGGTGTCGAAGCAATCGATGCGGACGATGGAATCACCATCGACTTACTCAAATCACTACACGAGACGCTCCTTTCCGGGGTCCGAAGTGAAACTGACATTGTTGGGGACTTTCGGAGGACACCGGTACGTCTCGGGTCGTTCGTACCACCAGCGCCGGGGTCAGTCGAAGGCGACGTAGAAGCCCTCGTTTCGTATATTCGCTCCGGGGGTACGTATCACGACGTAATCGACACTGCTCTCGTTCACTATCAGTTCGAAACGATACACCCGTTTGGCGACGGAAACGGTCGATTAGGGCGTATTCTAATTACGCTTCAGTTGTACGAGCGTGGTCTCCTTTCGGCACCGAACCTCTATCTCAGCGAGTATTTCAATAGAAACAAGGATACCTACGTCGAGCGAATGCGGGAAGTGAGTCGAAACGGGGCGTGGGAGGAGTGGCTCACATTTTTCGTCAAGGGCGTGTTGCGACAGGCTAGAGAGGCTTACGAGCGGTCGTTAGAACTCCGGGACCTCCAACAGGAGTACGACGAGCGGTACGGAGACTCGGACCGGGCCGACGCACGACTCGCACGGATGCTGTTTCGAGACCCATACGTCGTCGCGTCGGAGGTGGCGAATCTGTTAGACGTGTCTGGACCGACAGCGCACCGCGCGATAAATACACTCGAAGACCAAGGTATCTTGGAGGAAGTCACTGGGAAAGAGCGAAATAGGGAGTACAGAGCGACCGAGATTTTCGAGATACTGGAACGGCCGCCTTCGATATACTGACGGGGGATACACGCCAGTAAGTGATTCACTTTTGACTGGACGCTACTCAGAAGTAATCTCCACGATGCGGCCGTCGTCGGCACGGAAGTACGCCGACCGGCCCCAGTCGTAGTCGGCCGGTTCGCGGTAGACGCGGAGGTTCTTCTCCGAGAGGCGCGCGAACGCCTCGTCTACGTCCTCGACGGCGAACGTGTAGTGGTCCTCGCACGGGAGGTCCCCCTCTCCGGGGTCGTAGGTCTCGTGGACGAGGACCTCGACGCCCTCCACGTCGAACAGCGCCATCGACTCCTCGGCGCGTATCGGTTCGCCGACGGCACGTGCGTAGAACCTCGCCGTCGTCTGCACGTCGTCGGTGAAGATGGCGACCTCGCGTAGTTCCATACGACACCCCTCTCGCAAATCGACAAGTTACTTTCGATGATGAGAACGGTGCATATTCGCTATTCGGCGGCGTGACTACTAGCGGGGACGTTCGAGACACAAAAGAACGAGAGCGGTCGGGGTTACGCGACGAGCAGGTCCTCGCCCTTCTCGACCTTGACGCGGCAGGGCGGGGAAATCTTGTTGTACGAGCGACGGAGCGCTTCTTTCGCCACGTCGGCGTCCTCGGGCTGGCACCACACGGTGAAGATGCGGTCGTTGGCCTGAATCCGGGCGGCCGTGCCGACGACTTTACCGAACGCCTGACGCATTCCGTCGGAAACACGGTCCGCACCCGCACCGGTCGCCTGCTTGTTCTCCCGGATGACGTGGTGGGGGAACTTGCGGAGAATCATCTTGTAGTTCTCCTGCCCGAGTTCCTTCAGCAGGTGACGGTTGGCCGATAGGCGGGAGGCCTCCAGCGCACCGTGGCGCTGTTGACACTCCTCCTCGGTGATGAGGCTAATCTGGATGGGGTAGTCGTCCTGATTGCTTTCGAGGTTGCCCATCGCGTGCTGTGCAATCTTCGAACCGGGGATGCCGGTGATGTACTCGCGTCGGGTGTACGGCTGCTTGCTGATTTCCCGGTACATCGAGGCGGGTTTGTCCGACATGGTTATTACTGGAGTCTGAGGGTCACGCGGCGGATAAACCCTTCGATGCACGGTAGGGCGGTCAGGAACTGGATACGCGGACGCCGGAGCGATTCGGCACCGAGCGGCGGACGCTCAGTCGCCGCTGGGCGTCTCGGCGTGCCCGCGGTCACTCGGGTCGGACGCCGACGACTCCCCGGTCGCGTCCGAGGAGGTGACGGTGAACTCGCCGAGGAGGTCCCTGAGGCGGTCGGCCCGCTCCGAGAGGTCGTCGGCGTCGTCGGCGACCCCCGCGAGCGAACTCGTCTGCTGTTCGGCCGCGCTGGCGGCGTCGTCGGCCCCCGCCGCGGTCTCCTCGCCGATGGCGGCCACTTCGTCCACCATGGCGACGACCTCCGACGCCGACTCGGCCTGCGATTCGGTCGCGTCCGAAATCTCCTGAAGGCCGGCGTTGGTCCGCTCGACCGCTGTCACGACGTCTTCGAGCGACGACATGGCGGTGCCGACCGTCTCGGCACCGGCGGCCACGCTCGCTTGGGTTTCGCGGATTTCGGTCGCGGTGGCGTCGGTCTGGGTCCGGAGGTGGTCGATAGACTCGTTTATCTCCTCGGTCGCGTCCTGCGTCTGCTCGGCCAGCGCCTTGACCTCCTCGGCGACCACCGCGAACCCGGACCCGGCCTCACCGGCGCGGGCGGCCTCGATGGAGGCGTTGAGCGCCAGCACGTGGGTCTGCTCGGCGATGTCGGTGATGAGACCGACCACCGACTCGATGTCGGCCATCCCCTCGTCGAGTCGCTCGACCGCCTCGACCGTGGCGTCCACGTCGTCCTCGATAGCGTCGAGTTCGGCCAGCGCGCGGTTCGCCGCCTCCCGGCCTGTCTCGCCGGTCTCGGCCGCCGACTCGGCCTGCTCGGCCACCTCGTCGGTCGCCGACGAAATCTCCTCGACGGTCGCCGACAGGTCGTTCATCTCGGCCGCGGCCTCCTGCAAGCGGCGGTCCTGTTCGTCTGTCGCGTCCGAAATCTCCCGGACCGACCCCGAGACCGCCTCGCTCGCGCTCCGAACCTCGTCGGCCCGGTCGGTGACGCGCTCGCTGGTCTCGGCCACGTCGTCGCTGAACGACCGGACCCGGCGGAGGGTCTCGTCCAACTCGTCGAGCATCTGGTTGAACGCGACTGCCACCTCGGCCATCGCGTCGCTCTCGACGCCCTCGTCGAGGCGGCGAGTCAGGTCGCCGTCGGCGCACGCCTCCATCACCTCGCGGTACCGTCCGGCAGTGGCTTCGAGTCGCTCGTTGAGTTCGGACGCCTCCCGCTTCGCTCGCTGGGCCTCCCGGCGCTCGCGTTCGGCCTCGGTCCGGGCGTCCTCGGCCGCCGACCGGGCCTCCTCGGCGTCCCGAATCTTCTCGCGTATCGAGACTCGCATGGCGTCGAACGCCGCGTAGAGCCGACCCACCTCGTCATCGCGCTCGGTGTCGAGTTCCACGTCGAGGTCGCCGTCCTCCATCGACTGGGCGGTCTCGGCCAACTCGCGGAGCGACCGGGAGGTCCGCCGGCCGAAGACGGTCGTCACGACGCCGAACACCACCACGGCCGCGAGGACAGTCGAGAGGAGACTGGTCGCTATCTGGTCGCGCACGGCGTAGGCGCTGGACTTTGGCGCGTAGGTCACGACCACCCAGTCGGTGCGCTCGACCGGCGCGTAGGCCGCCAGCGCGTCGTCGCCGGCGACGAACCCGGAGTTGCGCTCGTTGGCCCCGTCGGTTACGATGGCGGATTCGTTGATACTCGCCGCATCCTGCGAACCGGTACCGGTGCGAAGGACCGTCCCGCCATCTGCGTTCAGCACTCTCGTGTACCCGCCATCGACAGTCTGGTGGAGTCCGTCGGCCTGCTCGGAGAGGGTGGCGGTCACGACGACTGCGCGGTCCGGGGAACCGGGGACCGCGCTGACGAACGCGACGACTCGCTCGTCGGTGACGAGGCTTCCGTAGGACGACGAGATGTAGACGTTGTCGGGACTGCTCAGCCAGAAACTCATCGAGTTGACCGCCCACGGCACCTCGGTCTTTTGGAGGTCGGTCCCCACCGACTGCTCGGTCGAACTCGCGCGCACCGTCAGCGAGTCCAAATCGACGTAGTGGATGGCCACCACCTCGTCGGGATACGCCGAGACCTGCTCCCCGAGGTAGTCGCTCACCCCACCGTCGCTCTCGTCGCGGAAGGCCTCGGCCTCCGACAGGGTTCGAGTCTGGAGGCGGAGATTGGTTATCCACTCGTGGAGACCGTCGGCCTGCAGTTGTGCGGTGGACGAGAGTTGGTCCCGAATCTGTCCCTCCACGGTGTCCGTCGCGGCGGCGTAGTTGTACGTCCCGACGCCGGCGGTGACGACGATAACGAGCAGTACGACCGCGAAGAACTTGCCCGCGAACCGCGTTCGTATCGGTTTCGGGAGGAGCGTTCTGCCCCGCAGTGTTTCGAGCGCATCCCGGAGTCCAGCCATTAATCCGCCAGTTTCTCCCCGGTAGTTAAAAATGACGCTAAGTAGAGACGATAGATATTCGAAACGTCAGTAAGACAGTCTTTTTGCCGTCAATTCACTGGCACGTACCTAGCGATTCCCGCCGGGAGGCGGTCGGCCAGCGACTCCCCGAGGTCCACGAGTCGCTTCCGAACGACGACGTAACCCGCCGAAATACCGAGGAGGCCGAGGGCCGCCTGCTGGAGCGGTTCGGGGTAGAAGACCCCCGGAAGCGCGAACGCCGCGGCCGCCAGCAGGTCCTCGGGCGCACCGTCGTAGCGAATCCAGCGCCGGGGGCGAATCCACCGACCGCGGAAGTGGTTGTAGACGGCCTCCTCGGAAGTGGCCTCCCACGGTCGGAGTTCCAGTCCGCCGCCGAGTGCGTCCGAGGCGGAGTGAATCGCCGCCGACGCGAGGAACACCGCGCCAGCGACAGTCGCCGTGGAGGGACCGAACGCTGTGAGTGCGAGCGCCGGAACCGCCGCCAGCGTGTAGTACACCGGGAAGTGGAGGTCCTTCCGGTGGTCGCCCGCGAGGTCGAGGTCCGGAAAGAGTCCGCCTACTCCTCCGGCCACGATTGCCAGCGGGGCGAACTCGGGCGCGACGAGGAGCGCGATTGCTCCCAGCGCCATCCCGAACAGGGCGTGGGTGGTCGCCATCATCGTATCTCGGGGTAGGCGTCGTGAGTATTCAAACCTGTTGCCGGCTCAAGGACGGAATACGACGAGCGTGAGCGCCGCCAGCAGGCCGCCCTCGACGAACCCCGCGCCGTGGGCGAAGATATTGGTGAACGTCCCGTGGGCGATAGGGTCGGCCGGAAAGAGGCCGAAGACCAGCCAAACCAACAGCGAGAAGACCAGCGAGACGTAGAGCAGGTCCAGACCAACCTGTTGGTAGTGGTCGTCGCCGAAGGTCCTCCCGCGCGTCCGCGAGACGATACCCGAAACCGCCAGCGCGAGTCCGCCGAGGACCGCCGCGCCTTCGAGGAGCGTGACGCGCCCGGCGTAAATCCACAGCAGTTCCCCGAACAGCAGTAAGACCGCGAACTGGCCGACGAAGAAGACGGTTTCGCGCGAGTAGCTCTGTCGGAGGTGGACCGCGACCGCGACCAGCAGAAACCCGCCGAATCCGGCGACGACGCCCGAGAAGCCCCGCGAGACCGGCGAGGCTCCGGGGAACCGAGTTTCGAGGATGGCGTAACTCGTCAGGTTGACCACGACCGGGAGCGCCACGAGGAGCGCCAGAAAGGTCCGGCGGAACCACGTCCGGCGGTCGGCGTGGAGGCAGACGAGGTAGGTCACCAGCGACAGCGAGACGTACCCGCCGAGGTTGCTGAGGAGATGCTCGGTCCCGGCGTGGACGTAGGCCGCGGTCAGGAGCGTGGCCGGGCCGAACGCGGCGTGGTCGAACGCGAGGCGTTCGTGAAACGCGGCCGGAAGGAGAAATTGGATTGCGACGAGGACGACCCCCACCACAGCGATGGCTGTGAGGTCGGCCGCGACCACCGACCGCGGGTAGCCGAACGCCTGCGAATCGGTCGAGCGGTCCGGGGCCGCTGTCGCGTCGCTCATTCGAGTGTGGTATTCGTGGGCGACCGGCAAAAGGGTCGGGCCTGCCAGAACCACTATTGACGCGCCGGGCGCAGAAAGGGTATGGTCGAAGTCAGCGAGAACCAGAGCGAGACGTTCGACATCGGCGGCGAACTGACAGTCCATCGCCTCGCCTACGGCGCGATGCGGTTGACCGGCGAGGACATCATCGGTCGGCCCGACGACGAGGCCGAGGCCCGCGAGGTCCTCCAGCGTGCGGTCGAGATGAACGTCGATTTCGTGGACACCGCAGACTCCTACGGGCCGGGGGTCAGCGAGCGCATCATCCGAGAGGCCATCGACCCCGACGATGCCGTGGTCGGGACCAAGGCCGGACTCCTCCGGAACAAATCGGGCGACTGGATTCCCCACGGCGGTCCCGACTACTTCCGGAATCAGGTGCTGTGTAGCCTCGACCGCCTCGGCGTCGATAGCATCGACCTCTACCAACTCCACACCCCCGACGTGGACTGCTCGTTCGAGGACGCGGTGAACACCTTCGCCGAGTTGAAAGACGACGGACTGGTCGAACACGTCGGCCTGAGCAACGTCAGCGTCGAGCAGTTGGACCAAGCCCGCGAGATGGTCGAGGTGGCGACGGTCCAGAACGAGTACAACGTGGGCAACCGCGACCACGAAGACGTACTGGAAGCCTGCGAGGAGAACGACATCGGCTTCATCTCCTACTTCCCCATCGGCGGGGGCGAGTTGGGCGAGAAGGAGTCGGTGCTGGAGGACGTGGCCGAGAATCACGACGCGACTGCCCGGCAGGTCGCGCTGGCGTGGTTGCTCCAGCACTCGCCAGTCACGATTCCGATTCCGGGGACCTCGACCGTGGACCACTTGGAGCAGAACGTGGCGGCCTCGGCGGTCGAACTCGACGACGAGGAGATGAACCGACTGAGCGAGTAGCCGACGCATCGCCGTCGCTGTTCGAGAAACGAACGCTCACCGGCACGACGCCGTCGCTACCCAGTCGAAAATTGAAGTAAAGTTAGTTGTCTGAAAGTCCGACCGAATTACAGTCGCTGGACGTTGGTCGCGCGGGGACCCTTGTCAGCCTGCTCGATGTCGAACTCGATTTCCGTTCCCTCTTCGAGGTCAGGGCCGCCAACGTCCTCCATGTGGAAGAAAACGTCCTCGTCCTCGTCCTCAGTGTCAATAAAGCCGTAACCGCCCGTGTCGTTGAAGAAGTCAACCGTACCTTTCGCCATTGCAACTATAGAGAGAGTCGGCTTACGGATAAGACTTCCGAGAGAACTGATACCACGGATTACGGAGGGTCGGTGCCCGCGAGCAGGTCTTGTCGTCTGGGCGTGATTCGTAGACACCGATAGCAATTATTTTGCGTGTTAAATAACTATATTTGTTTCTCAAGCAATTTCTTCGATTGCCTATCAGTCGGAGTAGGCGTGTTCGAAGGGGTCGGGCGGCAGAAGCAGGTCTTCGAGTTCAGGCATGTGCTTGACGTTGTAGACGACGTTCAACTCCTCGGTGATGGGGACGCCGTTGCACGAGAGGCGAATCCCCTGCTCCATCAACTCCGAGGAGAGGACGTGACTGGCCGGCATCGAGAGTTCGCCGTCGAGGAGCATGATAGCGCAGTTGGCGCAGGCCCCGCCGCGGCAGGCAAACGGCCACTCGAAGCCGCGCTCCTCGGCGGCTTCGAGCAGGGACTGACCGGGTTCGACCACGAACCGGCCGAAATCCACCTCGTCCAAGTCCGCCTTAGCCGCCTTCCGAAAGAGGTCCTCGTCGTCGGTCCGCCAACCGAAATCGCTCAGCACGTCGTAGTTGAGATACGTGACCTCCGAGGAGGTCCGCACGTCCTGTTTCGCGTCGGACTCGTCCTGCTGGCGGTCACGCTGTCGGCGCGTTTCGTCCTGTGGCTCGGCTCGGGGTTCGTCGTCTGTGTCCTCCTGTGCAGGGGACGTGCCGTTAGGCGAGTAGCCCGCCTTGATTTTCTCGTAGGCACGCCTGACCGTCTGGAACTCCTCGACGGAACCGCCTTGGTCGGGGTGGGCCTCCTTCACCCGCGCTCTGTAAGCCTGCTCTAGTTCCTCCTCGTCGGCGTCGGCGTCGAGGCGGAGGACTTCGAAGGGGGACTCCATCAGGAGTTGCTAGCGAAATTGGAGATAAAAAGGTTGGCTCGGAACCGTCGTTCGCCGCAAAAGTTGTTGCCTCCCCGATTTGAACCGAAGTAAGACATTCCGGGAATGCTCACTGCGTTGTCGTTCGAGAGAGCTTCGCTCTCTCCTGATGACGAAAATCTTCGATTTTCGAACCACGCTTCCGGGCTGTGACTTACAGGAATCAAATCGGTCGTGAGCATTTTCACTGCTCACTTCGTTCGCAGGAAAATGCCGCCTCCCGGACTTGAACCGGAGCCAGACGTTCTTGCTCACCTCGCTTCGCTCGGTTGCGCGAGCCTGCGACTGGCAGGGTTCAAATCCGTCCGGAAACCAGATTTGCGATTCGCGGAGAAGCGAGCGACATAGAAGTCGCTCGCAGTATTGCGAATCGCAAAATCATGCCGCCTCCCGGATTTGAACCGGGGACAGCTCGATCTTCAGTCGAGTGCTCTCCCAGTCTGAGCTAAGGCGGCGCACTCGAAACGAGGCACATGATATAAAAAAGCGTTTCGAAACTCCACGAGGGGAGCGGGACAAATTCTTTGAGCCACGAGAACGAACCCCACAACGAGATGGGCGACCCCGCCTGCTACCTCGAATTCTGTCCCGAGTGCGACGCGCAACTCACCATCGCCGACGAGGAGTGCCCGGACTGCGGGGCGCTCCTCGACTGAGAAAACCGGCCTGCGATTCGCTCAGGCCACCTTCCGGCGCTCGGAGAAGCGCGTCGTGCCGGAGGCCGAGTCGATGACGGTGACGATAGTGACGTAGCCGTCGTTGGACTTGATGGCGAGACCGCCCGAGAACCCGACCTTCACGCGCCGGGTCGAGACGTGGGACTCGCCGGCGTCGAGCGTCCCGACGGTTTCGTTGCCCGACCACAGCAAGTCGTCGCCGGCGTACATCTTCGTCGTGACGCGGACCTCCCGGCGCGTCTCGCCACCCGAGTTGGTCAGTCGCGCGGTCACGTCTCGACAGGTGCTACCGCACTTCTCGATGGTCTCGATGGTGAAGGCGTAGCCCGGACTCTCGGCGCGCGTCGGCGTCCCCTCGGCGTTCGAGTCGCCTGCGTCACCGGTGCCGTCGGATTGGGTCGGGTCCGGATTCGACTCCTCGGCCGGGGTTGCAGTCGCTGGCCCGTCGGCACCGGCGTCGGCGGTCACGTCCGGCAGAGGACCACCGATGAACAGCACGCCCCCGCCGACGAGGCCGACGCCGAGGACGACCACGAGGAGCGCGCCTCTGTTCACCGTCTCACCCCGCAACTCGCCACCCTGAAACTCGCGTCCGAGTACATGGCCGTGGCGTTTCTACCGGGGTTGTATAGGTTTGATGGCTCGCGTGCGCGGGGGACCCAAAGGGCGGGGAGACCCTTCTCCTCGCTTTCTTTAGCACATTTTCAATCAAATATATGTATGTGCTGGCGAAACGATGGGCTATCATGAACGACGCCAGCGAGGCGCGCTCGCAGGTGGGCATCGGGACCCTCATCGTGTTCGTGGCGATGGTCCTCGTCGCGGCGATTGCCGCGGGAGTCTTGGTCCACTCCGCGGGATTCCTCCAGTCGGAGTCCGAGACGACCGGTCAGGAGAGCGTCGGCCAGACCACCGACCGGGTTCGGGTCGTCTCGTCGGTCGGCCGGTTAGACGCTGTGTACAACATTCGGGACGACAACATCGTCGTCGGAGAGGACGGCAACGTCATCACCGGGTCGGTCGTGGACAGCGACAAAGTACAGGGGAGCGTCGTCACCGCCGACGGCCGGAACGTCGTCCTCGATGCGAGCGATAACGTGGTGGCGGCCGACAGCACGAACGTCGTGAGCGCGAACGGCGAAAACATCAGAGAGAGTACGGGCCTCGGCGGCGAAATCATCGCGGACGGGAGTTCCCTCGAGTACGCGGTCGAGTTGGGAAGTAGCGACAACATCATCACCTACGGTGGCGGCGGCGGGACCCAGTACAACGTCGAGACGGACAGCGGAACCAACGTCGTCCTAAATCCGGACGCGTCCTTCGTGGACAACGAACCGGTCACCGCACCCAACGTCACCGAAATCGGACTGGTCGTTACGAAAGGGTCCGGTGCGTCCGACGTGGACCTCGACGGCGTTACGGTTCAGTATCTCGGCCCGAACGGGAAGACGACGCTCGTCCGGAACGGAACGGCGAGTGCAGAGCGCCCGGATGTCTTCGACGTGACCGCCATCACGAGCGATTCGAGTCCGAACGTCCTCACGGACGCCGACGAGCGCCTGCGAATCGACATCTCGCTCACCGAGGACGCGAACGGCGAGTTACGACCGCTGGAGGAGAGCGAGACCGCAGAGGTGACGATTACAACCCAGTCGGGCGCGACGACCACGATACTGCTCGAAGTTCCCCGCTCCCTGCCGAGCGATAAAATCGCGGTCTCGCTGTGAGAAAGCCGGGGTTTCGAGGCGACCGACTCCGACAAGCGTAACTACCTCTCGACAGTAGTCTTGTATGATGTGTGAAAAACTCCAATCGGTAGCGAAACTCGGCGTCGCGCTGTTCGTCGTCGTGCAACTCCTCGCGCTCGTCGAATGGGCGTCGAACGAGAACGTGGTCTGACGCCGGCGGGCGAACCGCGGACTCCTCGTCCGGAGCGACGACTGCCACTCGTAAAACCAGAATAGACACCTATCTATTTCTTTCAGAATTAGAAAGAATTCCTATACAGGCACAAATATTGTTTAGGCTGGACGCCGCGGTCACGCCCGGCGTCGGCGGCGACTCGAGGAGCCTTTAGGCTTCGCATCTCTCAACCGACGTATGGATGGCGTCTTTCGCATCGGCGAGGAGTACCGCGACAAGGGGAGTCCGAACCACCCGAAAGACCAGTTTCTGCGCTGGATTCGCGGGTCGCTCGACACCGGTATCAAGAACACGGGCGGCATCCGCGACCTGAGTTCCGAAGTCACCGACGAACCGGCGGCACTCGTCGTGGTCTCGAACGACGCCGGCGTCTCCCAGCACGCCGACCCGTGGCAGGACGCGCTCTCGACCGACACCGGTCGAATCGACTACTGGGGCGACGCCAAGCGGGGCAACCCCTACGACGAGTCCCACCAGAACCAGAAGGTCAAGCGCGCCTTCGACCGCGCCGTCACGGGCAACCGCGAGGAGGTCCCGCCGGTCCTCGTCTTCCAAAAGCCTCGGTCCGGAATCGTCCAGTTCCGCGGCCTCTGCGTGCCCGACTACTTCGAGGTCAAGAGCTATCGGGACGGCGACGGCAACCGGATTCCGAACTACTGCTTTCACTTCAGGGTGCTGAACACCCCCACGGTCGCGCCGGGGTGGCTTCACGACCGGGTAGAGCGTAACAGCGACGAGCGAGCGCCCGACGTGTGGAACGAGTGGGTCCGAACCGGCGAACTGAAACAGTGGCCGACCGGCGAGGTTGTGAGCGAATCCGATGAAGTCACCAGCGCCGCCGGGACCCGCCGACGCTACGAGCGCGAGGTCGTCACGGTCAGCGACCAGTTCCGGAGCGAAGTGTTCGACCGGTATCGGAATCGGTGCGCGGTGACGAGCATCGCCCAGTCCGACCTGCTGGACCTCGCGCACGTCGTCCCCCGGAGCGAGCGTCCGGAGGCCGCCGAGGACCCCGAAAACGCGCTCGTGCTGAACGCGCTCCACCACCGCGCGTTCGACGCGGACCTGTTCACCCTCGACTCGGAGCGCCGGATTCGGGCCAGTCCGGAGTTCGACCCCGGCCACCCCTTCCTCCGGGAGACGATTCGTGAGCGAACGGGCGAACAGGTGTCTCTGCCGGAGGACGCTCGACTCGGAGCAGAGTATCTGGAACGCCGGAACGCGGAGTTGGGGTGGCTGTAGCGGAAAAGAGGGCTATACGGCTTCTTCCCTGTCGAGTTTGTCGCAGACCTCGAACACCACGTCCGGGTCCATGTCCAAATCGTACTCGTGGTAGGACCCGCCCTTGCGGCCCTCGTTCTCCTCGCGCCGGAGGAGAAATCCGAGCATGTAGAGGTCGCTGAGGTGGTTCTGGATGCTCTTGAGCGTGGTCAGTGGCTCCTCGGCGCGCTTGGCCGTCACCCGGCGGTACATCTTCATGATTTCCTTCGACCGGGCAGGGGTCTCGCCAACGTGGTCGAGTTGGGCCACCGCTTCGAGGACGAGGCGGGCGTGGAGCGACTGGTCCTCGATTTTGTCCTGCAATCGGCCGCGCTTGACCGCCTCGCGGGCGAGACCGATGTGGTCGTCCTCTACCATCGGTTCGTCGTTCTGCTCGGCGATTTCCGCGCCCTTCCGGAGGAGGTCGATGGCTTGGCGGGCGCTTCCGGTGTCTCTGCCCGCGACGGCGGCGGCCTTGGCGATGGCGCTGTCCGAATAGCTATCGTCCGAGAGGGCCTTCTCGGCCCGGTCGTGGAGAATCGCGCGCAGTTCGTTGGCGTCGTAGGTCGAGAACGAGATTTCCTCCTCTTTGAGCGCGTCTTGGACCTTCGCCGAGAGGCGCTGGCGGAAGGTGTAGTTGTTGCTGATGCCGATGACGCCGATGCGGGCCTCGTCGATGTGGTCGTTCGCTCTGGCGCGGGGGAGTTCGTAGAGGAGTTCGTTGGCGTCCTGCAAGTGGTCGATTTCGTCCAGCACGACCAGATGGGTCCCACCGAGTCGGTCGAGTTGGCTGTAAAACTCCTCGAGCGCGTCGGCCGTCGAGAGACCTTTCTTCGGGAAAGAGGCGCTGTCGTCGGGAAGCAAGCCGTTGACGAGCGTCCGGACCGCGCTGAACATCGTATCCCCGTTGCAGTTGTGCCGGTGGACGTAGAGGTCGTCGGCCTCCTCGCGCTGTTCGGTCTCGGTTTCGAGTTCCTCCAGCACGTAGCGCGTGACCGCGGTTTTTCCCACGCCGGCCTTCCCGTAGAGCATCACGTTCGAGGGGTTCCGGCCGAACAGCACGTCCTTGAACGCGGATTTGTACTCGTCTATCTCCTCCTCGCGTTCGAGGATTTCGTCGGGTTGGTACTCCTCTTCGAGGACTTCCTTGTCGAGGAAGATGGTGTCCGTGACGTCGCTGAACAGCCCGCCCATTGTTCGCTCTAATCTCAAACTAATAGAATATAAAACCACTGTTCTTGAGTTTCGTCTGTTTTCGTTCTTTTAAGTAAGTGAGTGAGAGTACATTTCGTGAGAAACACGTAGGAAGACGGGAGGTAGAGTCTTCGAGCGCCGATTTGCCGCTACACGAAGATATAAACTAACGTGTTAGAGTTCTCGGAACTCGAAGCGCGACGGTACCCCGTGTCCGAGAACACACGAAACGTACTCTCCCTGTCTTCCATCGGTACTCGACCATCCTCTCTATGCCCTATCGACACTCCAGCATTCGCTGGCCCCGCAATAAAACAGACGAAATCAGCTCACAGTTCGAAACAAAATCAGCTCACGTCCCGGAGGCCCACCCGGAGACCCCTCATCTCAGAGAACAGACGAAACGTACTCTCCCTCTCCACCCCACTCCAGACACCGACCACGCGAACGAGTACCAAGAACAGACGAAACGTACTCTCTCCGACGAACTGATAGCCCGCCCCGACGAGACCGGAAACAGACGAAACGTACTCTCTCACACCCTCACACCGAAAGACGGGCACGAGTCGTCGGGGACGAGAACAGACGAAACCCACTCTCACGCGACCGAACTACGCGGCTTCGAGCGCGACGAGTCGGTAGCGAAACGGGTCGACCAGCAAGAGGAGTCCGGCACCGACGGCGGGCGCGGCGAACGTGGCGGGGTCGAAGTCGGTCGCCCAGAGTTTTCGTCCGGAGACTTCCGCACCGAGACCGTTCCCGCGCCGGATTGCGACGGCGCGGTGACTCGGCGCGATGACGGCGTTCTCCAACACCGGCGACGGGGCAGAGTCAACGCCCGTCCGCAAATCGAACGACCAGCGTGTCTCGCCCGTCTTCGGGTCGAGTTCTCGAAGACGGCTTCCGTCCTTGGCGTACACCGCGTCGCGGCCCAGCGTTGGCGACGAGATGCCACCCACGTCGTCGCGCGTCCACCGACCCGACCCGTCCCGAGCGAACGCCCGGAACTGCTCGTAGCCCTGCGCGTAGACCCCGGCCTCGCCCACCGAGAGACCCAGCGCGTACCTCACGTCGGCCCGCCAGCGTCGCTCGCCGGTTTCGCTGTCGAGCGCGAGGACCCCGTGGCGCACCGGGACGTAGACCGTTTCACCGGTCACGGCGGGGGCGACGTTGCCCGTCAAATCGAGCGAGTCGTGGATGTTGTACTCGGAGTAGGCCAGCGGTCCGAGGCCCTCGTGTCGCCAGACCTCCTCGCCGTCGGCGAGCGCGACGACGGCCTCGCTCGTCCGGGCGTAAATCGTCCCGTCGCGCAGGGTGAGTCCGTACACCGACTCGTCGCCGACCTTCCGGGTCCACGTCTCGCGGCCGTCCTCGGCGTCGAAGGCGTGGACGAACGCGCCGTCCTCCTCGGTCGTCCGGTCGTAGGTCGGCACGTAGACCGTCGATTCGGCCGAGTCGTAGGCCGGCGTTCCACCGGGTTCGTGGGGCAGGTCGGCCTCGAACTCCGTTTCCCCGCCCGCGGCGGCGATTCCCGCGAGCGTCTTCTCCATGGCGATAAACACACGGTCACTGCCGACGATGGGCGACGTGTAGGGCCACCCGCCGAGAGAAACGTCCCACGCTCGAGTGACCTTCGAGGGGACCGTCGCGTCGGGGTAGAAACCGGTGTTCGTCGCGTCGCGGGCAACTTGTGGCCACTCGCCAGTGGGAAACGACGCGGACTCCTCGGTGACCGAGGAGTCCTCGAAAGCGGCACAACCAGCGAGGCCGGTTGTCAGTCCGCCAGCGCCAGCGAGGAGCGACCGCCGGGAGAGCGTCGAGGAGGGCATGGACGTAGCTGTCCGGTCGGTACTGGAAAAGTTTTCTGGAGTGAGAGGTTTCGAGTGAGTCCGGGCGAATTCGACTGCTCACTTCGTTCGCGGTCAGAATCGATGGGTCCGGGCGGATTCGAACCACCGGCCTCAGCCTTGTAAAGGCCGCGTCATAACCAACTAGACCACGGACCCGGTACCGAAAGCAAATCGCTCACCGGAAATAACTGTTACTTTCTCGGTCGGCTTTCGTAACCACTACCACGCCCGGCGACGAGCGGTCGATATGGACGAACGTGTCGAGTCGCTCGCCGAACAGGACGGCTGGCAGGCCGAAGGATTCGCGGCCCGCGTCCACTACCGCGGCGGCGACGATTACTACAGCATCGAGTTCTACGCGCCGAGCGAGTGCGTAATTTACTGGAAAGTGAAAGGCGACGGCGAAACCGCGGTGCCAGTCGGTCGGGACACCGTGCCCGACCCCCTGCGCGAGCGCATCCGGCAGGACTTGGCCGAGGCCGACGTGGACCCCGAGGTCGAATCGCGGTCATTATAATTTTGTTTGCCCGCACGCGAAGGGCGTCCGGCCACCGCCTGTGAGTCGCTCCGGTCGCCCGGTGTGAGTCGCCTCGGTGAAACTCGACGCCGTGTGATTCGACAACAAGGAACCGTCAGCGATAAGAGCTAGCTCTGCCTCACTTCAAAGTCCGAATGAGGACGCGCAGACTGTCTGACACGGTATTTCGATTCGAAGGAAAGTTTTTCAAGAGTCGGACCTTTTGCAAATGATAATGAGTATCAAAGACCAAGAAGACGACCCGTTCGGGGAACAACGGGAAAACGCCGAAAACCCCATGAAGCGGTTGTTCCTCGAATACGGGTCCGAAAACACGTTCGCGTTCGTCACGGGCATCGTGGCGAGTATCTTCGCGCGGGTGCTGAATCTCCTGCCGCCGCTCATCCTCGGAGTCGCAATCGACGCGCTCTTTTCTGAAGGTGCGGCGAAGGTGCCGTATCCGGAGGCGTTCGCCGGACAGTTCCCGCTCGTGTCCGAATCCCTCGCGGCAGAGATTTCACCGGCGACGACGACCGAACAGTTCTGGTTCTCGGTCACAATCGTCGCCGCCGCGTTCGGGTTCGGTGCGGCTTTCCACTGGGCGCGCAACTGGGGTTGGAACTCCTTCGCCCAGAACATCCAGCACTCGATTCGGACCGACACCTACGACAAGATGCAGAGACTGAACATGGACTTCTTCGCCGACAAGCAGACCGGCGAGATGATGTCCATCCTGTCGAACGACGTGAACCGACTGGAGCGGTTCCTCAACGACGGGATGAACTCTGCCTTCCGCCTGTCGGTGATGGTGGTCGCCATCGCGGTCATCCTGTTCAGCATGAACTGGCAACTCGCGCTAGTGGCGATGGTGCCGGTGCCGCTCATCGGCCTGTTCACCTACAAGTTCGTGGAGATTATTCAGCCCAAGTACGCCGACGTGCGTTCGGCGGTCGGCAAGGTCAACTCCCGACTGGAGAACAACCTCGGCGGGATTCAGGTCATCAAGACCTCTAACACCGAGAGCTACGAGTCCGACCGAGTGGAAGACGTGTCCAACGACTACTTCGACTCGAACTGGGGCGCTATCGTCACCCGCATCAAGTTCTTCCCCTCGCTCCAGATTCTGTCGGGCCTCGGCTTCGCGCTGACGTTCGTCGTCGGCGGCCTCTGGGTCCTCAACGGTTCGGGACCGTGGTTCTTCACGGGCGAGTTGAGTCGCGGTGAGTTCGTCGTGTTCATCCTGTTGACCCAGCGGTTCATCTGGCCGATGGCGCAGTTCGGCTCCATCATCAACATGTACCAGCGAGCCTTCGCCTCCAGTTCCCGCATCTTCGGCCTGATGGACGAACCGAGCCGAATCCGCGAGGAGCCAGACGCCGAGGACCTCACGGTCGAGGACGGCGAAGTGGTCTACGACGACGTGAGCTTCGGGTACGACGACGACGAGACCATCGTCAACGACATCAACTTCGAAATCGAGGGCGGCGACACCCTCGCGCTGGTCGGGCCGACCGGCGCGGGTAAATCCACCGTCCTGAAGTTGCTCCTCCGGATGTACGACGTGAACGACGGTGCCATCCGCATCGACGGCACCGACCTCCGGGACGTGAGTCTGCCGAGTCTGCGCCAAGCAATCGGCTACGTGAGTCAGGACACGTTCATGTTCTACGGCACGGTCAAGGAGAACATCGCCTACGGCACCTTCGACGTGGACGACGACGAAATCGTGGAGGCCGCGAAGGCCGCCGAGGCCCACGAGTTCATCCAGAACCTGCCGGAGGGCTACGACACCGAGGTCGGCGAGCGCGGCGTCAAACTCTCGGGCGGTCAGCGCCAGCGAATCTCCATCGCTCGCGCGGTCCTCAAAGACCCCGAGATTCTGGTGCTGGACGAAGCCACCAGCGACGTTGACACCGAGACGGAGATGCTCATCCAGCGGAGTCTGGACGAACTCACCGAAAATCGGACCACCTTCGCCATCGCCCACCGCCTCTCGACTATCAAGGACGCCGACAAAATCGTGGTCCTCGAAGACGGCGAAATCGTGGAGCGGGGCACCCACGCGGAACTGCTCGAAAACGGCGGTCTCTACGGCCACCTCTGGGGCGTGCAGGCCGGCGAAATCGACGAACTGCCCGAGGAGTTCATCGAGCGCGCGGCCCGCCGGACCGCCAGCGTCGAGACCGACGCAGACGACTGAGCGGTCGCGGCGTCGCACCCGCAGACGCTATTTTCTTCCCGCCGGCTACCGCCGCCGGTATTTCCCGCCGCTCTTGTCCACGGCGGTTTTCCCGCCGGCTACCGCCGCCGGTATTTCCCGCCGCTCTTATCCCGCTGAAAGTCACGCTGACGAGCGCGCTGTCGGTCGAACTGGCGTTCGTACTCGCGCTGTCTGCGCTGGCGCTCGACCGACTGGCCGCGATTTCTGCCGCGGGGCCGGTCCCGCGGACCGCCGTACTTCGGAACCTCGGCCTGCTCCGATTCGGCCCGCCGCCCGCGGTCGGATTCGGACCGGCGTTCGGTCTCCGGTCGGCGCTCGGTCTCGCCCCGAAGTTCGGATTCTCGTCGTCGCGGGGAGCCGGGTTCGCCGTCCCGTCCTCGGTCGCTCGACTCCGGTTCGGTCGGCCCTCGCAGGGGTTGGGTCCGTTTCGGCGGCGTCTCCTCGACTCGTCGGTCCTCGTCGGTCCGGCGTCGTTTTTCCCGCCGGGGCGATTCGCCACCTCGGACATCTACCGGTTCTCCTTGGCTACTTTGCTGTTTCTTTCCACTATCTACCTGATTATTTTGGACATCTCTAGATTGCTTCGAGCCGTAGCGGCGAGACGACTGAGGCGGTTGCTGAGATGGTCGGTCCGACTCGCGTCCGCCAGTCTCGTACCCGCCCATCCCGTATCGTCGCTCCGGTCGTCGGTCGGTCCGCGCTCGGAGAGCGTCGGGGTCGCCGGGTGCGTCGTTCTGCGCGTCCCACGCCTGCCGGCGAGTCGCTGGTTCCGGTTGCTCCTCGCGGCCCGCGTTGGCGTACGTTCCGGGGGACGGGCGCTCGGCGTCGGGTCCGGCCCGTTCCGCGTCGGACCTGCCTCGCTCGTCGGTCTCGTCGTCGGTGTTCGGGTCGTCGGTTGCCATGTCGGTTGCAGATTGCGCGAATCCGCGAATAAACCGGGCCGACCGTTCACACCGTTCGCACCGCTGGCGGGCGGTTCAACGCGGCGTTACGGGACGAAAAGCGAAATTGCCCGCTCGTTCAGGCCGTCCCGACCGGCACGTCGTGGTGGTCGGCGACGAGGAACTCGATGCCGTAGTCGCTCAGCCACGTCAGCACAGTCCGGACCGACTCGGGGTCGGCGACGCGATAGGGCGCGCCGGTACCGGGGTCCTCGCCGACCTTGACGCCGAGGCCCCGGTCGTCCAAGACGCTGAAAGCGGCCTCGTCGGTCGTATCGTCGCCGACGTACATCGGAAGCCATCGCTCGTCGTCTGGCACGAGTTCGCCGTAGAGTTCCCGGACGGCCTCGCCCTTGTCCCACTCGACCGCGGGCCGGAGTTCCAGCACGTTCTTGCCGGTGGTCAGGCGCACGTCGTCGCGGGTGGCGACCAGTGTCTCGACCGCGTTCTCGACGGTCGGAACCTCCTCGTCGGCCACGAGTCGGGTGTGAACCGTCGCGGTCACGCCCTTGTTCTCCACGATGACGCCCTCGATTCCGGCGAGTTGGTCGGCCAGCAGGTCACAGATGATGTCGATGTCGCGCTCGCCCGCCTTCGCCTCGGGGTGGACCTCGTACTCGCTGGCGTGAATTTCGAGACCGTGGTTGCCCGCGTAGGAGATGGCTTCGTTCAATCCGACTCGCTCTCGCACGTCGGCCAACTCTCTGCCGCTGACGACCGCGACTTCGACGTTCTCCTCGGCGGCCAGCGCCGCGACCGCCTCGCGGGTCGGGTCGGGTATCGCGGCCTCGTCAGGTCGGCGCTCGATGGCCGCGAGGGTGCCGTCGAAGTCGAGCGCGACCAGCAGGCCCTCGTGGTCCACTAGCTCCTCGACCACGGCGTAGAGGTTGTTGCGGAGTCTGGCGGGCAGTTCGCGTTCGAGGTCGGTGTCGGGGTCGGAGGATTCGGTATCGGACATCGGGGGTTCAGTCCTATCGGTGGGCTGTCGTACCATCGTCGCGGTCAGTCGTCGTTCGGTTGCGGACGCTTCCGGCGGAGCGAGTCTCTGCCCCGCTCGATTGCAGTGGCGGTCTGGAAGGTCGATTCCAACCACGCGAACACGTCTTGGGCGTGGACCTCGCGCTGGAGGTCCGCGATTCGCTTGCGGCGTTCGGCCCGCGACAGCGACAGGGCCTCGCCGATTGCGTCGGCGAACCCGGCAGTGTCGTAGGGGTGAACGAGGACCGCCTCGTCGCCCAACTGCTCGTTCGCGCCGGCGAGTTCGCTCAGCACGAGGACGCCGGGATTGCGGGTCTGGGCGGAGACGAACTCCTTGGCGACGAGGTTCATCCCGTCGCGGATAGGGGTGACGATTCCGAGGTCTGCCTCGCGGTAGAGCGCCGCCAGTCCCTCCTCGGGCACGTAGTCGGTGACGTAGACGATTGGCGTCCAGTCGTCGGTACCCAAGCGGTCGTTGATGCGCTCGACTTCGGCCGCCACCCGACTCTGGAGGGCGTCGTACTCGTCGATGCCGGACCTGCTCTCGGTCCCCTTCTGGACGTAGGTGAGTCGGCCGCGCCACTCGGGGTTTTCGACCCAGAAGCGTTCCAAGGCGGCGAGGCGTTGCTCGATGCCCTTGGTGTAGTCGAGGCGCTCGACGCCGACCGCCACGGTGTCTCTGGGGCCGATGCCGTGGGTCTCGCGGAACTCGGTCCACCAGTCACTGCTCTCGGCGGTCCCGTCGCCAGTCCTCCGAGCAACGCCGCTCTCGGCGAGGTCGGCCTGCCGAGCGGCGTCGATGCCGAGCGGGAAGGAGCGCACGAACGTCCGGTTGCCCCGGTAGGAGACGCTCCTGCTGGAGCGGTCCACTCGCGCGTCGGTCACGGCGTCCACGCAGTCGAGGAAGTTCCGGCAGTACTCGTCGGTGTGGAACCCCACGAGGTCGTTTGCGAGGAGACCGTCCAAAAGCGCCTCGTACTGCGGGCAGGCCCGAAACACGTCCCACGAGGGCCACGGGATGTGCCAGAAGTGGGTCAGGAAAGCCTCGGGACGCTCCTCGCGGACCTCTCGGGGTGCCAGCGCGAGGTGGTAGTCCTGAAACCAGACTACGGGGTCGGTACCGGAGCAGTCGGTCGCGTCGAGAATCGCGTCGGCGAAGTCGTCGTTGGTCTCGCGGTAGGCCCGCCAGAAATCGTCGTCGGGCGTCATCTTGGCGGTGTCGAGGTGACACAGCGGCCAGAGGACCTGATTGGCGTATCCCCGGTAGTAGCCCTCGACCTGCTCGTCGGTCAACCAGACCCGCCGGAGGTCGTAGGCGGGGTCCTCGGGCGGCACGGCCACGGTGTCGGCGGCGTCTACGACCTCGCGGTCGGCCTCGCCGTCCCCCCACGCGACCCACGTTCCCTCGGCGGACTGCATCACCGGGTCGAGCGCCGCGGTGAGACCGCCCGCTGGTCGGTCTACGGCTATTTCGTCCTCGTCGGACGTGCCTTCGTCTCCGTCTTCGAAGGCGTGACTGTACGGTTGGCGGTTCGATACCACGACGAGTTCCCGGTCGTCGCAAAGGTCGGCAACCGTCTCTGCGGCCGATTTGGCTGTCGCCCCTGTCACGTTCGAGTTCATTCTGAGCGTAGTTCTCCTCTCCGACGGCAGAGCGCCCGCCATCGGCGAATCTATTACCGAGACGTAGCCGACACGGCAGGATAATGTAGTCGTCCGTTCAGGTTAGTTCACGAACGTTCCGGAGGAGGAACGACTCCCTACTCTCGCAGGGGTTCACTTCAGGCTGTGTTTATCGCGGAGTAAGCCGTGATTACGGTTCCGGCGAAAGTCCATCAGGACTATTTTCGACTCGTTAGGAGAGTTTTCGAGAGACAGCGCCGAGAAGAATAATCCAAGTATCTAACAACTACGAAAGGAGTCGGCAGTAGCTATCCTCCGTTCAACTATATCCCTCGAAGACGAATACAATCGGACACGACGAAAACAGATTGTCCTCGAACTGTCCCGATACGAACACTCCTACGAACCGACATAGAATGACGGCAACCAGTTAGAACGAGACGTTGTTTGGTGCCGAGGAGAACGCCCCGCGGTCGGTGTACCCCTTCCGACCGACTGCCGACCCGCTGACCGAGTTGAGGACGGCCTGCCGGGCCTCGGCCGCCGACGCGCAGGTGTCGGTCAGCGGTGCCAGAACCGCAGACAGCGTCTCGGACCCGTCGGCGAACTCGATTTTGTACTCGCCGTACTCGTCGGTGAGTTCGTCGATGGTCGCGGGGTACTCGTGGCCGTCCAAGCGCGCCGCCAGTTCCCCGAACTCGACGCCTTGCTCGCGGTGAGTATCCGTCACGGTCGTTGGTTTGGGACTCGGGCGGATAACCTCGGTGGCCGCTTAGAGATATATCTATATTTCTTTTCTACTTATTTCTATATGCTTCAGTTATACATAGTTGTGTTTCAGGTGATTGTGATGGAGTTTGTCGGAGTTGGGTTCGGTGTGGCCGATTTGTCGGTGTTGGTTTTGTCGGCGTCCGCCTGTCGGAGTTAGCGTCGTCGTGACCAGTTCGTCGGCGCTAGCTTCAGGCGTGAGCGAATCGTACCGCACCTCGCACTCTCCTGTGGGTCTCCCTCGTCGCTTCGCTCCTCGGTGCGATGCTCGTCCACCGGCAGACAACCCACGTCTGCCGAGCAGTCGGTCACTCCGCTCCCGACGACTCGCACGAGTCGCTCCTTCGTTCTGCTCTGTCGCTCCCGCGCGCCAAGGTGAATAGTAGGGCCTATCTCACTAATCAAGAAATCCGTCTCGAAGCGCGAGTCACTCTCGGGGCAACGGTTAACCGCCGTCCCGTCCAGTCGATAGGTATGCACGTCGCTATCGTGGGTGGTGGTATCGTGGGCCTCGCCAGCGCGTACTACCTCGCCGAGCGGGGGGCCACCGTAACCGTCTACGAGAAAGGCTCAATCGGGAGCGGAAGCACCGAGCGGTCGGTCGGGGGCATCCGCGCCCAGTTCTCCACGCCGGTCAACGTCGAGTTGTCGCTGGCCAGCATGGAGATTTGGGAGGACTTCGAGGAGACATTCGGCGTGGACATCGCCTACCGGCGTCCGGGCTACCTCTTTGCCGCACGGGACGAGGCCACCGCCGAGGCCTTCGAGGCGCAGGTGGCGATGCAGAACGAGTTGGGCGTTCCGAGCGAACTCCTCGCGCCAGACGAGGCCGCCGAACACTGCCCCGGCCTCCAAACCGACGAGTTCGTCTCTGCGACCTACTCGCCGACCGACGGGTTCGCCGACCCCCACCTCGCGCTCCAAGGGTTCGCCGAGTCTGCGCGAGAGGCCGGGGCCGAGATTCGCACGAGGACCGGCGTCACCGAAATTCACCGGGCGGGCGACGAAGTGACCGGAATCACCGCCGAGGGCGAGCCCTGCGAGTACGACTTCGTGGTCAACGCCGCGGGACCGTGGGCACAGCAGGTCGCTCGGATGGCCGACGTGGACCTGCCGGTCGCACCCAAGCGCAGACAGATGCTCGTCGTGGACCCCGAAACGCCGGTTCCGGAGGACGTGCCCCTCACCATCGACCTCGACACCGGGTCGCACTTCCGGCCCGAGCGCGAGGGAAAGGCGCTCGTCGGCGGACACTTCCCGAGCGCCGAAAGCGGGGGCGAGGCCGACCCCGACCAGAACCCCGACGGCTTCGACCGGAAAATCGACCTCGACTGGGCGGTCGAGGCCATCGAACGCGCCGGCGACTGCGCGACCTACTTCGGCCCGGACTCCGAGATTCGCCGTGGCTGGGCCGGTCTCTACGCCGTCACGCCCGACCACCACCCGGTCATCGAGGAGACCCTGCCGGGATTCGTCAACGCGGTGGGCTTCTCGGGCCACGGCTTCCAGCACGCCCCCGCAACCGGGCAAATCGTGGCCGAACTGGTGCTGGACGGGGCGTCCTCGCTGGTGGACGTCTCGGCGCTCGCCAGTGACCGGTTCGAGACGGGCGAACTGGTCGAGGAGCGAAACGTCGCGTGACGCGGCGGAATATCTGCGTTGCTGACTATTATATAAATGTTACCTGCGCGCGTTCGCGCGAACCGATGAGAAGCGGAGAGAGCGGGGATAAGAAGCGCACGATACCTCGGACCCTCGTTCAGCAGTTAAGAGGGTACGAACAACGACCGAACGTAATGATGTCAAGTGCCCGAATCATCTGAGTCACCTCCACTTCTGAACTGTCCCCAGTGCCACAAATATCTTTTCGCCAATTTTAGATTGTATTTAACTACTAATCAAGTTCTATTTTACACGATGATGGGCCGACTCGTACATTTATGTGCGATAAGTTCCATCCACACGGTATGGTTGATAGCTCCGAGTTCGGCGACTTCGGCGGTCGCCACGTGCCAGAACCACTGAAAGAACCCCTCGAACACCTTGCCGAGGCCTTCGACGAGATTCACGACACCGACCGGTTCCGACAGCGATTCCGGAACTATCTGGAGGACTTCGCCGGGCGACCGACGCCGGTCTTCCACGCCGAGCGACTCTCCGACGAGTTCGGTGCCCAGATTTACCTCAAGCGCGAGGACCTCCTCCACGGCGGCGCGCACAAAATCAACAACTGCCTCGGGCAGGCCATCCTCGCCGAGGAGGCCGGCAAAGACCGCCTCATCGCCGAGACCGGCGCGGGCCAGCACGGCGTGGCCACCGCGATGGTGGGCGCGCTGTTGGGCATCGACACCGAGATTTACATGGGCAAAAAGGACGCCGACCGCCAGCGAATGAACGTCTTCCGGATGCGCCTGATGGGCGCGGAGGTCAACGAGGTCACTCGCGGCGGGTCGGGCCTCGCCGACGCGGTGGACGTGGCGCTCGAAGATTTCGCGGAGAACATGGACGATACTCATTATTTGGTCGGTTCGGTCGTCGGCCCCGACCCCTTCCCGCGAATGGTCCGGGAGTTTCAGGCCGTCATCGGCAGAGAGGCCCGTGACCAGATGCAGGAGAAGGTGGGCCAACTTCCGGACGCCGCAGTCGCCTGCGTCGGCGGCGGGTCGAACGCCATCGGCCTGTTCCACGCCTTCCGGGACGACGACGTGGACTTCTACGGCGCGGAGGGCGGCGGCAAGGGCGAGGGGTCGGGCCAGCACGCCGCACCGCTCGCGGAGGGCGAGGAGGGCGTCATGCACGGGATGAAGACCCGAACCTTGGACGAGGACACCGAGGTCCACTCGGTGTCGGCGGGCCTCGACTACCCCGCCGTCGGCCCGGAACACGCCATGTATCAGGCGGTCGGTCGGTGCGACTACCGCGCGGTCGAAGACGACGCCGCCTTGGACGCCTTCCGGACGCTCTCGGAGAAGGAGGGCATCATCCCCGCGCTGGAATCGAGTCACGCCGTCGCGCTGGCGCGGGACCTCGCTCAGGACATGGACGAGGACGACGTGATTCTGGTGAACCTCTCGGGCCGAGGCGACAAGGACATGGAGCAGGCCGCCGAGATGTTCGACCTCTAAAAGCAGATTGGGTGGAATTTTAGGCGTAGTAGAACTCGACGACCTTGAACGCACTCCAGATCGAGACGACGACAGACCCGACCAAGATGAGGCCCGCGAGGTAGAACGGGATTGGAGTCTCCACGCCGGCCGCTCCGACGAGGTAACTGGCAATCCAGTTGAGGACGTAGTAGACGACGGGTGCGACGAAGAGCAAGGAGAGGCCGACTGCTCCGAGTACCTCCATCCGACTTAGATTCTCTTGGCTCAGCAACCGCCGGGGTTCGACCATACCACTTGTTGGCTAGAGATAAACATAAATACACTCACTGATTTCCGGGGCGCGAAAAAGTTCGGCGAGAGGCCGGGACTCGGAAACAACTACGAGTTCTTTACAAATATATAGTTGTGTTTAATATAGATGTAGTTATTTCTCGTGGAGCAGTCCCGACCGCCGACAGACACGGCGGTCCGGACGCTCCGACGGACCGAACTCGTTTCCGGTCGTCTACTCGGTCGTCGTCTGCTCACCGCCCGCACCGCGGACGACCACCTCCTCGATAACGTCCTCGTCCCACATGAAGTGGACGAACGGTTGGGTCTCGCCGTTCGGCAACTCGAAGGCGGTCGGCACCGGGTTCGCCTGTGGCCCCTCCGGCGTCGCCTTGATGGGCGGCAGGAACAGGTGGGTGTGATGCGGGTGACCGAGGTAACGCTCGTCCGACGAGAGCGGGACCTCCTCGTCCAGCGCCAGCGCGTAGCTGTCGGCCTTCCGGACGTTCTCGGAGGTCATGAAGTGGATAACGCGGCCCTCGTCCACCGTCTCGCCGTTGATTCGGAGCGCGCCGACGCCCCAGAGCGCGCCGTAGTTGAACAGTCGGGGCATCAGGGGCGTCCCGGTCCCCGTGATTCCGTGAAGCCACGTCCCGGTGACGACTCCTCCGCCGGTCTCCCACGGCGGGAACGGCGGCTTGACGATGTGGTCGAGTATCACCTCGTACTCGTTGCCCGCCGGGTCGGCGAACTCGGCCGTGACCTCGGCGGTGTCGAGCGTATCGCCCGGTTCGCCCGGCGTGTCGTATGGCTGGCGGTCTACGTACCGCACGTCGAGGAGGCCGTCGGTTTCCTGCGCCGAGTCGCTGTAGCCCGTGAGGATGTCGGTGATGGTGTACTCCGACCCGTCGGCGTTCGTCCGGCGCTGTTCGACCGGGAGACCGACCTGAAAGGTCTGTTCTTGCAGGAGTTGCTTCACCGGGCCTTGGGCGACGTTCACCCAGTGCTGGCCGGTCATTCGCGGGTTCTCGGGCGTGCCGAAGACGTACTCGCTAATCTGGCGTCGGCCGGGAAGCACCCAGTGGCCGGTGTTGCCTCGCTCTTGGGTCACGTGGACCTCGATGCCCGGCCAGTCGTCCGCGGCGTTTTGTGAATCGTTCTGTTCGACTCGAATCGGTACGTCTGCGAAGCGGTCGGCACCGAGCGCGCCGACGCCGGCGAGCGCGCCGAGTTGCAGAAACTCTCGTCTGTCGTGTGTCACTGTTCCCAACCCCACGCAATCGACGACGGGAGGAGAAGTAAGCACGCCGCGGTCGTGCAGTCAGCGTGCGAAAGCGAAACAGCAGACTCAGAACTCGTCCAATCCGACGTTCTCGCCCTGATACGACCCGGCGTAGGTGTCGTCGTGGTCGGCCTCGGCGAGGACGAGTTGGGCGATGCGCGCGCCGGTCTCGATTTCGATGTCGTGGTGGACCTCCAGCAGGCCCTCGCCCTTGCCCTCGTAGCCGGCGTCCCAGACCGCGGTGTTGAGCATGCAGGAGTTGCGTAGAAGCGACGACCGGGGGTAGATGTATCCGACGTGGTTCTCCGGAATTTCGACGGTCTCGGCGTACTGAACCACGTAGCCGCCCGGCGTCAGGTAGTAGGTTTCGGGGGCGTCGTCGGCGACCTGTTCGGTCTCCAGTTGTCGGCGGTCGCCGACCTCCTTGCCGTCCCGGCCGATGCGTCCGGGTTCGCGCTGTTCGTAGACCGCTTCCAGCGTGAGGTCCACGCCGTTGGGTTGAATCTGGTCGTCGTCGGTCTCCGAAACGTGTTCGGCGACGAAGGGGCCGCTTTCGAACATGTGCGTTCGGTCCGACCGGAACGGTATAGCGTTGGCGGAGTCGTCTCGCGCGTGAGACGCGGTCCCGCTTCGGACAATTTTTGCCACACGGCGTCGGGGTTTACTACGGCCGTACAGAACCGAAACACGCGGGATTTATACCTTTGGAGGGCCGATATTCGGTCGATATGGGACAGACGCTAACGGAAAAAATCCTCGAGGACCACCTCGTCGAGGGCGAACTCGAAACCGGCGAGGAGATCGGAATCGAGATCGACCAAGTTCTCACGCAGGACACGACAGGGACGCTCGTGTGGCTTCAGTTCGAGGCGCTCGGACTGGACGAAGTGCAGACCGAACTGGCGGCGCAGTACTGCGACCACCAGACCTACCAGTTCGACTTCAAGAACACCGACGACCACCGTTTCCTCCGGTCGGCCGCGGGCACCTACGGCGCGCACTTCTCCCGACCCGGTAATGGGATTTGTCACAACGTCCACAAGGAGAACTTCGCGGCACCCGGCAAGACGATGCTTGGCTCGGACTCCCACACGCCGACTCCCGGTGGCCTCGGCGAACTCGCCATCGGTTCCGGCGGTCTCGACGTGACGGTCGCCATGGGCGGCGGCGCGTACTACATCGAGATGCCGGAAGTCGTCAACGTCCGACTCGAAGGCGAACTCCCCGAGTGGGGAACCGCCAAGGACGTCATCCTCGAGATGCTCCGACGACTCAGCGTGAAGGGCGGCGTCGGCAAAATCTTCGAGTACACCGGTCCGGGCGTCGAGAGCCTCTCGGTCCCCGAGCGGACGACCATCACCAACATGGGTACCGAACTCGGTGCCACCTCGTCCATCTTCCCGACCGACGAGAATACGAAGGACTACCTCGAACGCCTCGGTCGCGGCGACGAACACGTCGAAATCGGCCCCGACGAGGACGCCGACTACGACGACCAAATCACCATCGACCTCTCGGAAATCGAGCCGCTCATCGCCAAGCCCTCGATGCCCGACAACGTCGTGCCCGTCAGCGAAGTCGAGGGCACGGAAGTCGATCAGGTCATGATCGGCTCCTGTACGAACGGTGCCTACGAGGACATCCTCCCGGCCGCCAAGATGCTGGAAGGCCGCTCGACGAACCAGACGACCGAGATGATCGTCGCGCCCGGTTCCAAGCAGGCCTCCGAGATGCTCGCCCGGAACGGCCACGTCGCCGAGATGATGGCCGCCGGTGTCAACTTCTCCGAGGCGACGTGTGGTGCCTGTATCGGCATCGGTCACGTCCCGGCCAGCGACTCCGTTTCGCTCCGTACCTTCAACCGCAACTTCGAGGGTCGGTCCGGCATCGAGGACGACAACGTCTACCTCTGCTCGCCGGAAGTCGCCACCGCGGCGGCAATCAAGGGCGAAATCGTGGACCCGCGCAACCTCGCCGACGAACTCGGCGACCTCGAGGACCCCGGCTTCGAGATGCCCGACGAGTACATCGGAAGCAACGTGGACCTCATCTCCCCGGACGAGGCCCCCGACGACGAACTCATCAAGGGTCCGAACATCGGCGACGTGCCGCTGAAGGACGAGATGGGGTCGGACCTCGAAGGCCCGAACCTCCTGAAGATGGAGGACAACATCACGACCGACCACATCATCCCGGCGACCTCGGACATCCTGAAGTTCCGGTCGAACATCCCGAAGCTCTCGGAGTTCACCCTCTCGCGCGTGGACGACCAGTTCGCCGAGCGCGCACAGCAGTCCGACGGTGGCTTCCTCGTGGCCGGCGAGAACTACGGTCAGGGTAGCTCGCGCGAACACGCGGCGCTCTGCCCGATGTACCTCGGCGTGGAGGGCGTCCTCGCACAGAGCTTCGCCCGCATCCACAAGGCGAACCTGTTCAACTTCGGTCTCATCCCGCTGACCATCGACGAGGAGACCTACGAGAAGATAGACCAAGGCGACAACATCGAAATCGTGGACGACGTGGCCGAGGCAGTCCGCTCCGGCAAAGAGGAGTTCACGGTTCGCGTCAACGACGAGTGGGAAGCGACGGCCCACCTCGACGCCTCCGAGCGCGAGCGCCAGATTCTCGCCGACGGTGGCAAGCTCTCGCACACGAAGAAGCAGGCCGAGTCCGGCGGCGACTCGCCCGCTCCCGCGGACGACTAACTCGCACACCGAATTCTTTCGTTTTTCGCGTCCTCGCCAGCGACTGGTAACGGCGGAATTACCGCGATACACTCGTCTGTCGATAGGGTGCGTATCTCCGGTTCGAAGTAAAAAAGCGTATTTCGCTGACTCGATTAGTTGCGTCTAATCAGTACATACAGGCCGGCTCGTCGGGGAGCGAAGGACCATTGCAGTGGCTCAGGATGAATCCGAACATACTTTCTCACCTCCAAATATGTAATATTGCTCACAACACTTTAAACTAATTACTGATTTGTTACATTATGTTGGATTTTCGAGCAATTGCGTCAGTAGCCTCTCGAATATTGAACAGTTGACTCCCGGCACCGTTCAAAAGGTGGGGGTGGGTGGGGGAGATTTCGGGAGCTTGCACCTCCGGCCGGAGAGTGCATTTCGTTCTTATGATTAATACTACTAAAGAATTACGGGCCGTCGTCGGGCATGACACTCATAAGGGTCGGGCGAGAAGCCGCGAGTAGTGACAACGACTCCCGTGGGCGACGAAGGTGACGTGGAGATTCGTCAGGCCGCGCAGGCCGACCTGCTCGCGGTGCTTCGCATCGAGCGGGCCTCGTTCGACCAGCCGTGGCCGTTCTCGGCGTTCGACCGGTACGTCGAGGAGCCCGGCTTTCTGGTCGCGGTCAAAGACGAGCAGACGGCGGGCTACGGTTCCGACGACGCCGAGAGCGTAGTCGGCTACGTCGTGGCCAACCTCGTGCCCAACCACGGGCGGTCGTTCGGCCACATCAAGGACATCGCGGTCCACCCCGACCACCGCGGCGAGGGCATCGGGGCGGAACTGCTGGAGCGGGCGCTCCACGTCTTAGAAGTTGGCGGTGCCCGGAGCGTCAAACTCGAAGTTCGGGCGAGCAACGAGCGCGCCCAGTCGATGTATCGGAGCTTCGACTTCGAGTACCTCCGGACGGTGCCGCGGTACTACGACGACGGCGAGGACGCGCTGATTATGGTGGTCGATTTGGACGAGTAGCGTGGCGCTTTTCGGCGCGGGCGACCTACGGCCGGGCATGGGATACGCCTGTCCGGTCTGCGAGACGCCTCAGTCCGACGCCGAACACCTCGCCAATCACCTCGCGTTCACGGCGATGCTCGGCGACGCCGACCACGAGGAGTGGCTGGACGACCACGCGCCCGACTGGCAGGAACAGGGCGAGGACGAACTCGCCGAGCGCGTCGAGGAGTACGCCAAGGAGGTCGGTTTCCCGCAGGTGTTCGAAGATACGACCGGCCACGACCACAGCCACGGCGACGAACCGCGCGGCGGCGACCTGTTCGAAGACGAACTGGAGCGCGCCAACTCGCAGGGCCGGGGTTCGATGGCCGGCGGCGCTGGCGGACAGGGCGGTGCGGGTGCCGGGTCGCTCGACGCCGAGGCCCAGTCGATTCTCCAAGAAGCACAGGAGATGACCGAGGAGATGCTGGACGACGAGGACGAAAAATCAGCGAGCGACGACGAGTAGCCGACCACCCGCCAGCGGGCGCTCGGTGAAATCGACCACCGGCAGACGCTCGGCCAAATTTTCTCTGGGTGGGATGAAGGGGCCGCGCGCTCGACTGTGCCCGGAGGAAGTAAGCACCGCAGGCCGAAGGCCGAGGAGCGCAACGAGTCCCGGCCGTCGAGCGAGCGGGGCTTCAAGAAGACGACACTCCAATTCCATCCCCGACGACTCACTTCACATCATCTCCAAATCGAACAGAGCCTAGACGAAAATCAGTAGTCCCCGCCCTGCCAAACGCCCGGACATGAACACGCACGGATTTCTCGCGCCCGAATCGGAAACCGAGGCCCGCGAACGGTACGAAGCGGTCGGTCCCACGGCCCAGACCGTCGTCAAGGAGACGGCGAAGGCGATGGCGTTCGACCCCGACGAGTACGACCGGCGCGTGACGGGCGAGGTCGTCGAGACCGCCCGAGACGCCCTGTTCGCGTCGCTCCTGACGGTCCGAACCGGCACGCGCGAGGAGTACGACGACTGGTTGGCCGACCGGGACCGCGAGGTGATAGAGCAAGGCTCCGAGAACGTCGAACACGTCGCGTGGCACGACGCCCTCGGCGAGACCGTGGTCTCGGCGACCTACCAGAGCGAGGAGCGCGCCGCGGTGGCGACCCTCCAGCGACAGGCGTTCGGCCGGGTCTACCGGGACCTCCTCTGAGCGCCCGGAAAGAAATAAATACAGTTGGAAAGGAACGAATTACAATCCCGAGCCGACGCGATTAGTTGCCTACCGTTCGAGGTCTACGCTCTCGGCGGTCTCGCGCACGTCGTCGGAACACGCCCGGTACTCGTCGTTGGGCGCGTTGCACTTCCCGTCGCAGGGGTGGTTCACGAGGACCTTCAGTCGGTGGACCGCCTCGTCGGAGAGGACCCGTCCGATTGCGCGGGGGTCCTCGGCGTCGTCGGGGTCGTCCGCGTCGGCGAGCGCCGCCACGTCGAGGCCGAGGTCGTCTTCGAGGAAGTTCTCGGCCACGCACCGCCGCCACGCGAACTCGCGGGCGGCGTCCTCGCCCTCGTCGGTCAGGGTGACGCCCTCGTACTTCTCGTAGACCGCGAGACCCCGGTCGTCCAGCGTGGCCAGCATCTGGGTGACGCTCGCGCCGCTCACGTCGAGGAGGTCCGCGAGTTCGCCGGGTCGCGCCCGCCGGTCGGCCTCGGCGGTCAGCACGTGGATGGTGCTGAGGTACCGACCGACGCTCTCGGAAACATCGGTCATTTGAGTAGATGGAGGGCGTGAGCGAGTATAAACGTGTTCCCGGCGAGCATCGCACTCCTCAATTTCGGTCAGAACAGCGGTTTGCGGTCGGAATGATGGTCCCGGTCGAGTCGAAGTTGAAGTCGAAAGTGGCAGAGAGCTAGCTACTCCCGAAGCCGAGGCGTCACCGCACCGACCCGCACCGCGACAGCCACATACCTCCCCAACCGATTGCGTTGCTCACTTCGTTGCGCTACTCATCCCTCGCGCGATTCGGCGCAGTCACGAGAGACTGCGCCAGCACGCGCCGGATAGAGTGTGGAGATAGCGTCCGCCGTCGGTTTCTGATTTCGATGCCGCCTCGAAGGAGCCACGTTTTAGCCTCCGGCCCCCGATTTCCCCCCATGAGCGACGATTGGCGCGTCATCGAGTCGGTCGCCGAGTACGAAACCGGGTGGTACACCGGAGGCTACGACCTCGTGGAGCAACCCGACGGTTCGACCAAGAAGTACTACTGGGCCGAACTCCCGCCCGCTGTCGTCATCTTGGCAGTCACCGACGGGCAGGTCGTCTTCGTCGAGCAGTACCGGCCCGTCATCGGCGAGGAGTGCCTCGAATGCCCGGCCGGAATCGTAGAAGACGGCGAGTCCTACACCCAAGCCGGTGCCCGAGAACTGCGCGAGGAGACCGGTTTCGAGGCCTCCGGAATCAGCCTGCTCGAGGACTTCTACTGCTCGACCGGCGTCCTGCGCCACGAGCGTGGCATCGTCTTCGCCGAAGGTCTGACCCCGGTCGAGCGCAATCTCGACAGCAACGAGTTCCTCTCGGTTCGCCCGATGCCCGTCGAGGACGCCCTCGAGACGGCGCGCGAGAACCCCGCCAACGACGCCACTATCGAGGCCCTCCTGCTGGCCGACGAGGAAGGACTGATTTGAACGAAACCCGAGGCCGGCCTGACGATGCAGACGCCCGCAGTCCCAGTCGTCGGCCGAGCGTCCTCAGTCGCAGAAGATTCGCACGCGGTCGGGGTCCACTACGACCCGGCAGTCGTGGTGGTCGAATTCGACCCGGCCGTCGGTCCGGGGCGTGCCGTCGTGGCGACGCCCGAAGATGGTGTCCAGCGCGTCGGAATCGACCGTCTCGTACAGCGGCGGGAGTTCGCGGACGTCGGTGTCTAGCGCCTCCGCAATCGCCGTGACGACGGCTTGGCTAGGTGTATTCGCCTCGTCTACTCGCCGCTCGACTGCCGGTGTGCGCGATTCGACTCTCGTAACTGAATTGCCCGTGTCCATCGTATCTACCCCCAGTCGTCACTTGGTGGAGTCACGACGCTGGAACTTGTCGGGCGCTCCCCCTCGGCCTTCGGGTGGATATTTCAACCTCTTTAAGTAGCGTTCGGCGTCTGAGTCGGCTCACGTGTCGGTGACGAGGGTCCGAGCGATGAGTTTGGCCTCGGCCCGGCGCATCCGGCCAGACACCGCGGTCGGCGAGAGACCCTGCAGTTCGGCGAGTTCTTCGAGCGTGATGTCGCGTGGCTCCTCGAAGTAGCCGTGTTCGAGCGCGGTCAGCAGGGTGTCGCGCTGTTCGGGCGTCAGGTCGTACTTGCCGTCGGCGTCGAGTTCGGTCAGCGAGTGGAGTCGCCGGAGTTCCAGCGAGATGCCGTGATTGTTGCAGTCGGCCTGAAACGCCCGGACGCTCTCGTGGGTTGCGAACCGAAGTTCGAACCGCCACGTGTCCTGTTGACCGCTGGCCTCCAGCACGGTGGCGTCGGCGCTCCGGATGATGCGCCCGAGGTCGGTCAGCACGTCGGTCCACTCCACCCGGTAGAGGCGCTGGTCGTCCACGCTGTCCACGACGCGGAGCGAGGAGACGAGCGGTTGCTCGCGGACCGTCTCGGCGAAGGCGTCCAAATCGTCGCCCCACGCCCAGAAGAACGGAAGCACCTGCATTCGCGTCGGCACGACCTTCTCCAGTTCGATTCGCACGTAGGGATGGGCTGAGAGGGCCTCGCCCAGCGCGAACTCCTCGGCGGGCGTCGTGAACTCCGCGATGATGCTCATCGCGTTGACTATCGACCTCCGCGGTTAAAAATAGACTTGCTAACAATTTGAGATATTACCGTCGGGCCGTGACGACCGCCCGAATCTCGGCGACGTACTCCTCGCGGTCGAGGCCGATTCTGGGCAACCAGACGTTCTGGTAGGAGGGATGCAGGAGCGGCAGGACGGTGGTCCCGAACTCGACGGACGAGACCGGTTCCAGCACCGAATCGAGGAACCCGCTGGAGTCGTCCGAGTCTCCCGACTCGCCCGACTCGCCCGATTTCGCGGAGCGGTCGCCCAGCACCGACCGGGTGGCGTGCTTGCCGGTTGTCGCCACGACTGCGGGCGAGATTCGCTCGATTTCGGTCCGGAGGTGTCGTCGGCAGTTCGCGCGCTCCTCGGCGGTGGGTTCTCTGTTCGTCGGCGTTTCATCTCGCCCGGACTCGTCGTCCCTCGGGAAGCACTTCACCGCGTTGGTGAAGTAGAGTTCGTCGGGAGCGAGGCCCGCGTCGGCGAACAACGCTCGGACTTTCCGGCCGGAGTGACGCGAGGTGTAGGCCATCCCGGTCCAGTTGCCGCCACGCCAGCGGTCGGCCTCCGGGTCGCCGAACGCCGGGGCCTCGCCGACCACCACCACGTCGGCGTCGAGCGACCCGTTGCCCCACGAGATGCACTCGCGGGCCTCGACCAGCGCGGGGCACCGCGAACAGTCCGGTTCGAGTGGGTTCCGCGAGTCGGAGTCGGGGAACTCGGGGGCGGAATCGGAAGACTCGGCCATGTTCGGGGTTGGACCGCCGACTCCCTGAATGTCCCGTCTTCGGGTCGGCGAAGCAATTCTGTGGACTGTTGTAGACAACTCTGTCATCGGTAAAGACACGTGTAGTTGTCTTGACCCGCCGGATACCACGCCCTTGTTCGCTCGCGGAAGCTATTTGCCGCCGGTCGCACACCAACGACGCATGGACGACCTCAGCGTTCGCTCCGCGGAGGCGGGCGACGTGGCCGACGTTCGGCGAATCGCACGCGAGTCGTGGCACGCGGCCTACGACGACATCGTGGGTCCGGAATCGGTCGGTTCGGTCGTGGACGAGTGGTACGACCTCAACCACCTCCGGCGGTCTGTCGAGCGCGACGACGGCGTGTTCCTCGTCGCGGAAATCGGCGGCGGGAGCGAGGACGCCGACGCCACAGACGACGCTGACGACCCCGAGGTCGTCGGCTTCGCGCAGGGGGTCCTCGGCGGAGCGGACGATTCAGCGGAACTCCCGCGCATCTACGTCCACCCCGACCACTGGGGCGAGGGCGCGGGGTCCGCGATGCTCGAACGAGTCGAGGACGAGTTAGCCGACCGAGGAGCAGAGCGCCTGCGACTCGTCGTGCTGGCTGACAACGAGATTGGCAACGCCTTCTACGAGAGACACGGCTACCCGACGGTCGGAAGCCGAGAATCCGAGTTCGAGGGCGAGACTTACGCCGACTACGTTCGAGAGAAAGAACTCTAGGTATCGACGTTTCGGAAGCGGACCTCGATTCGGAGGCCGCCGGCTTCCGAGTCGGTCGCCCGAACCGACCAGCCGTGGGCGCGAACGATGTCCTCCACGATGCGGAGACCCAGACCGGTCCCCGACTCGCTGGTGGTGTAGCCCCGCTCGAACAGTTTGTCGTGGCCCTCCTCGACGCCCACGCCGTCGTCGGCGACGTAGAAGCCGTCGTCGGTGTCGAGGCCGCCGACTTCGACCGTTACCTCGTCGCCGCCGTCTACAGCCGAGGACTCGCCGGTCGTCGGACCGTGTTCGACGGCGTTGCGGAATAGGTTCTCGAACAGTCGCCTGAGACGCGACTCGTCGCTGGGCACCTCGTCGGGCAGGTCGGCGGTTTCGAGGTCGGCGTCGTCCGTCTCGACCATATCCCACGCGTCTTCGACCGCCGCGGGAACCGAGTTTTCGGTCGGGTCTCGGACGGTTCGGCCCTGTTCGGCGAGTTCGAGCGCCTCGTCCACCAACTCCTCGATTCGGCCGAGAGCGTTCTGTATCGGTTCAACCCGGTCGCTGTCGCAGTCCTCGGCGAGGAGTCGCGCGTTCCCGTCGGCGACTTCGAGGGGGTTTCGCAGGTCGTGGCTCAGGACGCTGGCGAACTCGTCCAGACGCTCGTTCTGGCGCTGGAGTTCGCGCTCCCTGCGCTTCTGGTCGGTGATGTCGGTGTAGATGACGAAGCCGTCGGCGTCGTCGCTCGGGGCCTCGACGGTGTGAAGCAGGAAGTCCCGCGGCCCGTCGGCGGTGTTGCGCCGGACCTCCCGGCCCGAGACGTGTTCGCCGTTCTGCATCTGGCCGTTGATTTCGGCGGCGTCGTCCTCGGCCCCCTCGGGGATGATGCGCTCGTCTATCGACTCGCCCGAAATCTCGTCTAACTCCCACCCGAAGACCTCCTCGAACGTCGGGTTGGCCGCCGAGATAACGGGGTCGCCGTCGTCGAACACCCCGACGCCGATGGCGTGGGGGATGTTGTGGAACAGCGCCGCGAACCGGTCGCGCTCGTTCCGGAGTTGCTCCTCGGAGCCGAGTCGGTCGAGCGCGGCCGAGACGTGGGCCAACAGCAGTTCCGCGAGTTCGAGGTCCCGGTCGCTGAACCCGTCCACGTCCCGAGAGACCGCCTGAAAGATGCCGTGGTCGTCGATGGGAATCGTCAGCGCCGACCGGTAGTCCGACTCGGCCGGGGCGACCCCGTGGGACCGGAGGTCGTTGATGCGGACCGACTCGCCCTCCCGGAAGACGCGGGCCGCCATGTTGTCCTCGGCGTCGATGGAAGTCGAGCGATAGTAGCCGTCGGAGGGGACGCCCTTCGAGACTGCCTGCGGGACGAGTCGGTCCCCCTCGGCGAGACTGATGTCGCAGAGGTCGAACTCCAGAATCTCCTCGGCGGCCTCGACCGCCAACTTCGAGAGTTCGGTCCGGTCCGAGCAGGTGGCCGCCTTGGCCGCCGTCTGGTGGAGCGCCTCGATTTTCTGGCGCGTCTGGCGGAGTTCCATCTTCGCGCGGTTCTGGGAAATCGCGTTCTCGATGCGCTTGGCCAGCACCTCGTAGTGGTCGGTGCCGGTCTCCTTCTGGAGGTAGTCGGTCACGCCCGCCGAGATGGCCTCGGAGGCGATTTCTTCGCTCCCCTTCCCGGTGTAGAGGATGAACGGGAGCGAAGGGTACTCCTCGCGTACCGCTTCCAGAAGCTCCAACCCGTTCATGTCGGGCATGTTGTAGTCGGAGACAACGCAATCGAACTCGGAGCCGTCGCGAATGCGTTCGAGCGCATCGGTCGCCGAGTCGGTCGCGGTGGTAGACATTTCCTCGTCGATTCGCTGGAGATATTCGGCCGCCATATCGGCGAGGCCCGGCTCGTCGTCAACGACGAGCACCCGCTTGCCAGAGGACGCCATGGTAGTTAGAGGTTAACAGTGACGTATAAAGTTTCCGAGTAATGCCTGAAGATTTAATGCTGTATTCGGACCCTATCTTTAGAAGATACTTGGAGAGCGGGATAGAGGCATAGCTTTTCTAGTGCGACACTCGAAATTAATGCTGAAGTCGGTAGCTACTCGTCTACGACTTCGATACCGCGGTTGTTGACCGCGGCGGCGTCGAGACCGACCTCCTCGAGGAACTTCTTGTACTCGCGCTCGCAGGCCTCGGCGTCGGCCTGCTTGTCGCTGGCACGGTCACAGAGCGCCACGAGGTCCTCGGGCACGTCGTTGCTGTAGACGATCCAGTGGTTGATGAGGTCCGACAGTCGCCGGATGGGACTGGTGAAGTGGCCGTAAATCTCGAAGTTGAGCGCGTGGTGGCCCCCGAAGGGGTCGTTCATGTACTTCGCGCGCGGCATCACCTTCATCACCGCCCACTGAATCTTGTCGAGTTGGCGCTCGGGGGCCTCCTCGAGCGTGGCGTTGACCGCCTGTCGGGGGTCGTCCCACTTCGAACCGGGGATGGAGACGCCGTTGAGGTCCTGAATCTCCTGCAAGGCCTCGCCCCACTCGTCGGGACTGGGTTGGGGATGGACGCGGTACATCGCCTCGACGCCGCGGTCCCACATCAGTTTGTGCGTGACGGCCTTGTTGGCCTTCAGCATGCACTCCTCGATGATGGTGTGAGCGCGGTCCCGCCGGGGGTTGAGGACGAGACTGCCGTCCTCCTTGCGCTGTTCGTGCATCCGGTCGGCGAGTTCCCAGACTAGTTGGTTCTTCTCGGCGAGGTCCACCTCGGGGTCTTCGAGCAGGTCGTCTGCAGTCTCGGGGTCGTCCAGCAGGTTCTCGGCCTCGGTGTAGGTCAGGCGGGCGTCGCTCTCGATGACCGACTTGTAGATTTCGATGGTCTCGAAACTCAGGTTCTCCTTGTCGAGGTGCATCTCGACGGTGTGGGCGAGTCGGTCCTCGTTGGGCACCAGCGAGCAGACGGTCTCTGCCAGCACCGGCGGGAGCATGTGGATGGTGTAGGCGGGCAAGTAGACGGTGTTAGCGCGCTCGACTGCCTCGTCCCACATGTTGGTCTCGGGGTTGACGTAGTGGGTCACGTCGGCGATGTGGACCCAGAGGACGAACTCGTCGTCGCGCTCCTCGATAGAGAGGGCGTCGTCGAAGTCTTGGGCGTCGATGGGGTCGGTGGTCCACGTCGTCATGTCCCGGAGGTCACGGCGCTCCGCTACCTCGTCCTGAATCTCCGATTGGATGTCCTCGGTCCGCTTCTCCGCCTCGGTCAGGACCTCTTGGGGGAACTCGTCTCGAATCTCGAACTTCTCGAATAGCTCCTCGCGCTTGTCTTCGAGTCGGTCGGCCAATTCGGGTGAAATCTCGACCGGGCCTTGTCCCTCGGGGGTTCCGGCCTCGGCTTGGGCGTCGCTCGTCATACCGAGTGATAACGGCGACGAGTAGTTAGGCGTATCGGAGCAACGCGAGCGTCGTCTCGACGGGTCGGCGTCGAGGAGTCCGGCGTACCGGGGTTAGTCGTAGCTTATCGCTCGTGGTCTAACGGTCCGTACCGCTCCTCTACGGCCTCGCAGTACCGGTCCAGAAATTCGGTCTCCGAGAGGCCGCCCGCGTCGATGTCTACCAGTAGGTCTTCGAGTTCGTCTCGCGGTTGGTGACAGAGCGCGGTGTGACAGTCCTTGCAGAGATACTCGAAATCCTTGCCTTTCCGGTTCCAGCGGTCGCCCTCCTTGTCGTATTCTCGGGCGTCGTCTCGGTGAAGTGTTTCGCCGCAGGCAATGCAATCGACCGAACTGCCCCGGCTACTCCGGGAACCCCACATACTTCGAACCACGGCCCGCCACTACTTGCGGTTTTTGGTCAGACACCACTCGATTTCGATTTCGAAGTCGATGAAAGTAACGAGTGCTTACCGTCGTGATTCCGACGAGCGACCGGAGGAAATTCGAGCGGCGTCCCCGAGGACGGTTGGGACGACGGAAACCGAGGGCCGCCACCGCGGGGCTTATTCGGCCGGGTGGTCAAAGACGAACCGATGGACGCCGAAATCTCTCCCGACGACGTTCACGAACTCCTCGAAACCGACGAGGAGGTCCGAATCGTGGACATCCGGCCCGAAGCCGCGTTCGAGCGAGGACACATCCCCGACAGCGAGAACATCCCCTTCCACGCGCTCGCCGACCGCATCGAACTCCTCGACGGTGCGGAGCGCATCGTCACCGTCTGTCCCCACGGCAAATCCAGCGTGCAGGCCGCGCGCCTGATTTCGTCCTACGAGGGCGTGCCCGACGACGCCCGCGTCGAGAGCATGGCCGGCGGTCTGGACGAGTGGGAGTACGAACTGGCCCAATCCGACGCCGACGAGGACGAAGTGGCCGAGGGGCCGGACGCGCCGTTCTGACGCGGACCCCGCCGAGACCCGGCCTCAGCGCGTTTCAGCAATAAAAGCATACCCTAAACAATTCTAATTCGTTTCTTCAGACCGGGAAAGATAGTCCGCCGCCGGAGAGGCGACCGCTCCCCGAGCGGGGTAGTCACTCGTTGACCCGTTTCGACAGCGCAAAACCGGCGTGGAGTTAGGCTACGTTGAAACCTTTGTCACGCAGGAAATCCTCGACGCGCCCGGAGTGATTGCCTTGGAGCTCTATCTGGCCTTCCTCGACGGTCCCGCCGCACGCGAACTTGGACTTCAGGTCCGAGGACAGGCTATCCAGATCGACGTCTTTGGGGTCGAATCCTTCGATTATCGTTACCTCTTTACCGTAGCGTCGCTCGTCGATGCGGATGTTGATTTGTTGAGACTCTTTGGCAACGTCCTCGCAGACGCAGAGCTCTTGAGGCAGTCCGCACGTCGAGCACACTTCCGACATTACAATTCGGGAATTGGTCGTAGGGGTACAAAACTGTGTCGCTAATTCCCCGGATTGAAGCCCGAGAGAAACCGAGCGAGACCTCGTGAAACGGGGACCGGGGCTATTTTCTGCCGAGGAGGCCCCGGCGCTCCCGAACCAACTCGTCCACCAGCGAGACCGCTTCGTCCGCCAGCGCGTCGTCCACGTCCCCGGCGTACCGGACCCGCTCGTAAATCGACCCGACCTGCTCGGCCCGGTCGTCCAAGCCGACCGTCTCGTCCAGTGCCGTCAGATACTCGCGGGGCGTCTCGCCCGGCCGTCGCTCGCGGTGGTCCCGACCGAGGAGGAACTCCAGTCGCTCGAAGGCGCGGGCCACGTCCTCCTCGGGGTCGTCGCGGGGTTGCCACCGAAGCCAGACCGCCCGCTGGAGGCGTTCGAGCGCGCCGGACCGCCGACCACCTGCGAGCAGGCCGACGACCACGAGGACGCCGAGGACGGTCTGCTCGCGCGACGGCAGACCGATGGGGAGGCCGCCGGAGTCGTCGTCGTCGTCCGCGTCGGCCCTGCGGTCGCCCGTGGTGTTGAACCCGCCGAACGTCTCGTTGTAGTCGCCGCGACCCGGATTGATTGGTTGGCGCTCGCCGAGACCGCCGCTGGCGGGCGTCGAGGGGCCGGTCGTGACGTTCTCGTCCGAACCGGTCGTCTCGTTGGCCCCGGAGACGGTCGTGGTCTCGGTGGTGGTGGGCGTCCACTCGCCCTCGTCGCTGTCGTCGGTGTCAACGTTCGAGACGTTGCTCTGGCGGGCCGCCGCGACCTGCGAACGCTCGGCCTGCTGGCGCGGACCGCCCGGCGTCGGGTCGAACCTGACCCATCCAACGTCGGGGAAGTAGACCTCGACCCATGCGTGAGAGTCCAAGCCCCGGACGACCCACTCGTCCTCGGCGACGCGCTGGCCCGAGGTGTAGCCCACCGCGAACCGGGCGGGGACGCCCTGCGACCGAAGCATCGTCACCATCGAGGTGGCGTAGTAGGTGCAGTAGCCAGACTCCATCTCGAAGATGAAGCTCTCGGCGATGTTGCCCTCGGGCCGGGAGACGTCGAGCGAATAGCTCTTGTTGGCTTCGAGCCACGATTCGATGGCCGTGGCCTTGGCGTAGGGCGTCTCTGCGTCGGCCGCACCGACGATGCGGTCGGTCCGCTGACGAACCCGGTCGGTCGAACTCTCCGGCAGTTGGAGATACCGGTCCTCGATGCGCGCCGGGTAGTCGGTGCCCGCGTTCCGAAGTTGGCGCTCAGAGGGGTCGGGGACCTGACTGACGACCGTGTACTCCTCGCCCTCCCGGAGCGCGCCCACGGGGTCGAACGCCCCGAGCGAACTGACCCGCGTGTTGTCCCTGTCGCCCGTCTCCAACCGAGTGGGACGCCACATCGCGGGCATCGCGGCCATCCGTTCGGCTTTCACCGTGACGGTCTGGCTGACCGCCCGCGACCGACCCGGCGGCGCGGGTTGCGGGCCGTAATCCCGCGGGTTGCCGGTCCGAATCCACCCGTTGCCGTCGTAGCGGTCGTAGGCCCCGACCCGCCAGTAGCCCGGTTCGTCGGACTCGACCGTGAACCGGACCTTCGGCGAGAGGCGAATCGAACCGACGATAGACATTCGCTCGCCGTTGCTGACGAAGGCGTCCTCGACCGTCGGCGTGCCAGCGCCACCGCCGGGCAGGATGGGACTCGCGCCGCCGCCGGGCACGACGCTGACCGTCGAGGCCAGCAGTATCATCGCCACCAACACGACCGCAAGGGTGTCCACCTGCGCCGGGGTTCCTCCTCGGCGCGCCAGCGTCCCGAACCCGAGGGTCGCCGTCGCCGAGAGCATCCCGACCAGCGTGACGAAGTTGCTCAGGTCGCCCGTCAGGACGAAAAAGCCCATCGCGGTCCCGCCAGCGCCGACCGCCAGCGCGTAGCGCTGACGGAGGACGAGGTACCACGGCGCGAACACCATCGCCGGGGCGACCCCGAGTGCCCACGCGCCGACCTCGGTCATCCGGAGGACCGACAGGCCGGTCAGCAGGGCCACGTTGTCCGAGACGACCTTGCCGAGCGACATCGCCACGAGGTAGGCGCTGGGCACCGCGAGGTAGTAGCCGACAAGTCCGAGCGCGAGCAACCCGGCCGAAAGCACCACCGCCTGCTTGGGCCGGAGTTTGCGAGCGGTCAGCGTCCCGGCCAGCAGGGACCCGGCCACCAACCCCAGCAGGGTCGTGGTCCCGCCCACGATGTCGGTGACGTGGAACAGGACGCTCAGGTAGGTCGTCATCGTGACCGCGAGCGACCCGACCGCGAGGAGGTGGTACGACACCGCCACGTCGCCGAGTCGGAGGCGGTCGCCGACCGAGGAGTCCGACGACGGCGAGGCGGTCGCGCTATCGGTACTCATCGGCGCTCACCCCCGTCTGCGGTTACCTGCGATTCGCGGTCGGCCTTCGACGGTTCGGGGTCGGCCTCCGACGATGTGCCGCCAGCGGCCGACCCGGACTCGCCGGACAACTGGCCGAAGGTCACGGTCCGGTCGCCGATGGTGACGGTGACGGACTCCGACTCGGCCCGGCCCGCCACCAGCACGTCGGTCCCCTCGCGCCGCCGGTCGCTGACGGTGCCGGGGTTCGACCGGGCCAGCAGGGTCAGGAGTTCGGTCCGGTGGTCCTCGCCAGCGCCGGGTTCGACCCGGCCGCCGGGGACTGTCAGACCGACCGCGAGTCCGGCGTCGAGGAGATAGGTCAGGACGCTGGCGGCCGCCTCGGCCACGTCGTCCATCCGGCCGCCGTCGGCCTCTGCGAGGAGTTCGACCTGCTCGCGCTCCTCGTTGGCCTCGAACTCCATCACCACGAGTTCGTCGTCGGCGCGCTTGGCGCTGGACTTCCAGTGAACGTCCCGGAGGGGGTCGCCGCGCTCGTACTCCCGGAGTTGGTCGAACCGGTCCCGGCCGCCGAGACCGAACTCCCGGTGGAGCGCGGTGAGGTCGCTGGCGTCCTGCAATCGGTGAATCCGGGGGAAGACGACGAGTTCGCTGGTGACCGGGTAGGTGTAGGTCTCCGACCAGACGCCCAGTACGTCCTCGGCGACGACCTCGACCGGACCGACAGACTGGACTCCTCGCTCGCCGAGCGCCACGTCGAAGTCGATTTCGTCGTCGGCGATGGTCGTCTCGACTTCGGGATTCTGCACGTCGAGGCCGTCGCCGGATTCGAGTCGAACCGTCCCGGAAAGCGGGGTCGGGGCGTCGAAGTCGAGCGAGACCGTGACCGTCTCGCCGGCGAACCCGTAGTCGGGCGTCTTCGTGTCGAGTTGTGGCTGGTCGGCCCGCCTGAACTGGAGCCATCCGGCCGCCAGCGCGACTAACGCCGGTCCGACCACGGCGTTCAACGAGCGGGCGCTGAACCACGCCGCCATCCCGAACGCGAGGACGGTGACGGCGGTAAGCGCCCATCCGCGTCGCGTCAGCATCTCACTCCACCGGGACCGAATCGAGCGCCTCGGCTATCAGGTCTCGACCGGACGACCCCGCCGACCCCGCACCGGTCCGGACGCGGTGGGCGAGGACCGACTGGGCCTCCGACTGCACGTCGTCGGGGACCACGTAGTCCCGGCCGTCGAGGACCGCGCGGGCCTGTGCCGACCGGAGGAGCGCTATGGACCCCCGCGGACTCACCCCGAGGTCGGCGTGGTCGCGGGTGTAGTTTGCGAGGCGGGTCACGTACTCCCGGACCGCCTCCTCGGCGGTGACGCTATCGACCGTCTCGCGGGCAGACAGTATCTCGTCGGCAGTCGCCACCGGTTCGAGTTCGTCTATCGGGTGGCCGCCCGTGACTCGGCGCAGGACCTCGGACTCGTCCTCGGGCGAGGGGTAGCCCAGCGACAGGCGCTTGGCGAACCGGTCGATTTCGGCGATGGGGAGGTCGTAGGTCCGGTCGGCCTCCACGTCGTTCTGGGTGGCGATGACGGTGAAAGGTTGGTCGAGTTGGTAGGTCTCGCCGTCAACCGTGACTTGGGCCTCCTCCATCGCTTCCAGCAGGGCCGACTGGGTTTTGGGCGGCGCGCGGTTGATTTCGTCGGCGAGGACCACGTTGCCGAAGACCGGGCCGGGCCGGAACTCGAATTCGCGGGTTCGCTCGTCGAAGACGTTCACGCCGGTCACGTCGGTCGGCATCAGGTCGGGTGTGAACTGGACGCGGGAGAACTCACAATCGATGGACCGGGCCAGCGACCGGGCCAGCGTCGTCTTGCCGACGCCGGGCACGTCGTCCAACAGGAGATGACCGCGCGCGAGGATGGCGGTCACGATTTGCTCGGTCACGTCGTGGTGGCCCACGATGACCCGCTCGACGTTCTCGACCACTCTGTCGGCGACGTCTGCGGCCTCGTCTACCGGCAGGGGGTCGGGTGACGCGTCGGTTTGGCGTGTAGGGGAGTTGGCTTCCGTCATGGATACTCTGTCAGCACGCGGAGGGCGAGAAACCCGGCGACCGGACGGCAGGCCGCCGGAGCGTGCGTGTACTACCCGTACTTTTCGGCCCCACCTTTGAAACTTTTGTCCCGACTGCGATGGTTCCGAACGACCCCCAGAGACGGGCGCTCACCCGCGGTTAGCGGCGACGGAACCGCGACCGAGTAAATGTCGTATCACCGGGATTGATAACGGCGTCGTCGGTACCTACCTACTCAGGCATGCCTCCGGAGGGTCTTTTCGAACGAGCGGCCGACGACACGCGCACCGAAATCATGGAGGCGACCTACGAGGCGCTGACCGAGTACGGCTACGCCGACCTCACGATTCAGCGCATCGCCGACGAGTTCGACAAGAGCAAGTCGCTCCTCTATCACCACCACGACGGCAAGGACGACCTGCTGACGGGATTTCTGGAGTTCGCGCTCGACCACTTCGAGGAGGACATGTCGCTGGCCGACAGCGGCCCGGCCGACGAGCGACTCGACGCGCTGTTCGACGTGCTGGTTGACACCGACTCGGACGTTGACGAGGAGTTCGTCGGCGTCCTCGTGGAACTCCGGGCACAGGCCGTCAGCGACGAAGCCTACGCCGACCAGTTCGCCAAGAACAACGAGTTCCTGCGGAGCCACGTCACCGACATCATCGCCGACGGCATCGACGAGGGCGTCTTCCGCGAGGTGGACCCCGAGCAGACGGCCTCGTTCCTGGTGACCCTTCTCAACGGCCGGATGACCGAGCGCACCACGACCGAGAATCCCGACGCCGCCCGATCCGTCCGGAGAGAACTGGACCGGTACGTCGAGACGCGCCTCCTCGCCGAGAACCCTGAGGCAGGTCACGCCGCGTCGAACGCGGACGCCTGCCGTTCGACCGGCGGGATGGGCAAGTAACTACCGACGACCGGGACTCGTCGCTACCACTCCTTGCAGTCGGCGCAGACGAGTTCGCCATCGCGCTCGCCGTCGGCCCGCCAGCGGCGTTCGACCGACGCCCCACAGTCGGCGCACTCGCCGCCCGCCGGCGACCAGTCGAACGTGGAGACGGCAGGGTCGGCGTCCGGGGCGTCGTCTGCACTCTCGGCCGAATCGAAGGTATCGAGCGATTGGTCCTCGGGCACGGCCGGGGCTACGCAGGCCTCCGTCGTAAGGGTAGCGGAGACTACCAACTCGGCCGGCAGAAGAAGTAAATACGATTGTTATACATAGTGAAATGCATCTTTAGCAACGAAATACATGGGTTAGTCCGGTATTCGTCGTTAGACGAACCAAACAAGTACCCCCGCTACTCACGTTGTAGTATGGCGAGTATCATCCAAAACTTCGTGGACATGGCGAACTACTTCGCGGACGCCGCGTTCGCCTTCCCGAGTTCGATACTGCTCTTGGCGATGGGTGCCGCACTGATAATCTTCTCGTCGCTCGTGCTGGCGTATCTGACCGCCGGCGCGGTGCTGGACCTGTTCATTCCCGAGACGGCGAGTCGCAGGCCTCAGCAACGAGGCTAACCGCCTCCATCGGGTCCGGGCCGAGCGGTGACCCGGCGACGAAGCTATCGGCGTACTCCAGCACGCGGTCGATTTTTTCCGCGGCGGTCTCTGGCGTCCCGGCGATGCAGAAGGCGTCTATCATCTCGGGCGTGACCGCCTCGAAGGCGTCCGAGAAGTCGCCCGACTCGATTTTCTCGCCGATTTCTTTGGCCACCTCGCGGTCGATTCCGTGCCTGTCGAGGACCGGCGGGGCGGAACCGCCAGCGATGAACGCGACCGGGGGTCGGGCGGCCTCGCGGGCCTCGTCGGCGTCGTCGGCCACGCTGACACTGGCGTAGGCCGCGAAGTCGAAGGGGCCGCGGTCCTCGGGGCGCTCTGCCAGTCCCTCCTCGACCCGCTGGTCGGCCCACTCGAAGTCCTTCGGGTGCGAGGCGTTGACCAGCACGCCGTCGGCGTGTTTCGCCGACATCCGAATCATGTGCGGTCCCTGCGCGCCGACGTAGACCGGAATCTCCGAGACGGCTTCCGGGTAGTTCAGCGCGGCGTCAGTGGCCTGAAACGTCCCGTCGTGGTCCACGCGCTCGCCGGCCCAGAGCTTCTGGGAGACCTTCATCGCCTCCAGCACGCGCCGGAGGGGCTTGTCGCGGTCGAATCCGAGGTTGGTGAGCGTCGAGCGGTCGCCAGCGCCGAGGCCGCAGACCGCCCGGCCGTCGCTGGCCTCGTCCAGCGTGGCGACGCGGGACGAGAGCGAGACCGGATGGGTCTCGTAGGGGTTGACCACGCCGGGGCCGACGAGCAGGTCGTCGGTCGCCGTGGCCACCCTATCGAGGACCACGAAGGGGTCGCGGTTGTTGTAGTGGCAACTCGCAAAGAGGGCGTCGAAGCCCTCTCGCTCGGCCTGCTGGCCGATTTCCACGAGGTCCCCAATCGGATGCTCCGGGGTGAGTTCAATCCCGAGCAAACTCCCACCCCCTGAGCGCCTGCCGGACGAAATCGCCGTCCACGTCGCGGTAGAGGTTGTCGCTCCCCTCGTGGTTGCCGAACTCCCAGTCGCGGACGACCGCCACGGGCAGGCCGTCGTCGCCCTCGCCGGTCACGAGGTTCGCCGTCGCCGCGAGTTCGTCCACGACGGCCTCGACGGTGACTTCGAGTTCGTGGCCGTCTCGGTCCTCCTCGCCCCGCCAGTCGCGGGACGCCGGCATGCCGGACCATCCGAGCGCGACTCCTCGCTGGCCGTGGCGGAAGGGCCGCCCGGAGGTGTCGGTCACGATGACCGCGGGGTCGGCGTCGAGATTTCGGCGAATCCGGTCGGCGCTCTCGCCGGGTCGCTCGGGGAGCAGGAGTAAATCGCGTTCTCCGTCTCCGACGTTCGACCGGTCGATGCCGGCGTTGACGCCGACGTGGCCGAACTTGGTCGCGGTCAGCAAGAAAGGCGCTTCCATGATGAGTTCGGTACTCTCCTCCAGCACGGCTTGGGCGAACCGGGGGTCTTTCTCCTCGCCGGAAATGTCTTCGAGTCGCTCGGCTATTTCCTTCGCTCTGGGTCCCGCCGGGAAATCAGCGAGGTCGGCCCGGCGGTCCTCGGCCTTCGAGACGACGGTGCTGGCGACCAGCAGAACGTCGTCGTCTCGGAGGTCGGTCCGCTCGGCTATCAGCGAGGCGAGGTCGTCGCCCGGCCGGACCTCGGGGAGTCCCGGCACCGCGAACACGTCCATACCCGAGGTTGGCGCGTCGGAGGTAAAAATCCGCCCGAAACGGGCAAACGAGACGGAAATCGGACTAGCAGTAGCCAGTAGGCAGTACCGCCTTCTGCGGTCGGCGCGCGAGCAACGCGCGAGAGACGAGGACCGCAGGCAAAGCCGAGGACCGCAGGAGGTTGGGGAGGCCCGAGGGCCGTGCTGTGCGGTTGCGGTGCTGTGCGGGAGACGGCTTTGCTCAAGCCTGAAGCTAGCGCCCTGTCGCCCGTCTCGTTCGGAGTGACAATCTCACCGTCGTCATCTAACACGTCTGAAAGACGACTATCGTTGCCTCTAAGCTCTTTCTAGGCAATTTTAAACAACAAAATGATTTTCCGTACTATCGCCATTACTCTCACACCTCCATCCAAACCACACTTCCCAGTTTAAATCTCCTCGTCGTCCTCGAACACCCGCACGTCCACGTCGCCCTCGTGAATCTCGACGGTCATCATCGTCTCGCGGTCGGCCGGCGAGGCCCCGGTCGCACTCCCCGGATTCAGGAACCTGATGCCCTCGATGTCGTCGTCTACCACCTCGTGGGTGTGGCCCGCCACCGCGATGCCCGGTCCCGTGAGTTCGTCGCTGATGGTCTCGGCGACGGTTTGCTCGTACTCCTCGGCCGTGGGGGCCGTGCCGTGGGTCACCACGAACGTCGTGCCCTGCACCTCGACGGTGGCGACCTTCGGCAGGTCGAGTGACGCCGGGTCCATGTTTCCCGTGACGGCGGTGAACGCCGACCCGGCGAGGCCCGCAATCGACTCGTAGGCAGACGAACTGTCGAAATCGCCCGCGTGGATGGTGTGGTCGGCCTTCCGAACTCGGTCGGCCACCCAGTCGGGGATGTCCTCGGCGCGCGAGGGAATGTGCGTGTCGCTGATGATTGCGATTTCGGCCATGCGACGGTGTTCGTTCTCGCCCGGCAAAAACGTAGAGGCAGAGGAGGCCCCTGATTCTCCTGAGACAGCGACTTTTGTAGAATGCGTCCGGCGGGCCGGTATTTCGCGTGCGCAGAACTGCCCGCCCGAAATAGCTCTCGATAGACCCCAGACTCAAACCACCCGCCACCGAACCACGGGTATGGACGAAACCCACGTCGTCACCTGCTTCCTGCGGAATCGCGGCGAGGTACTCTTGCTCCGGCGCTCCGAGGAGGTCGGTTCCTACCCCGGCCAGTGGGCCGGGGTCGCGGGCCACGCCGAGGACGACCCCCATCGGGCCGCGCGAGACGAGATTGCCGAGGAGACGGGCCTCCTCGACGCCTGTTCGCTGGCCAGAGCGGGCGTCACGTTCTCGTTCGAGGACAGCGAGGCGCGGAGCGCCTCGGAGCGCCGGGCGGAGCCCGGCGATGCGGGCCTCGCCACCCGATGGGTCGTCCACCCCTACCTGTTCGACTGCGACCGGCGCGACGCCGAAACCGACTGGGAGACGGCCGAGGCCGAGTGGGTCCACCCGACCGAGATTCTGCGGCGCGAGACGGTGCCCCAACTCTGGACCGCCTACTCGCGGGTCGGGCCGACCATCCAGCAGGTCGCCGACGACGCGGACCACGGCTCTGCGTACCTCTCGGTCCGGGCCTTGGAGGTCCTGCGCGACAGGGCCGGAAGTTTCGCAGAGCGCGACCCCGACGCCGACCGGTGGCCTCAACTCGTCGCCATCGCCGAGCGACTCCTCGACGCCCGGCCGAGCATGTCTGCGGTCGAAAACCGGGTGAATCGGGCGATGAGCGAGGCCGACCGGAACGCCGGAACCGCCTCGGCAGTCGAGGAGTCCGCCCGCGAGGGAATCGAGCGAGCGTATCGGGCGGACGAGGACGCCGCCGAGAACGCCGCCGACGAGATTCACAGCGAGACGGTCCTGACCCTCTCGCGGTCGGGAACCGTGCTGGACGCGCTTCCGGCCGCCGACCGCGTGCTGGTCGCCGAGTCCCGCCCGGCGCGGGAGGGCGTCGGGGTCGCCGAGGAGTTGGCGGAAATGGAAAATGCGCCCGACGTGACGCTCCACACCGACGCCGCGATTGGCCACGCGCTGGCGACCGAGGACGTGGACGCGGTGGTCGTCGGCGCGGACGCGATTCTGCCGGACGGCCGCGTGGTGAACAAGACCGGGACGCTCCTCGGGGCGCTCTCGGCGGACCGCGAGGCCATCGACTGCTACGCTGTCGCCGCCAGCGACAAGATTCGGACCGACGACACGGTGCATCTGGACGAGGGCGACCCCGAGGACGTATACGACGGCGACGCCGGTATCGAGGTGCTGAACCCGACCTTCGACGTGACGCCCGCGGAGTTGGTCTCGGAGGTGATTACCGAGCGAGGGACCCTCGGCGCTGACGAAATCGGCGACGTGTCCCGCGAACTCCGAGAACGCTCGCAGTGGCGCGACGAGTGAGCGTCGGCCGATTCAAATTTTGGAAATGTGTAGAATTCCTAAACACAGATTTTTATTTTTCTAAGGTTTCAGAACGATGCTACCGGGCGGTTGAACGCCGAAGGGCGCGAGCGGACAGCATCGCGTCACTCGAACAGAAGCACGCAGGGCAACTCGGGCGTGTCCACTCGGAGGAGCGCGTAGGCCGCCCCGGAAACCCCGTCGAAGAACGTCGGATTGGTGAACGACCGGGCGTGGCCGGGGAGCGACAACGCCCCATCCTGCTCCCGGCGAGCGAGACACCGCCGGGCGAGTTCCACGGCGTCGGTGCGGTCCCCGTCGGCCCGGCGTGCGCCCACGACGAGCGTTTCGACGCGGCCGAAGTTCCCACAGCAGAGGTTGTCGATGGTCGCCGCGTCCCCTGTCGCAGTTTCGGCGAGCGCGGCGGCCCCCTCGGTTCGGAGGGCGTCGTCGCCCAGACACTCGCCGATGCCGATTCGGGCGAGCGCCATCCCGGACCGCCCGTGACACCATCGGTCGAGATACTCGTCCTCCTCGGCCGACCGCCGCCAGTTGCACCTCGACGCCGAGTAGAGCGAGGACTCGAAGTCGAGCGTCTCCCGCACCGCGTCGGCGAATCGGGAGTCGCCGGTGGCCGCTGAGAGTCGAGCCAGCGAGTAGGCGATGCCGCTGGTGCCGTGGGCGAACCCCGTGAAGTGAACCTCGTCGTCCCCCGCGTTCCAGATGCGGTGGCCATCGACTTCGACGCGCCCCTCCAGCAGTCGCTCGCCGCAGGCCACCGCCCGGTCGAGGACGCTCGATTCGCCGTCTCGCTCGTAATGGGCGAGCAGTCCCAGCAGGGTCCCCGCCGACCCCTCCATGACGTCGAAGGTGTCGTCTCCGGAGAGTCTGTCGTCGGTGACGGTCCGGGCCGCTTTCGACGCCGCGTTTCGATACCGCTCCTCGTCCAGCAGTTCCCCAGTCACCGACAGCGCGTAGACGACGGCACCGACGCCCTTCGTCCCGCCGAGTCCGACCGAGAGTTCGTCGGCGATGGTGTCGGCGACTATCGGCGCGAGTGCTTCGTCGGCGATTCGCCGGTAGCGCTCCCGGCCGGTCGTCCGGTGTAGCGCCGCCGCCGTGAGAGCGATGCCTCCTCGGCCCCAATAGAGCGAGGAGTCCGCCGGCACGACGCTCACGTCCGAGTACCCCGACGAGACCGACACCCAACCCGTCCCGTCCGCCGTCTCTATCCCGGCCTCGATTGTCTCCTCGAACAGTTCGACTGCCGCCCGTCGAAACTCCTCGTCGTCCGCGTCGTCGGCGGGCGGGGCCGGCGTCCGGGGTTCGCTCGCGTCGAAAATCTCCCGAATCAGCCACGTCTGTCGATGCTTGTCGGTCGCGGAGAGTCCGTCGAGTCGTCGCCGACACCGGTCGTAGCCCGACGTGTCGGCCTCGAAACCGAGGCCCGTCCCGTCGTGAGAGACCGTCCGTCGGTCGGGACCCGACGAGAGTCGAGGAATGTCGCGTCGCCGGAGCGCCCGCCGCTCGGCCCCGTACAGCGGCCAGTACCGGTCGGTCTCTATCCGACCGTCGAAGAACGGCACCGCGAGGTCCTCGAACTCGACGGAGAGTCGAGCGCCGTCCCGAAGCGGATTGCGGGCGACCGCCGACTGTTGGACCGACCGGTACCAGACGGTCGAACGATACACCAGTCTGTTTTCGACGCCAGCGACCATCTCGGGCGTGACGACCGCCGAGAGAAATCGGTCCTCAGCGTGGAGTTTCCGAATCGTCTCGTAGGTCTCGTCGAACCCCCGACAGATTTCGTCCACGTACTCGCTCGGCGGTTGGTCGCTCCCCTCGACGGTCGGCGTGTTGGTGTGTACGCCGACCTCGACCGGTTCGTGGCGAACCGACATCACGTCGGTGTTCGTCGCCTCGATAGTCGGTTGCGTGAGCGAGGGAATCCGGGTCCGTTCGCTCTCGTTTCCGAACCCCGCGACGGCCGCCGAGAAGCTTTCGTCGTCCTCCTCGCGCGGGTCGCCCTGCGACCACGGCAGGAGCGAGGTAAACAGGACCGAGCGGTCGGTCAGTGCGGAGATTTCGGTTCGGAGCGGTCGCTCGGTGTGAGCGACGTGCGGATGGAATATCGTCTCGCAATCCACGAGCATCGGGTCGGTGCCGTCCACGACGAGGTTCTCCAGTTGCCCGTCCGGGAAGTTGAGGACGTAGGCCAAACAGAGCAGTGCGCCCGCCCGCTCGTAGTACCTGCTCGCGGTCGGTTCGTCGGGCAGGTCGCTGTAGTCGATTTGCTCCATCCACCCGTACTCGTCGCGGGAGACGTAGGTCGGCGTCTCGATGGGCGAAATCGAGAGATGGTCGTCGAGTCGGCCCAGAATCGTATAGAAGGTGACGCCGCCATCGACCGGTCGCGGCTTGTAGACGACGGCCCCGGACTCGAACGAGACTCGAACCGGGACGCGACCGCTGGCGTGCGAGTCGTCGGCAAGCGGTTCGACCGCCACTACCTCGCCATCGACGCCGAACCGCTCGCGTAGGGTCTCGCTGTCGGACCGGACCCGCCGAAAGAGTTCCGCGACCGCCTCGACCCACTGGTCGATTAACTGGGCCGCGTGGCGCGCGAGAACGGGATACTCCAGACAGAGGTTCTTGAAACCGAGTTCGAACATCGCGTCGAGAAACGCCTCGTACCGTGCGGTCGGCGGGTCCGAGAACTCGGCCGGGTCGGCGTCCACCAGTTCCGGGTCGTGGGCCTCCACGAAGCTCTTGAACTCGACGTACAGCGGGCGGAGACACACCGCCTTGAGTTGGGTCACGAGCCAATCGCACATCGGCGACACCGTATCGACGGGGACCACCGCGTCGGGCAACTGTCCGCGAGCGTACTCTGCGAGCGCGGCCAACAGCTCCGAAAACGGTATCTCCTCGGACTCGACATCGACGCTGACGGTCTCGGGCGAGGCCGACGCCACGTGGTCGAGGAGGTCCTCGACGGTTCCGAGCCACGCCGGAAGCGGTTCTTCGGCGGGCCACTCGGTCGCCGACAACTGTTCGCGGACGGCCTCCTCGGTGAACCCGTCCCTGTCGAGTCGCTCTCGGAACGCGTCTTCAGAGGGAAATCGGTCTCGCCACTCGGCGAGGATTCGGTCGGGGTCGATTGGGGGTTCCCCGCCGGAGTCGTTCGCCGGTCCTTCGAGTCGTTCGTGCAACGTTCGCGCCCGACCAGCGATTGTCCGACGCTCGGTCTCGGTAAGCTCCATTATTCAAAATATACGGCGTGGCCGCACACGGCGGCTTACTCAGTAGGTGTAGATGCAGGACGTTTCCCGGTCGACACAGAGGCCCGACGAGTCCGGGTCGTCGCTCCCGTCGCGTCGAGCGACCGTCGCGTCGCCGTCGAATTCGGCGTCGTAGTCGTCCTTGTTCGATTCGACTTCCGAGCTGGATGGTAGTGCAACCGACATGCGTACTTTATATTATTAGAGTGTATGTTAAATGTTTGCACTAATGATAGTGTTTAAATGTATTCGGGTCGAGTGAGTCCTCGTCACCTCGCGGTCGGTTCTCCTCCGGATTCCCACTGCGTGACGCTTTTCACCCCGACCGCTCTATCTGCACTCGGTGGCCATGACGAGCAGTTACCCCCACCGAGCCCCTTGTGACGAGGGATTTCCACCGAGCCACCATTCGGCGACGAACCCCGACGAGGAGACAGAGTAATCTGCTTTAAACACAGATATAGAATCGTTTGGAAAAGATAGAGGATTCTCAAGGACGGGTGTAAGTCACTCCGCCGAGTCGGTCGTTTTCCCCGACCCGAAGATACAACCTCGCTCGCGCCGCAGAAATTCCCATGCGTATTCAGCGTCTCGGCATCCACGAGTCCGTGAGTGCCGTCTTCCCGCCCGAGCGACTCCGCGACGCGCTGTCCGACACCGGCCTTGCCGTCCCGGTGGTCGGCGACGACGAACTCGGCGACTGCGACGCGCTCGTCACCTTCGCTCACTCCGAGGACGCGCTGGACGCCGGCCTCGACTGGATTCACTCGATTCAGGCGGGCTACGACCGCTTCCCGCTCGATGCCTTCGAGGAGGCCGGCGTCGCGCTGACCAACAGCACGGGCATCCACGACACCAGCGTCGGCGAGTTCGCGGTGGGCCTGATGCTGTCGTTCGCCCGGAGACTCCACACCTACGTCCGCGCTCAATCGGACCGCGAGTGGAGCCACCCCGCGTGGGACGAACCCTTCACCCTCGACGGCGAGGGCCTCTGTGTCGTCGGTCTGGGCACCCTCGGTCGCGGCATCGCCGAGCGCGCCGACGCGCTGGGGATGGAGGTCGTCGGCGTCCGGCGCTCGGGCGAGAAGACGCCTCACACCCGCGAAGTCTACACGCCCGACGAACTCCACGAGGCCGTCGCCGACGCTCGATTCGTCGCGCTGGCGGTTCCGCTGACCGACGAAACCGAGGAGCTAGTCGGTGCCGAGGAGTTCGCCGCCATGCGCGACGACGCCTATCTCGTCAACGTTGCCCGCGGGTCAGTCGTGGTAGAGGACGAACTGGTCACGGCGCTCCGCGAGGGGGAACTCGCGGGCGCTGGTCTCGACGTGTTCGAGGAAGAACCCCTGCCCGAGGACTCGCCGCTCTGGGAGATGGAGGAAGTCCTCGTGACTCCTCATCGCGCCGCGGCCGAGCGCGATTACTTCCGGCACATCGCGGAGTTGGTTCGGACGAACGTTTCGCGGGTGGAGAGTGGCGAGGAGATGGTGAATCGAGTGGTGTGAGGAGTCGTATCTAGAGAGCCGAAACTAACGCGACTGCCTCGAAAGCTCTCGCGCCTCGCAGTCGCTGACGCGACCTATCCGACGCGCGCAGAACTGCGCGCGTCGGATAGGGCCGGGTCATCCGCGGTCGGGCGGCGTCATGCCGGCGTGGTCGTCGGCGTCTTGGACGCGCCACATCCTCGCCCGGAGGTTGTCGGGCATCGCGGGCACGCCGAGGTCGGCGAGGCGGTCCAACTCGTCGGGGGCGACCGGGAAAGTCCGGAGGTCCTTGTGGAGCGCAATCCCGGCGTAGGCACCGTCGCCGATGGCGATGGGCGTCTGGTTCTGGCCGTGAGTCACGTCGCCGACCGCGTAGGCCCCATCGACGCTGGTCTCGCGGTCGTCGTCCACCGCGATGGCACCGTCGTCACGGAGGTCGCACCCCAGTTCGGCGGCGAGTTCGGTGTTGAACTCCTTGCCATAGACCGCGAACCCGCCGCCGTACTCTCTGGTGTGGCCGTCGGCGAACTCCAAGCCGCCGAGCCAGTCGTCGGCCTCGCCGCCGTGGTCTGGGTCCTCGTCGGCGAAAGCATGGTCCACGCGGTCCGGGACGACCGAGACCGGATGGGATTCGACCTGCTCGGCCACGTCGTCGCTCCACGCCGGGTCCTCGTCGTTCAGCAGGAGGTCCACCTCGTCGGTGAAGTTCAAGAGCATCATCGCCATCCGGCCGGCGTGGTCGTCGTGGCCGAGGACGAACACGGGGTCGTCGCCGAGGGTGTAGGCGTCGCAGTGGAGACAGTAGTGGAGGCCCCGGCCGGTGAACTGCCGGAGACCCCGGACGTTCGGCGGCGTGTCGGTGAACCCGGTGGCGAACACCACGCGGTCGGACTGGAGGGCGACGTTCTCGCCCTCGACGCGAAACCGGGTGTCCTCGCTCTCGTTCTCGAACTCCGGGGCGTCGGCCTCGCGCTCGACCGCCTCGACGGCGCGCACGTCGTCCTGATAGTAGTCCGCGCCGTACTCCTCCAACTGGTCGATTGCGAGGTCGGTCACGTCGCGTCCCGAGGTCTCCTCGGAGACGCCGATGAGGTTGTGAACGAACGAGACCGACTCGTAGCGCCCGCCCTCGCGGTTGACCAGCGCGGTCCGGTGGCCGAGACGGGTCGCGTAGAGCGCCGTGGTGCGTCCCGCGGGTCCGCCACCGACGACGACGACCTCGTAGGCCGGAGTCTGAGCCATCGTAGGGACTACGAGCGGGAGGGTGTTCGGGCTTGGGGCCAGAATTTGGGGAGTAATGGAGATAGATATAATTGTTTTAGAAATAACTTTTGTTGTCTTTAGGAAATAATATTAATTCCATGAACGGCGCGCGCTGGCGCGGCCTCGTGCCGCGCCATCGTCGTGCGAGGGATGAGTAGCGCAGGTCGGAGCGAAGCGGAGACCGAGCAACGCAATCGGTTGGGGAGGGTGTGGCCCGCGGTTGCGGTGCGGAGCGGTGGTCGGATGAAAGGGCACGGCCGGTCGCGTTCACTTCAGTCGTCTGTGCAGGCCCTATTCGCGGCGGGCGGTGCTGAGAGCCGCGAATATCCTGCACAGCGACCGCGACCGGCCGTGGGCTTTCTACCTCGGCTTCATCGCGGTTGTTCCGTCGCTTCTTCGACTTCTCTCGAAGTGTAGCGACCGGTCGTGAGCTTTCTACCTCGACTTCGTCCCGGCCGCTTCGTCACTTCTGTAGCCTCCGACAAGGCGTCGAGACCTAGAACGACCGTCTCAATTCTCAAAATCAAACCCGATTCCGAAAACAGAACAGACGCCTAGGAGAAGAACTTGAACAGGTCGTCCCGCTTGGCCTCATGCAGGTGGTCCTTCACGGCCTCGTTCAGCGCATCGATGTTCCCGCGCTTGGCGCTAATCGGCGCAATCGTGTCCTGCCACTGCTTCCACGGCGGGTGCAGGCCCAACCGGTCGGCCAACTCGTCCAGACGCTCGTCCTCGTCGTCCACCTTGTCCATCTTGTTGACCGCGACGACGGTTGGAATGCCCACGTCCCGGAGGAAGTAGAACATCTCCACGTCGTAGGGCACCTCGTCCTCGCCCGAGTGGCGGTCGATGATGTCCACCGCGCTCTTGCCGTCCACCACGAGTACTCCGACCAGAATCTTGTCGGCGTTCTCCTCGATGTAGCGCACGATGTCGGTCTTGATTTGTTCGCGTTGCTCCTCGGGCACGCCGGACATGAAGCCGAACCCCGGCAGGTCCGACAGCACGAAGTCCTCGCTGGTCCAGTCGTAGTGGTTGGGCGAGCGCGTGACGCCGGGTTTCCCTCCGGTGTCGAAGGTGTGACCCGTAATCTCGCGCATCAGCGTGGACTTGCCGACGTTCGACCGGCCGACGAAGATGACCTCGGCGTCGCGGTCCGGGCGACTCTCGAACATACCCGTAGTAGCCCGCGACGGGGTTTAACGGGTGCGGTTCTGTGAAATCGGCCCCAGACCCCCGAGGAGTTCGCTCCGCCGTGTTCGTCCCCATGCCGCGGCTTATTTACCGCTTCCGTGCCTTCTGCAATCCATATGCGGCTCGTGCAGGTTTCGATTCCGGCGGGAAAGCGGGAGTTGGTCTCGAACGTCCTCGACGAGGAGGGCGTCGATTACATGCTGACCGACGAGACCAGCGGTCGTGAGTACACCGCTATCGCGTACTTTCCCTTGCCGACCGCGGCGGTCCAGCCGATTCTCGACAAGTTGGAGAACGCCGGCCTCGGCGAGGACCCACACGCGGTCATCATCGACGCGGAGACCGACACCTCCCGCCAGTACGAGGAGCTAGAGAAGCGATTCGCCGAGGAGAACGGCGAGACAGAGACCATCGCCCGCGAGGAGATACGGACCGAGGCCCGCGAGATGACCCCCGAGTTCCCGACCTTCGTGGCGATGACCATCATCAGTTCGGTGGTCGCCACCGCCGGGATGTTACTGGACTCCCCGGCGGTCGTGGTCGGGTCGATGGTCATCGCGCCGCTCATCGGCCCGGCGATGGGGGCGAGCGTCGGCACCGTCCTCGGCGACGCCCAACTGTTCCGCAGAGGAGTCAAATACCAGTTCATCGGCGGGTTCGCGGCTATCGCCTCGGCCACCCTGTTCTCCATCGGGGTACGGTACGGCTTCCTCGTGCCGCCGGGGACCGACATCCTGACCATCTCGCAGGTCAGCGGGAGACTGACCCCCGACTTCCTCTCGCTGGCGGTCGCACTCGGGGCGGGTGCGGCGGGGGTGTTGAGCCTCGCCTCGGGCGTCTCGGTCGCTATCGTGGGCGTCATGATTGCGGCGGCGCTCGTCCCGCCCGCCGCGGCGGTCGGCATCGCAATCGCGTGGCAACAGCCAATCGCGGCGGTGAGTTCGCTGGTCCTCGTGTTGGTCAACATCCTCTCCATCAACCTCGCGGGACTGGTCGTCCTCTGGTATCTCGACTACGGGCCGAAAAACTGGTTCCACCTCAGCAAAACTCGGTCGGCGCTGTTCAAGCGCGCCGCGGTCCTCGTGGTCTCCATCGCTGTCCTCTCGGTGTTCCTCGGCGGCGTGACCTTCACCACCATCCAGAACGCCCAGTTCCAGAACGAGGCCCACGACCAAGTTACGGAACTCGTCGGCCAGCAGGGAACCCCCTACGAGAACGCCAAACTGTTCGATATGACCTTCGAGCAGGCAGGCGGTCTCCCGTTCGACCAGTCCCAGACGGTCGTCGTCACCGTCGGACGCCCGCCCGGCGAGGAGTACCCGGACCTCGCCGACCGGGTGACCAGACGCATCCGCCGGAACGCCGACCACTCGGTCACCGTGCAGGTCAGGTACGTCGAGTACGAGAGCATCGACTCGCGGACCGCCCCGGCGACCAGTAACTCAAACCGGGATTTCAGTCATGCAGAACTTTTTGTCGGATAGCGTCGTAGCCGTGTTTGATGTCGAGGGGACTACTCGCAGTAGTGGGGGTTGCGCTCCTGTTGGTCACGGCCGGTTGCGCCGGCAGTTTCCCAGCGGCCACCGACGCGAGCGCGAAAGCACAAGGTACAGCGACTGAACAACCCGGCGAGCAGTCGGACCGGGGCGGCAAGACCATCAGCGTCTCGGCGTCCGGGCGGGCCGAGGCCGAACCCGACCAAGCAGTCCTCCGGGTCGCGGTCCTCGCCCGCGGAGACGACGCCAACGCGGTCCGCGAGCAACTCGCCCGGAACGCCAGCCAGATGCGCGAGGCCCTCCGGAGCGCGGGCATCGCCGACGACCAGATTCGGACGGTTCGGTACGCCATCGATCAAGAGTACCGCGAGGTGGACGGCGACCGAAGGCCCGTCGGGTTTCAGGGCGTTCACGCTTTCGAGATAACGCTGTCGAACGCGAGTCGGGCGGGAGCTATCATCGACGTGGCAGTGTCGAATGGAGCCAATCAAGTCGATAACGTCGAACTCACGCTGTCGGACGAGCGCAGACGCGAGGTCCGGGCCGACGCCCTCCGGGACGCGATGGAGAACGCCAGAGGCGACGCCGAAGTCATCGCCGAGAGCGCGAATCTGACCGTCGTGGGCGTCCACACCGCCTCGACCGGCGACGTGAGTTTCAGCCCCGTCAGAGCCGAGGCGCTGACTGCCGACGCCGCGGGGCAGGCCGGGACCAGCATCGAGTCGGGTCCCGTCACCGTCACCGCGCAGGTTCAGGTGACGTACAACGCGACGGGGTAGAACTCGCAGAACACTCCCGTTCGCGCCCCGAACCGGGCCTGAACCCTTTTCCATCGCAATACCGTGGATGACACGTGCGCTTAGTCCATCTCCTCGTCGCCGACGAGCGACGCGGGCCGGTCGTCCGCGCGCTGGTCGAGCGAGATATCGAGTACGTGGTCCTCGAAGACAGCGAGGACGACGTGCTGTTAGAGTTCCCGGTTCCGAGCGACGGCGTGGGCGACGTGATGAACGCGCTCCGGGAAGCGGGCGTCGAGGAGGAAAACTACACCGTCATGGGCAACGCCGAGACGGCTTCGACGCCGACGATGGAGACGCTGGAGAACCGATACGCCGACGACTTCGACCCGCTGACCCGGAAGGAACTCCGGTCGAAGACCCGCGACATGGCCCGCGACCGGTTCTCGTTCGTCTGGATGATTTTCCTCAGCGCCATCATCGCCACCGCCGGACTGCTGGTGGATTCGGCCGCGGTCGTTGTCGGGTCGATGGTCATCGCGCCGATGGTCGGACCGGTCCTCACCGCGAGCGTCGGTGCGGTGACGGGCGACCGGGAGATGCTGTACGACAGCATCCAGTTGCAGGCCATCGGTCTGGCGGTCGCAGTCGTGAGTTCTATCGCGTTCGGCTACCTGCTCAAATCGTTCTCGTTCGTCCCGCAGTTGCAGATTACCGCACTCGCCCAGATTAGCTCTCGCGTCGCGCCGAGTCTACTCACCGTCGCGGTCGGACTGGCCGCGGGGAGCGCCTCGGCGTTCGGCGTGACGACCAAGGGACCGACCTCGCTCATCGGCGTCATGATTGCCGCGGCGCTGATTCCGGCCGCCGCGACCACCGGCATCGCCACGATTTGGGGGTTCCCCGTCATCGCAATCGGGTCGCTGGTCCTGTTGCTCATCTCGGTCGTCTCCATCAACGTCTCGGCGTTCGTCACGCTCTGGTATCTGGGCTACCGACCCGACGGGTTCGACCGGAAACTCTGGGCGTTCGAGGACCGCCGAGAGGCCGCCAGTCTCGCGGTGTTCGCAATCGCCGTCCTCCTCGTCGTCGGATGGGCGGGATTCGCCACCTACCAGCAGGTCACGTATCAGCAGACCGTCAATCAGGAGGTCAGCTCGGTCCTCGACAACTCGGAGTACGCGAATCTGACCTACGTCGGGACCAACACCCAGTACGGATTCACCGGCAGTCGGTTCGAGTCCGAAACCGTCACCGTCACCATCAGTCGGACTTCGAGCCGTGAGTATCCGAATCTGGCGACCCGGCTTCAAAATCGAATCGACGCCGCGACGGCCCAGAACCCGTCGGTCCGGGTTCATTTCGTAGACTACCAAGTTGCGAACTCGACAGCAAGTGATAGAACAAGAGAGGGTAAGGAATAGTCTCTCCACACGAAATCATCTCCTCTAATTGTAATAATAGTAGTAAAACGGCTAAAGAAGACATATGTATTCTCGCCACAATAATTAACGTTTCTGCACTTATTGTGATAAAATCTCTAAAGGTGTGGGGACTGTCCTCGCGTCCTGACGGACTATTTTAATCTCGTGAATGAAAACGAACTGATAGCGTTTAGGAGAAGGTCTCTCGGCGTAGCTATCCGACGAGAGAGTCGCCTATCGATGTCCTGCTGGCGCGAGTCTCCTAACAACGGAGGCGCACGGGGCTTGGTAACCCTCGTGTTTTCGAGAAGGACAATGGACGCCAATCTTCAATCCGGCTCCCTTGGTATGGGAGTCATCGTCGGAGCAGAGTTGATAAGGACGGGTCTTCAGAACGGTAACCGTTGGGTTGCCGTTGCTGGCGTGACCATCTGCGGGTCGAGCTTGGTACTCGGCTTCGTGGTAGCGCACACCCGTTCGAGACAAGCCGACCGCTCGAAAGACGCGAAAGCGAAGTAGGGCGTGGCGGCACCGCTCTCGTGAGCGGCACAACTCTCAAACTGTGTAATTTTTCTGTACGTGAGTGAGAAAGTCCATTTCTGTCTAGAAATCTACGTCTCCCGGTTTGGCGAGTTCAAAAGGATGGACGCCAACCGTCATCACGACCGGTGGTAAATCGGTCGTTCATTCGTCGGACAGTCGGTGGTAAGGCGACTGTTTCCGGTTGGGTTATGTTATATGGTACTCACCCTTGGACAACCCAGCAAACACTCTCGTTGTCCATTCCAATGTAACGCTGTTACATAAGTAAGCTTTACGGTGGGTTAAAATCAGTAGATGATACGCTAGAGAGGCTCTCAAAGGCCTATTTTAAATATTTCAAAGAGGGTATTATTGTGAGAAAGTTGCGAATTTGGGAGGAGTGAAGGCCAGTTCCAGTGTCGGATGTGCTATCGTTAGTTTTGTTCGTCGTCGAACGGCAGTTCGGGTTCGTACCCCACCGCCTCGACCGCCGTATCCAGCACTTCGTCCACGTTCTCGTCGTTTTCGACGCTCATGTAGGCGTCGGCCTCCACGTCGGTCGAGAGGTCCGACTTGTTGCAGACCGTCAGCACCGGCACGTCGGCGAACCGCTCGGCGAGGGCGTCCCGAAGTTCTAGCTGGTCCTCCAGCGGGTAGCCGCAGTAACCGCTGGCGTCCACGACGAACAGGATGGCGTCCGCGAGGTGGGTCAGCGCCGAGACCGCCTGATTCTCGATGTCGTTGCGCTCGTCCTCGGGGCGGTCCAGCAGACCGGGCGTGTCCACGATTTGGTAGCGAATGCGCTGGTGGTCGAAGTGGCCCACACGGACGCCCTTGGTCGTGAAGGGGTACTCCGCGATTTCGTTCCGGGCGTTCGTGACCTCGTTGACGAACGAGGACTTCCCCACGTTGGGGTAGCCCGCGACCACGATGGTCGGTTCGTCGGGGTCGATTTCGGGGAGTCGCCGCAGGTCTTGGTGGGCTTGGCCCACGCGATTCAGGTCGTCGGAGACCTCCTCCACGATGTCGGCGAGGCGGGCGAAGCCCTGCTTGCGAATCTTGCGGTCCGCGTCGGCGTCGCCGGTCAGTTTGCCCTGATACTCCCGGCCGATGCTGTGGGTCTTTCGACTGGCCCACTGGATTTCGGACAGGCTCTGGCGCAGTTCGTCCACGTCCACGATAGCGTCGGCAAGTTCGTAGTAGAAGGGGTGAACCTCGTCGAAGTCGGGCCACTCCGCCGCGACGTTCTGCATGTTGTCGCTCAGGATGTTCGACGCCGTCTGGAGCATCGACTGCTGGGCCTCTGCGCCGCTCTTGGCGCGTCCGGCCCGCGCAGACCGCGAGAAGGCCTTGTCGATGAGTTCCTCCGACGTTGGTGTCGTCGGCAGGTTCTCGAAAATCATAGGGATAGATACGGTCTCGCGGGCTTAAAAGGGCGTCCATACGAGGCTGAGAGCAGTGGGACTCGACTCGCCGCGTTCCGACCACCTATCTCTAAGTACCACTCTGTTTTACCACTGGATAAATGAGCGACGAAAGCCGACCGACAACCACGCAGACCCGAATACCGGCACCTGTCGAGAAACCCGTCGCGCTCACCGTCGCGGGGAGCGATTCGGGCGGCGGCGCGGGCGTCCAAGCCGACTGCAAGACCATCGAGGCCCACGGCGCGTTCGGAACCAGCGCCGTGACGGCCGTGACTGCCCAGAACACCAGCGGAGTCGAGTCCACGCACGTCCTCCCCGCCGAGGAAGTGTCAGCCCAAATCGACGCCGTGACCGACGACTTCGACGTGCGCGCCGCCAAAACCGGGATGCTCGCCACCGCGGAAATCGTCCGGACCGTTGCCGACCGCGCTGGGGAGGCCGACTTCCCGGTCGTCGTGGACCCCGTGATGGTCGCCGCGTCGGGCGACCGTCTCCTCGAACCCGCGGCCGAGAAGGCTTACGAGGACTTACTCGCCGAGGCCGCGCTCGTGACGCCAAACGCCGACGAGGCGGAGGTCCTGACCGGCGTCGAAATCGACAGCAAAGAGACCGCCATCACAGCGGGCGAGGAGTTGCTGGCGATGGGCGCGGACGCCGCCCTCCTGAAGGGCGGGCACGTCCCCGGCGATGCGGTACAGGACGTGCTGGTGACTGAATCCGAGGCCCGAACCTTCCGGCACCCGCGCGTCGAGACCGAGGCCACCCACGGGTCGGGATGCGCGCTCTCGGCCGCCATCGCGGCGCTCCTCTCGCGGGGGTACAATCTAAATAATGCGGTCGAAGCGAGCGCGGCGTTCATGGAGCGCGCGGTCCGGTACCACCTCGACGTCGGCGAGGGACCGGGCGCAGTCCACCACTCTGCCGGGATTCGGAACCGCCAAGCCCGCGAACCCACTGCCGAGGAGGTCCGCGAAGTCGTCCAGAAATTCGCGGCCGAGGACGTGTCCGGCCTCGTGCCGGAGGTGGGGATGAACGTCGTCGGCGCGACCCCCTACGCCGAGGAGACCGGCGAAACCGCCGCGGTCGAGGGCCGAATCACCCGAACCTTCTCGGGCGTCAAACCCAACCGGGGCGTCCGCTTCGGTGCGTCGAGTCACGTCGCGCGCTTCCTGCTGTCGTGCCGCGAGTTCGACCCCGACCTGCGATTCGCCGCGAATTGTCGGTTCGACTCGGACGTGGAGTCCGCGCTGGAGTCGCTGGACTGGCCGGTCGCGGAGTACGACAGAGGTGCGGAGCCTGACGACGTGAAAGCGCAGGAAGGCTCTACGATGCAGTGGGGCGCGCGACAGGCGTTCGAGTCGGTCGAAGGCACGCCGGTCGCAGTACTGGACCGCGGCGAGGTCGGCAAGGAGGCGATAGTGAAACTGACGGCAGAGAGTGGGGACGAGTTGGTCGAGCGAGTGTTGGCGTTGTTGGACGCGCTCTAAGGGTCCGTCGGGTCGTCTATCCAGTTATAACACCGGAACTCGTCGCTGTCGGCTTCGCCGGTCAGGGCCTCGATGGGGACGAACCCCTTGCCACCGCGCGCGCCGACCTTCTCGCCCTCCGGGTCGTCGGCGACGAACATCGCCTTGGCCCGCATCTGAAGCGTGACCTCGAAGTCGCCGACGCCCTCGTCGTCGGGGTCGAAGGACATCTCTGCGCCCTCGGGAGCGACCCCGAGCGTGACGTAGCCCTCGGGCGATTCGACTGCGATGTCGTGGCTGGCGAGGCCCCCGGCGAGGTCCTCGACCCACTCGCGTAACTCCTCGCGGTCGAGGTCGGTTTGGAGGTCGAAGCCCCCATCGTCGGCGATTTCGCCCTCCTCGAAGACGAACTCGGGGTACTGGAGGTCCTCGGGTGGCAGTCCGTGGTCGTGGTCCTCCTCGGCGTGGTCGTCGCTCATACTGTCTGGCGCTCGCTTCGACCGCATTATCCTTGCGGGTTCGGGTCGAAGTCAGAGCATGACCGATTCGGAGGACCCCGACCTCTCAAACCTCGTGGCCGACCTGCACGCCGAACTCGAAGCGACCGCAGAGCGACCGGTCGAGGCCCGCGCGAGTCAATGGCTCGGCGAGGCCGAGGCGGTCGCCGGGGATGCAGTCGGGCAAGACGTTCCCGATGCGGTGGTCGAGAAGCGTGTCGGACAGGTCCGGATGTTGCTGTCGAATGTCGAGGAGACCGGCGACGAAACTGCGGACGAACACGTCGCCTCGGCCCGTGAACTGGTCGAAGAAATAGAGGCGCACCTCTAAGCCTGCATCATCTCGCGGCAGGACTCGGCGCAGGCCTCCACCACGTCGGCGCAGACCTGACAGTGGTCGTGGTCGTGGCGGCGACACTCCTCGGCGCACTCCTCGGCCGCCCCGGCGGTGGCCTCGGCGAGTTCGTCGCTGTAGTTGGAACTGCGCGCCATGAACCGGGCGTGGTCGCTGGCGAGGTCTGCCACGTCCCGGCAGAGTCGGATGCACTTGGACATGTCCATGTCCTCGTCGAGGCACTGGTCGGCGCACCACTCACAGGCCTGTACTGCTTCGAGGCAGTTGTCCAAGCAGTTCTCCTCGGTGTCACTCAGGTCGAGTTCTGAGAGTGCCATCGCAGAGGGAACACGACGACCATCGGAAAACCGGTTGTGGCCGTGTCAGGTTCCTGTCGCGGTCAGACTCAGGCCCCCATCTCCGACCCCATCTTGGCGGGGTTCATCATTCCCTCCTTGACCCCGAACTGGATGAGGAGAAGGTTGACCGGATACGCCGCCAGCAGACCCATCGTGAGCGAGAACACGAGGGCGGACCAGAACAGCACGTCTCCGATTCCGGCCTCGCCTGCGAGCCAGATGTCGGTGCTGATAGCGACGATTTCCATCACGGTGATGCTCGCCGTTTCGGAGTAGAAGGCGTCCCAGAGGGCTTCCGTCAGGCCGACGCCCTCCTGCATCAGCGGACCGACCGTCAGCAGGTAGCCGAAGAAGTACGCCAGCGCGAAGGTGAGGACGATGGTTCCGGTCGTCTTGAACGCCAACAGACCGACCGCGACCGAGAAGCCCAGCACCTCGCCGGTGCCACACCCCGAGTAGCAGTGGCTGACCGACCGGAAGGCCTTGCGCCACAGCGAGTCGTGGTCGATTTGGGTCCGTCCGGAGTACCAGTAGCCCGCGAGGCCCAGCGGACCGGAGTACAGTACCGTGAAGCCCCAGACGAACTTCATGAGGCTCTTTAGCTTGGCGTTGTTCCGCCAGAGGTCCCAGACGAGGACGCCGAGCGAGACAGCGACCACAATCCCCCACGCGACCAGAAACGTCGGATTCGTCAGGACGTTCTGTAGCGTCTGCTGGATTCCCATGCGGGAACGTAGGACCGTGAGGTTTTACGGTATTTTGGCTAGTCCGCAATTTCGCCGCGCCGGGCGGCGTCGCCGGAAAGAACGACGCGCCACCGGAATCGGGACGACCGCTCGCCGAAGATGCGCTTTAGTTTCGAAGTCGAACCCCGGCATCACCGCCGGGAATCTAAGTGGAAAGTCGGAAAAAGGACGCTCCCCTACGAACGAACATGGCGAAAGAGATTACCGTCGAAGGCATGAGCTGTGGCGGCTGTGAGGAGAACGTCGAGAACGCCCTGCGCGACCTGCCGGGCGTCGAAGACGCCGAGGCCGACAACGAGTCCGACAGCGTGACCGTCGAAGGCGACGCCTCGGAGGAGGACATCGTGACGACCATCGAGGACGCCGGGTACACGCCCAAGGCGTAATCTCGGCGGACGAGCGTGGCTTAGCTCTCGTCCTCGAAGTACGGAACAATGTCGTCGGCGAACGACTGGAGTTGCACTTCGTGTTCTTCGCGCGTCATCCCCGCGATATTGAACGCCGGGATGAGAATGAGGTCCTCGTAGTCGCAGGTTTCGGCGAACTGGGCGACTGCATCGAGTATCTCGTCGGTGTCGCCCACGATGGGCGCGTCGTACTGCTCGATAAGTGACTCGGCGTCGATTTCGATACGCTCGGCTTTCTTGGGGGGACTCGTGGCTTTGCTCAAACTCTGCTGGAACTCTTGACCGAGTTTCCAGTGTTCGGTCGCCTCGTCCGTCGCAACTTCGGTGTTGAACACCTCGAAGATGGCGGCGACTCCTCGGCCACGGTCGGCGTCCCAACCGAACTTGAACGGCGTCCCGTCGTAATCCGGGCGGTGGTCGGGCCACCCGGCGTCTTCGGCCGCCTCGTAGTAGGTTTCGATTCGTTCGCTCACGTTGTCGAACATCGTACAGAAGGTGCAGGCGTTGATGCCACGACGGGCCGCCCACTCCATCGAACCGGGCGACACCGCGGGCTTCCAGAGTTGCGGGTGGGGTCGTTGCTGAGTATCCGGCGAGACGAACAGCGAGTCCAGCGTGGTCGTCCCGGCGTCGTCGTCGAAGTACTCCTCGGGGTCGTGGTCCGACGCACCGTCGAGAAAGAGACGTTCGAGGTCGTTGTCCCACTGGGTGTACTTCGGCGGCACCGAGTGAAAACGCCCCTCGTGAGCGACGAAATCGTCGGTCCACGCGGCGAGAATGATGTCGAGTTTCTCCTCGAAGGACTGTCGGTTCTGGGTCTCGTTCTGGACCGACCCGCCCCAGTACTGTCCGAGCGTCGCGGCTTCGACTCCTTTCGAGCCACGTCCGACGCCCACTTCTGCTCGGCCGTCGCTCAAAATATCGAGCATAGCAACCTGTTCGGCCAGTCGAACCGGGTCCTGCCACGGCAGGATGTTGGCCATCTGTAACAACCGAATGTCCTCGGTCTGTTGTGCAATCGCAGTCTGGGTCAACACGGGGTTGGGCGACAGCGGTCCCGAGAGCGGAAAGTGGTGTTCTGGATGCACCGCATAGTCGTATCCGAGGCGTTCGGCCGTCACCGCTACCTCGACCTGTTCCCGTATCTGCTGTCGGTGGCGTCGCCGCAACTCCGCGACCGACACGTCCGGGACCACGTAACCGTTCTGCAACTTTTTGAAGGAGAAGTTAGAGGTTCCTTCGTCAGAGAACCCTATTTGGACCATTGTTACTTTATTCTAGTTATGGATACTAAAACTTATTGTATTTTATGTAATTACAAAAAGCTGTTAGATGGGTGGCGATGGGGCAGTTCCACCTCCGACGTGAAATCGACATACAGTAAAATTCTTTACTTGAATGGGTGTTGGTTCTACCATGAATAGGAGAGTATTTTTCGGCGGTGTCGGGGCCAGCGTCGTCGGGCTTCTTTCGGGATGCACCTCCTCGAAACTGAGTTTTGGAAGCGAACGACGCAGTGACAGTCTGAGCTACGATGTCGAATCCGGAACTCGATTGGCGATTCGTAACCGGAACGGGTCAGTGACAGTCGAGGGACACGACGGAGATACTGTCGAAGTCGATGTCGAAATCAGCGGTAACTCCTCAGAGGCAGTGCAGGCAGTCTCCATAGCCGATACCCGGACTAACGGAACGCTCGAATTAGAAACTACCTACGGCGACATCGGCGACCAACCAGAACCAAGCGTCGAGTACACCGTCCAATGTCCGAAAGCGGTTCAGGTCGGAATGGTACGGACGAGAAACGGGTCGGTCGAAGTCACCCAAGTCACGGGCGACGCGGAACTCCGAAGTGAGAACGGAAGCCTGACCGCCGAGGAGGTAAGCGGAACGGTCTCACTAACCACGAAAAGCGGAACGGTAACTGCCCGAGCAGTGGATGGTCTCGCCGGAGCGAAGACGCTCGACGGGTCGATAGCCCTCGACGTACCGTCGATACCCGGCAATACGACAGTCACGACTGCTAACGGGAGCATCGACGCGGCAGTGGCGAGTAGTCTCGACGCCGAAGTATTCGCGTCTACGACGAGCGGAACTATCGAACTACACGACTTAGAACTCTCGTCGGTGGATTCGTCGCAGACGAGTATTCACGGGTCGCTCGGTGACGGAAACTCCAAACTCACGTTCGAGACGACTAACGGAAGTATCGACCTCCGCTCACTTTCGGACTGAGGAGCGACCGATAGCAGGCAATCACTCTTTGTGGAATTACTCGGCGTCGGCCGAGTCGTTACTGTTCCAAACGTTGTACGTTCAATTCTACGATACATAGAAAGTTTTATTTATATTATTTCTAAATCACAAAGATGGTTGATAATTAATGCCCGGAGCAGTATTCATCGAAGGAGAACTCCTCGAACTTCGAACGGTCGAGAAAGAGGACATAGAGTTCCTCCAGCGGGGTCGGAACCACCCGGAGCTACGGAAGTTCATCACGGACACTCCACTGAACGGGGTCGAAACCGAACAGTACTTCGAGGCTGTCGATAGCGACTCCGACAGCGTCAATCTACTGATGGTTCCGAAAGAAGGCGAGTTCGCCGGTGAACCTGTCGGCTATATTCAGGTGTATCCCATCGACTGGACCCACGGCGACGCCGACATCGGCTTCTGGGTGCTTCCCAAGGCTCAGCGCAACCGATACGCCACGGACGCGACGCTTCACGTCGTCGCCCACGCCTTCGAACAACTGGGTCTCCATCGACTGACGTTCAAGACCGCCGAGGCCAACGAGGCACTCATCGAAGGGAACGAGGCGTTCGGACACTTCTTCAAGCCCGAGGGCGGGAAGCGAGAGCTGTACACCGTTGACGGCGAGCGCGTCGATCAGGTCCAGTTCGGCCTGCTCAAATCCGAGTGGGAAGGTCTGGAGACGATGCTCCACATCACCGGTCTCGACTGAGGAGGACCTTTTTTAGTAGTGGCCCATCACGCCGCGCCGTCGGGCCACGGCGACGAACTTGTTGAACACGACGTAGCCGAGGAGGGAGTAACCAACAGCGGTGCCGACGAGAATCAGTAACTCGCTCGTCGGGATTTCCCAGATGGTGTAGCCTTGTTCCATCACCAACTGGAGGAGATAGCTCCCCTGCGTGAGCGGGAGGTACTTCAGTAGCGGATACTTCTCGACCGGGGCGGCGACTAGTCCGAGGAACACGAACTGAACGAGATTGAATACGCTACTGATTCGCTTGTAGAGGACGGCACCACCGCCGAACGCGAACCCGAGTCCGAGAACCGAGACGATGGCTAACGCAGTTATCGGGGCCACACTGACCACGTTGATGGCGATTTGCTCGCCGGTCGTCAGGAGCATGGCGGCCAGCATCACGGCACCCCAGACGAAACTCACGAGAACCTGCACGATGGCGATTATGACCATCGTGCGGCCGAATCCGACCTGCGACATGTAGAGTTGTTCGAGGGTGCCCCAAGCGGCCTCCCGACTGAAGGTGAACGCGAGTTCGTTGTACGCCGTGAACGACATCGTGACGAGGAAGTAGCCGATGATGACCGCTCCGAGCGAGTCGTCGAACGCGTCGCCGCCGATAGTCCGACCGCCGAAGAAGATGAGCAAAAAGAACCCGTACAACGTCAGGAGATACGCCGCGGTGTTCACGCGGTATCGGTAGAGGAGCAACACTTCCTTTCGAAGGATACCGTAAAAGAGTCGGAGCGTCTTACGCATTCGTCTCACCGACCGGGACGGCCTGTGTTTCGTCTTGGTCCTCGGTTATGCGCAGATAGACCTCCTCGAAGTCTATCTGGGACGTTTGGATGTCGGTAATCGAAAGGCCGGCGTCGGCGAGGACGCCGAAAATATCGCGCAAATCACTACTGTCTGTCATCGAGACCTCGATTCGGGTCCGGCCACGAATCTCCGACCACGAACTGTCTGGCGAACAGTCTCGAACGGCCGACTTGACCGTTTCCGGAACGTCCTCCTCGATGGTTATCTCGACTTCCTGACTCCGGAACAGGTCAACGAGGCTATCGACCGAGTCGTCGGCGACGATTCGGCCATCGTCGAGGATGACAACCCGGTCGCAGATGTCTTCGATAACGTCCATGTCGTGACTCGACACCAGAACCGTCATCTCGTCTCGTTTGACGAGTCGGCCGATTTCGTCCCGGAGTTCGAGCGAACTTCCGACATCGAGACCCAGTGTCGGTTCGTCCAAGAACACCACGTCAGGCTTTCGAGCCAAGACGCTGGCTAACGACACTTTCTGCTTCATGCCGCGGGAGAGTTCGTTGACGATGGTGTCGGCTTTGTCTGCGATGCCTAACTGTTCGAGGAGTCTGTCGTGTCGGTCCCGCTGTTCGGTGGGGTCGAGTCCACCGAGTCGGGCGAAGAAGTCGAGATTCTCCCGAACAGTGAGTCGCCAGTAGATGTTGCGCGCGCCTTCGAGAACTGCCCCGACGTGTTCGAAGGCCTGCTTCGGGTGGCGGTGAACGTCAGTCCCAGCGATGGATACCGTTCCCGCGGTCGGTTCGATGAGGCCGAGCATCATCTTGATAGTGGTCGTTTTCCCGGCCCCGTTGTGGCCGAGCAGTCCGACGACCGTGCCAGCGCCGACTTCGAGCGACACGTCGTCGACGGCAGTTACTCCCGACTCGCCGCTCCCGTACTCTTTTCGTATATCCCGGACCGAGAGGATGGGGTCTGAAATCCCACCCGACCGAGACTGCGAGACGTTTTCTGTCATCGACTCGTCTCAATCTCCTCTTAGTATATCGGACTGACTTATTCAGAATAAACTTATCGTTTCTATTAAAATTATGAGGGTACTACTCGAATACGAGCAGTGACGGAAGGTCCGCGTCTGTTAGTCGAAGGAGCGAGTAGCCGATGCCGGGTTCACCGAGGAACAGCGACTGGGTGTACCAGTGGTCGGTCTGCCACGGGACAGCGAAGCCATCACGGTCGTCGGCCCGGCGTAGAACCGCCGAGGCCAGCGTTTCGGCCTGCCGGCGATACCGGTCGTCACCGAGGGTTCGACTCGCTTCGAGGAGGAACTCGACTCGGCTAAAGTTCCCGCAACAGATGTGGTCGCGGTCGGCGAGGGTTCGGTGGTCGATACCGTCGAGCGCTCGCTCTACGTCGCGCCGAAGCGAGTCACGCTCCTCGATTTCGAGCATCCGGAGTCGAGCGAGTCCGATGCCCGAACTCCCGGCACACCATCCCGGTCGGTAGTCGCCGAACCGAAAGTCGGGCCACCCCTCGTGAGTACACGAATAGTGGTGGTCCTCGAACGCGAGACTCTCCATCGCTACGTCCGCGAATCGAGGCGCATCAGCCACGTGGCCGAGTTCGAACAGCGCGAGAGCGATGCCCGCGACACCGTGCCCGGAACCGTTCAGCGTGCGCTTCTCGCCGTCGTCAGTGTTCCAGACTTGGACGCCGTCTGACTCGATGCGGTTCGACAAGAGATACTCTCCTGCCGCGGTCGCTCGTTCGAGCAGGGCGTCGTCGCCGACCCGGTCGTAGAGCGCGAGCAAGCCCAGAATCCCACCGGCCGTCCCGCCGATGAGGTCGTAGGAGTCGTCGCGTTCGAGCGCCTCCGGCGTTATCTCCGTCGAGAGTTCGAGGGCGGCGTCGGCGTACCGGTCGTCACCGAGGAGGTCGGCCATCTTCGTGAACCCGTAGACCAGCGACCCGACACCGTGGCACGCGCCGAACTTTCGGGCCTCGTAGTCACCGGCCGTGACCTCCGCGAGGACCGGCGCGACGGCCTCCTCGGCGAAGGACCGGTACTCGTCGCCGCCGAACACTGAGGCGAGTGCGCTACTGTAGAGACCGATGCCGACCCGACCCTCGTAGAGGTCGTCTCGGAGCGGATGGACGTAGAGTCCGTTGCCCGTGTTGGTCCGAGTGTACCACTGCCGGTCGCCGTCGTTCCAAACCGCGTCCTCGCGCAACCGGGAAAAGATGTCCCTCGCCGTTCGCTCGGCGGTTTCGGCGTCGAGATGGTCCGGGTCGCCGTCGAAGTCCGCCGGCGGAGAGGGGTTGCGAAGCGGGTCGGGGTCGTAGCCAAGACGCAGGTAGTCGGACTGCTCGCGGAGGTCGGCCTCGCTCATCGACTCGATTCGGTCGCGAACCTGTTCGACGGGCGACGAGTCGAAGGTGTCGCTGACGACGTTCCCCCGGTGGAACAGTCGGGTATCGCTGGTGTTGACGGTCAACCGAGGGATGTCGTACTCCCAGAGGGCGTCTCGTTCGGCCTCGTACAGTCGCCAGAGGTCGGCCTCGTGGTCGTCGAAGTCGAACCAACTCGTCAGCAGTTCGATACGGGCACCGCACCGCGCTCCGGAACGGAGATACCTCGAGGTTACCATCGGTCGGCGGGTCCGACCGTAGGTCCCGGAGCTTCGATAGATGAACCGAACTTCGGTGTCCTCGAACCACGAAATCGGACCGTCGTCCGCCAGCATCCGGTCACGCGCGTCGAGGAGGAACCGATACGCCTCCTCGAACCCAGTCACGATGTCGTCCGGGTAGTCGCGCGGTCCCTCCGGTTCGCCGTCGATTCGGGGGATAGACTGCCCCTCGATAGTCACCGTATTCTCGAACTCCAGTTCCATCTGGTCGGTGTTCACGTCGGTAAACACGCGAGAGACGACTTCCGACTGCACCGCCTCCTCGGCATCGATTCCGCCGACGCCCTCCATGTTCTGGTCCGAGAGGTCAACCGGAACGATGCCGGTAGAGACCACGGACTCCTCGATGATGTCGAATAGGTTCTCGTCGCCGAGTCGGTACGGGTCGGACCGAACCGGATGGAAGACCGTTTCGAGGTCGAGTATCATGGGGTGTTCGCCAGCGACGAGGACGTTTTCTAAGTTCCCGTCCACGAACTGCAACGAGTAGAGAATCGCCACGAGCATCCCGACACGCCGATAGTACCGCGAGACGGCGTCGGTGTCGGGACAGGATTCGGACGTTATCCACTCGACCCACCCGTAGCCGTCTCGGGCGAGACACGTCATCGTGCGGAAATCGAGGAGGTCCGATTCGTCGTTGACCCACGAGAGGAAGCGGTTAAACGTTGCTTCGGGTTCGATTGGCCGCGGTTTGTACGCAAGGGTGACGCCTGACCCGAACTCGACGCGGAAGACGCACCGACCGCTGGCGTGGTAATCGCCAGTGGATTCGACGGCGGTGACGGGACCGAGTTCGTCGCCGTCGGCGAAAATCGCTTCGAGTTCGGACCGGTCGCGTTCGAGTCGGGTAGCCAGCTCCGCGACTCCAGCGAGCCAGTTTTCCACGAAGGTCACGGTCAGTCGAGCGAGAACCGGATATTCGAGGAACAGTCCGCGGAGTCCCGTTTCGAGTTGGTGGCCGACGAAGGCCCGATAGCCGGGGCGTGGTCCGTCGTCCGCGAACTCCTCGGTCTCCAAGAACTTCTTGAACTCGATGAACAGCACCTGTCCGGTGAGCGTCTGGAGGCGGTCGTGGAGGCTCTGGCGGACCATCTCGGTCGCTTCGGTCCCGAACTGCTCGTCGAAGGGTCGGCAGTCGAGTCGAGCGGTGGCGTACTCGACTATCGGTGCAAGGACGTGTTCGAACGGAGACTCGTCACCAGCAGGTCCGAGCGTCGGTGGGTCGGTGGTGGCGACATACTCGTGGATTTCGTTGACGGTATCCATCCAGTCGGGCACCGAGTCGTCGTCCGGGAGTTGCCCCGCTTCGAGTCGGTTCCGCACGTCAGATTCAGTCAGTTCGTCTCGGTCGAGTCGCTTGGCGAACCCGTCGTGGTCGCCGTCGGCAACGTTGTCGGCCCACAGTTCAACGAGGTCCGCTATCTCCTCGTCGGGGAGGCCAGCACCGGCATCAGAAGATTCGAGTCGAGCGCGAAGCGACTGCGCTCCGGCCGCGATTTCCCGTCGTTCACCGGAGATGAGAGTCATATGTCGATAGTAAGAACCTACATCTATAAGTTTTAATTTATTATATTACAAAATGTAAATCATGAGGCTCGCCAGCAGAGTAGCTCGCGGCTACCCGTCTGTATCTTCGTCACAAAAATGAAACGTCCCGGTTGGGACGCACTGTTCAGCTTAGTTGCAGCTGATGTTCTGACAGGAGAGCTGAAGGTCCTGTTCTTCGGCGTCAGTGATGCTGGGCTCTTCCGGCGTGTACTTGTTTTCGAACATCGCATTCTCAAGGACGGCCTGTATCCACTTAAATTTATATATTAAATCTAATATTAAGTATTGATAGTTTAATCTATTTTAAAGCGTTAATTTGTAGAATATATCTGGTATTAAACCTATTGCGCGAACCCGTCTCGGCGATATACTCGTTCGTTTCCAATTAATTTCAAAATACGTATGTTTCGTAGCGACAGAACCCAGATAGTAGATGCCGACGACGCTTAATTGGAAACGTAGTGTGAGGCCCTATACTCCATTCTGAGCGCCACCAGTATATTTATATATTAAATCCAATTTGTTTCGGAGCATCGTTCCTCGCTGACCTGCCAACTGCCCGACTGGAGAATCGAAGATATAATACTTCTGTGTACTCCGATATTATTACTAAGGTGTCGTAAATTGAATAGTAAACGTATCGACCGACTCGCCGAGATGGTCACGGAACATAGCCGAGTGACCATTCTACTCGTCTTGATACTCGTCGGCACTGTCGGATTCGGTGTCACGATGCTCCAAGGCCCGTCTGATACCGATGTCGGGCCGACGACTGCGCCGGAAAAGAAACTCGAATACATCCAAGAGAACTACCACACGTCGGGGGAAAACACGTCTCTCACAGCAGTCTACATCCGGTCGTCGGACGGAAACGTCCTCTCGAAAGAGTCGCTATTGTCGTCGCTCAGATACCAACAGCAGGTGCGCGAGAACGAGACCATCGCTGATATTGGTGACGACGAACGACCGGTCATCGGGGTCGCCAACATCGTGGCGACGCGGGCGGCAGGCGACACCGACATGACCCTCGACCAGCAGATAGCAACGCTGGAATCCATGAGCGAGTCCGAAGTCGAACAGGTAGTGTCGGGGGTACTCGCTCCGGGGTCAGACGCGCTTCAGTTGATGCCCAAGACCTACGAACCGGGCACTGCGACCGCGGCCGGGCGACGAATGGTCTTCCGCTTCGACGAACCGAGTACGAGACCGGAGATTACGGTCTACAGGGCACAGGAGGCCCTTCACGACGAACTACGCGAGACACCCGACGAGTCGTACTTCCTCATTCAGGGACCGGCAGGTAACAACATTCTCGGCCGGATAAACATGCAGATTCTCGAACTGGTCGGGCCGCTGGCGCTGGTCCTCGTCGTCGTCGCGCTCGCGTTCACCTATCGAGACATCTTCGACATTCTACTCGGTCTCTCCGGCGTCCTGTTGACCCTGCTGTTCATGCTGGGCCTCGTCGGCTGGCTCGGCGTCCCGTTCGGGCCGACAGCGATTCTGGCACCGATACTGATAATCGGCCTGAGCATCGACTACGGGATTCACATCTTCATGCGCTACCGCGAGGAGCGCGGCGATTCGGACGGGATTCGGCCACCGATGCGGGTCGCACTCGCGGGGGTGAGTTCCGCGCTGGCACTCGTGACCGTGACGACGGTTATCGGGTTCCTCTCGAACGTCCGGAGTCCCGTCTCCCAGATTCGACATCTGACGGTCGCCATGAGCCTCGGGGTCGTGGCCGCGTTCGTCGTGTTCGTGACGCTGGTGCCCGCACTGAAGGTCGAACTCGACGGCCTCCTCGAACGGTTCGGCATCGGCCGAACGAAACCCGCCCTCGGAACCACCGACGGCACCGTCGGAGAGTTGCTCTCGGGCGGTGTCAAAATCGCTCGCGTGTCGGCGGCGGCGGTCATCCTCGTCTCGGTCGTCGTGGGTGCCGGAGGAGTCGTCGCGTGGGATAGCCTCGACCGGTCCCTAGAGGGGTCGCTCGAACAACCCGAGGGGTGGCAACAGGACTTGCCCGAACCGCTTCGAGTGCCCCAGTTCGAGTACCTCGACGACGTGGACTACGTGAAGCAGAACTACCTCGTTTCGCGGTCTGATTACCAACCGTCTCAGATACTCGTCGAGGGCGACGTAACCGGAGCGAACACCCTCGAACGAGTAGCCGACGCCCGGTCGGTCGTGACCGACGACGAGGTGGCCTACGAACGGGCCGACGGGTCGGTCCCGACGACCGGACCGATAACTGCGATGCAACTCGTCGCCGAACGGAACTCCGAGTTCGCCAGCGTGTTCCGGAACGCCGATACTGACGGGAACGGCGTCCCCGACCGCAACCTCGAAGCGGTCTACGACAAGTTCTACGAGGTCGCACCCGACCGGGCATCGGCAGTAGTCGAGCGAACCGACGGCGAGTATCGCTCCCTGCGCCTCGTCATCCAGACCGACCAGACCGCCGAGTCGGCGGCCGTGGCCTCCGTTCTCCGCGACGCCACGACGACTGCCGAAGGTGACGGAGCAGGTGTCACCGCGACTGCCACCGGGCAACCGGTCATCAACGACGTCGAACTCGCCATCGTCGCCGACAGTGCGTTCACGTCGCTGATGGCATCGCTGGCGGCCATCCTCGCTCTGCTGTCGCTGGTCTACCGGTTCAAGGAGGGGAGCGCGACCCTCGGAGTCGTCACGACGGTTCCCATCGCGCTCGTCATCGCGTTCGTGGTCATCAGCATGCTCGTCATCGGCGTGCCGATTACGTTCAACACCGCGCTGATGTTCGGACTGGTTATCGGCCTCGGCGTGGACTACAGCATCCACATCAGCGACCGATTCCTACAGGAGTATCGGCCCGGTCGGACCGCGTACGACGCGCTGACCGAAACCGTCACTGGCACCGGCGGGGCGCTGTTCGGTAGCACGGTCACGACGGCCGGAGCGTTCGCCACGCTCGCGCTGTCGCCGTTCACCCAGTCGGCCAACACCGGGATAATCGTCGCACTCTCGCTCGTGTTCTCGTTCGTGACGAGCGTCTTCGTCCTCCCGAGTTTCCTCGCAGTCTGGGCGCGATTCGTGGGCGCTGACCTCGTTGAATCGTCCGACCGCACCACCGACGCGATGGCCGACAAGTAACGCCCCGCAGTTAGGTTTCGCCTCCCGCCGTCGTTCTGCTGGCCTTTTTCGCGTCATCGTTCCGAACACGGCTCCTCGGGGCACTCATGACGACATGGTTTCACCGAACTCCCAGCGACGGACGGCCCATAATAGATATTAAAATATTTCCTAAATATGTCTATAGAAATGTTTAATCAAGGAAAATATATCTACTCCGCCAGTTCGTAGCGACCGCCCACGTCAGCGCGCCGCCGACAGACTCACCACTTTCACCCCGAACCCGTGCCGTTTTAGTCGGCGTCGCCCCTGTCTCTCGACTATGACTCTACTCGCGCATTCGTCCTCGGGCGGCGGTGGTCGCCGTGTCTGAAGCCAACGAGGTCGGGGGTATCGTCGGCGAGTTTCTCTCGCTCAAGGCCGAGACCGACGCCGACTACCTCGTGATGCAGGTCGGGGACTTCTACGAGTTCTTCGGCGAGGACGCCGAGGAGGTCGCGGACCTGCTAGACCTCAAAGTCTCCCAGAAGTCGTCTCACGGGTCGAACTACCCGATGGCGGGCGTGCCGGTGGACAAACTCACGCCCCACCTCAAGCAGTTGGTCGAGCGCGGCTACCGGGTCGCCATCGCGGACCAGCACGAGACCCCCGACGGCCACGCCCGAGAAATCACTCGCGTCGTCACCCCCGGCACCCTGCTGGAAACCACGGACGCCGACGCCCAGTATCTCGCCAGCGTCGTCCGGGTCGCGCCCGAGGAGTACGGACTCGCCTTTGCGGACGTGACCACTGGCCGATTCCTCGTGACGGAAGTCCAAGCCGAGGACGCCGACACCGCCGCGGACCGCGTGTTCACCGAACTCTACCGCTTCGACCCGGTAGAGGTCCTGCCGGGTCCCGAGGTTCGCAACGACGACGCGCTCCTCGCTCGCCTCCGCGAGCAAACCGACGCGACGCTCACCCTCCACCGCGCCGACGCCTTCGCGCCGGGCCGAGCGACCCACGAGACCAAAGAACAGTTCGGGCAGGAGACGCTGGCCAGCGTCGGCTTGGACGACGGCGGAACGACCACGAACGAACAGCCAGCGGTGCAGTCTGCGGGCGCGCTCCTCTCCTACGTCGAGGAGACCGGAACCGGCGTGACCTCCTCGATGACTCGCCTCCAGTCCTACGAGGGCGACGACCACGTTTCGCTCGACGCCACGACCCAGCGCAACCTCGAACTCACCGAGACGATGCAGGGCGACCGCGATGGCTCGCTGTTTGCTACCATCGACCACACCGTGACGAGTCCGGGCAAGCGCCTGCTGAAGGAGTGGCTTCAGCGTCCTCGCAGGGACCTGCCGACGCTCCGCCAGCGCGCCGATTCGGTGGCGGCGTTTGCCGACTCCGCGCTGGCCCGTGAGACGGTCCGCGAGACCTTAGACGACGCCTACGACCTCGAACGACTGGCGAGCAAGTCGGCCCACGGGAGCGCCGACGCTCGGGACCTCCTGCGAGTTCGGGAGACGCTGGCGCTCCTGCCCGAGGTCGCAGACGCTATCTCGTCGGACCCCACCCTCGCAGACTCGCCCCTCGCCGAAATCGTCGCCCGGCCCGACCGGGAGGCCGCCGCGGAACTGCGCGAGGAGTTGGGCGCAATCGTGGCCGACCCGCCGGGGACCGTCACCGAGGGCGGCCTCTTTCGCCGGGGCCACGACCCGGAACTGGACGAACTCATCGACCAGCACGACGAGGCCGAGGAGTGGCTTGCCACCCTCGACGACCGCGAGAAGCGCAAGACCGGCATCACCCACCTCACGGTTGACCGGAACAAGACCGACGGCTACTACATCCAAGTCGGCAACTCCGAGACCGACCACGTGCCCGACCGCTACGACCGCCTCAAGAGCCTCAAAAACTCCGAGCGATACACCACCGACGAGTTGGACGAGCGCGAGCGACAGATTCTCCGCCTCGAAGAACAGCGCGGCGAACTGGAGTACGAACTGTTCTCCGAGTTGCGCGAGGAGGTTGCAGAGGAGGCCGACCTCCTGCAGTCGGTGGGCCGCGTCCTCGCCGAAATCGACGCGCTGGCCAGCCTCGCGGTCCACGCCGTCGAGAACGACTGGGTTCGCCCCACCCTCCGAGAAGCCGGGAACCTCGACATCGAGGCGGGCCGCCACCCGGTCGTGGAGCGCACCACCGAGTTCGTCCCCAACGACTTGCGGATGACCGACGAGCGCCAGTTTCTGGTCGTGACCGGCCCGAACATGTCGGGGAAATCGACCTACATGCGACAGGTCGCGTTGATTGCGCTCCTCGGTCAAATCGGGAGCTTCGTCCCCGCGAAGTCGGCCGACATCGGCCTCGTGGACGGTATCTACACCCGAGTCGGCGCGCTGGACGAACTCGCGCAGGGACGCTCGACCTTCATGGTCGAGATGCAGGAGCTATCGAACATCCTCCACTCCGCCACCGAGGACTCGCTCGTGATTCTGGACGAGGTGGGCCGGGGAACCGCGACCTACGACGGCATCTCGATTGCGTGGTCCGCGACCGAGTACCTCCACAACGAGGTCCGGGCCAAGACCCTGTTCGCCACTCACTACCACGAACTCACCACCCTCGCGGACCACCTCGACAGGGTTCACAACGTCCACGTCGCGGTCGACGGCGAACCGCCGTCTTCCAGCGGGACCGGGTCCCGCCCGGCGGACGAGTCCGATGGCGACGTGACTTTCCTCCGGACCGTCGAGGAGGGACCGACCGACCGGTCCTACGGCATCCACGTCGCGGACCTCGCAGGCGTGCCGAACCCGGTCGTGGACCGGTCGCGCGACGTGCTGGCCAAACTCCGCGAGGAGGAGGCCATCGAGGCCAAGGGCGGAACCGGAGGCGGTTCCGGCGACACGAAGCAGGTGGTCTTCGACGTGGGGAGCGGCCAGATGACGCAGAGCGAAACGGCGTCGGCCGACGAGTCCGAACCGACCGACGACCTGCGCGAGGAGTTCGGCGACGACGCCGAGGAGGTCCTCGAAGAAATCGCCGACCTCTCGGTGGGCGAGACGGCACCCGTGGAACTGCTGAACGAGGTGCAGGCGTGGAAAGAGCGACTGCAAACCGACCGATGAGGACGGGCCGGTGAACAGTCGGTACGCGGAGAACTGTCGGGCGACCGAACCGCAAAGAGGCGAACGATTTTTCCCTGCTAGCGCGAAACCTGAAACGAATGGCCGACGGCAGTCCGGACCGGACGACTCGCGGGGACGACTGGGTGAGACCGCCGGAGTCGTTCGTCCGAACAGCGAACGTCACCGCGGCAGACCGCGACGCCTTCCGCGAGAAGGACTGGCCCGAGTGCTGGGAGCGCCCGGCGGACCTGCTGGACTGGGACCGGGAGTTCGATTCGGTGTTGGAGTCGGACGAAATCACGCGCTGGTTCCCCGGCGGGCGTCTCAACGCCGCGTACAACTGCGTGGACCGCCACGTCGAGGCGGGCCGGGGCGACGAGACGGCCGTGACGTGGGAGGGGAAACTCGGCGAGACCCGCGAGTACACCTACCGGGAACTCGCCGAGGAGGTCGAGGCCTTCTCCGCGGCGCTCCGGGAGTTGGGCGTCGGCGAGGACGACGTGGTGACCCTCTACCTGCCGATGATTCCCGAACTGCCGGTGGCGATGCTGGCCTGCGCCAGAATCGGCGCGCCCCACTCAGTCGTGTTCGCCGGGTTCTCGGCGGACGCGCTGGCGACCCGACTGGACGGCGCTGACTCCGAATTTCTGGTGACCTGCGACGGTTACTACCGGCGCGGGGCCGCCCTCGACCTGAAACGCCGGGCCGACAACGCCTGCGTCTCGGTGGACCACGAAGTCGAACAGGTCGTGGTGAACCGCCTCGACGACGGCCGGGCGATGGGTGCGGACCACGCCTACGCCGACCTCGTGGACGCTCACGCCGGGGCCTCGGTCGAACCGGTCTCCCGGTCGGCAGACGACCTGCTGTTTCTCATCTACACCTCGGGGACGACCGGCGAACCCACGCTGGTCCGCCACACCACCGGCGGGTACCTGACTCACGTCGCGTGGACCAGCCACGCGGTCCTCGATTTGGGTCCCGACGACACCCACTGGTGTTCGGCCGACGTGGGGTGGATTACCGGCCACTCCTACGCGGTCTACGGTCCCCTCGCCCTCGGCGCGACGACGGTGCTGTACGAGGGCACCTCCGACAGCCCCGAGACCGACCGGCTCTGGGACATCATCGAGCGCAACGCGGTGGACGTGTTCTACACCGCGCCGACCGCGATTCGGGCGTTCATGAAGTGGGGCGAACAGCATCCCGAGAGTCACGACCTCTCCTCGCTACGCTTGCTGGGCACCGTCGGCGAACCCATCGACGCGACGGCGTGGCACTGGTACCGGAACCACGTCGGCGACGGCGAGTGCCCGGTGGTGGACACGTGGTGGCAGACCGAAACCGGCGGGATGGTCCTCTCGACGCTCCCCGGCGTGGACCGGATGCGTCCCGGCGCGGTGGGCAAGAGTCTCCCCGGAATCGAGACCGCAGTCGTGGACGAGACGGGCGAGGAGGTCCCTGCCGGCGAGTCGGGCCAACTGGTCGTGACTCGGCCGTGGCCGGGGATGGCCCGGTCGCTCTGCGAGGGCACCGACTGGGGGGCGCGCCGGACCCGAACGGTAGACGGCGAGTGGCGGTACGCCACCGGGGACAACGCGGTCCGCGACGACGACGGCTACGTGCATCTCCTCGGGCGGGCCGACGACGTGCTGAAAATCTCGGGGAGACGCCTCAGCACGACCGAAATCGAGTCCGCCATCGTCGGCGTCGATGGCGTGGCCGAGGCCGCGGTGGTCGTCCGCGACGAGACCGACGCGCTCGCTGACCCCGAAATCCACGCCTTCGTCAGCCCCGAATCGAACGTCGCGGGCGACGACGGCCTTCGAGAGCGCGTCGGCACCGCCGTCGCCGACGCAATCGGTCCCGTCGCGGCCCCCGACGTGGTGACGTTCGCCCCCTCGCTCCCCAAGACGCGCTCGGGGAAGGTCGTCCGGCGCTATCTCGCGGCCATCGCCAACGGCGAGGACCTCGGCGACACCTCCGCGCTCCGGAATCCGGAGGTCGTCGGCGAACTGGAGTCGCTTCTGGACCGGTAGGAGTTTTCCGAGATATTTCGCTTTCCTTCGAGAAGCCGAAACTCCGTAAACCGAGTTGCGGTTTCGTCGCGTTGGGAAACAATTTTGTTTCTTTAATAGCCCTACACGTTTCCTTAGAAAATGTCTATATTTCTTACGGTGCCACGACTACCGAACCCACTCGCAGGCCGACCGAGGAGAGGGGCGGAAATCCACCGGGACTCAACGGGGCGACCAAACCACCACGGGTGGTCCTCGTGAGTGAAGCGAACGAGCGGATCGGAAATCGCAGTCCGCGCAGGCCGAAGGCCGAGCAGAACCGTCTTCCGGTGGATGAAAGGGCCGCCCGGTCGCGTTCAACTTCGGATAGTCTACCGTCGTTCTCGATACGTTTCGCTCGTGCGACGACCAGCCACGGCAACAAAGTTTGCAGAAGTTTTATTCGTCTTCTCGAAAGACTCCGAAACGAAATGGGTGGCGAGGCACGCGAGGAGACCGCCGACTATCTCACGACGACCGAGTTCGAGCGCCTCCGGCGGCGGGCCGAGACCTACCGCGAGGACCTCGTGGTGGCGCTGGCCGGGCGCGTCGGTCTCCGGGCGTCGGAAATCACCCGGATTCGGCCCGCGGACCTCTGCGAGCGCCGCCGCGGTGACGAAATCCATTACCTCCTCGCGGTCCCCGAGCGCGACCGTGAGACGCGAGACGGGGATACCGGAGAAACCGACGCCGAAGGGTCCGACATCGAACCTCCGACCCGCGAGGCCTACGTCCCCCAATCGGTCGCCCACGACCTGCGGAAGTTCGCCAACGCAAACGACGTGGGTGACGACGACCCTCTCGTGGACGTGTCGGCCCGGCGCGTCCAGATGCTGGTCTCGGAAGTCGCCGACCGGACCGACGACCTGCGGGACGTGACCTGCCGGGACCTCCGCCAGCACTTCGCCCGGCGACTCCTCGCCGACAAGGCCGTCCCCCCGCGGGTCGTCCAGCGCGTCGGCGGGTGGCAGAGCCTCCAGAGCCTCGCGCCGTACCTCGACGAACCAACCACCGCCGAGGTCGTTGACGCCTTCGCTAACCGGTCGCCCGGCCGCGGACGCCCTGCCCGCGCTTCCCGACCGCCCGGAGCGCCGCAAGCGCCCCGAACGCCGCGAGGACGAATCGACGCCGGCGAGGCGAGAAGTCGGGACCTCCTCGACTGCGCCAGCGAACTCGGGCAAGCCCTCGCGGACGCCTCCACCGCCGAGGACGCCGAACGCGCCGTCTGCGACGGACTCGCCGACACCTACCGAGCGGTCTGGGTCTGCGACCAGCGCAGAGAGACCCGGACCAGCGCCGCGCCAGAATCTGCCGCCGACCTGCCCCGCGAACTCATCGACTCGGCGGAGATACCGGCGACCGACGAGGCCGGTGAGTCCGACGACCTGCCCGACGTGACGGTCCTCGAATCGCCGACCGGCGTGGCGCTGTCGGCCTCCTCGGTCGCGGTCACGCCGCTCCGGTCGAGCGAGACCGTCCACGGCCTGCTGGTGGTCGCCCACGACTCGTTCGCGTCGGCCGACCGGACCCTGCTGGCCGACGCCGGACGCCGGGTCGGCCGGACGCTGACCGCCATCGCGCGAAAGCAACTCCTGCTGGACGACACCGGCGTCGAACTCTCCTTCCGGACCACCGACCCCGGCGTGTTCCTCGTGGCGGCCTCCGCGGATTTGGGGTGCGAGTTCGACCTCGAAGGCGTCGTGCCCGTCGAGGACCACTCCCTGCTATACTTCGTGACCGCCCGCGGGGCCGCGGTCGGCGACGTGCTGGAACGAGTCGGCGAGGCCGAGGCCGTGGACGAGGCCCGCCTCATCCGGGACTACGGCGAGGGCGCGCTCCTCGAATTCGCCGTCTCCGGCGAGTCGATTGCGCCGACGCTGGTCGAGCGCGGCGGCACCGTCCGGGGCCTCTCGGTCGAGAACGGCGTCGCCGACGTGTCGGGGGTCTTCTCCCGGCGCGTGGACGTTCGCCGCGTCGTGGAAGCCATCGAGGAGGCCTTCCCGGAGACGGACCTGCGCTCGAAGCGCGAGGTCGAGAAGCCAGTCCAGAGCGCCGCCACGGTCCAACAGACCGTCCACGACCGCATCACCGAGCGCCAGCAGACCGTCCTCCGGGCGGCCTACCTCGCGGGCTATTTCGAGTGGCCCCGCGGAAGCACCGCCGAGGAGTTGGCGGCCTCGATGGGAGTCTCGTCGCCGACGCTCCACAACCACCTCCGGAAGGCCCAGCAGAAGGTGCTGGACGCGGTGTTCGACGGCCCGGACCGCCGGGTCGTGGACGGCGAGCGACACTAACTGTTTAGCCTCCGAGACGAACCCGAGTCGATGAAACGCGGGTCGAACTCCGGAAAAAGTTGCCAAATCCGCTTTCAGGCGCTCTAATACCAAATATCGGGAGTTTGTGATAGTTAGTTCCCCCACTTATATGATGGTGGCCGGACTGTGAACGTGGCTCATGCAGGAAGAACAAGACGTCGAACTCGAAGCCCGACTCGAAGACCGCGAGCGATTCGAACCGCCCGAGTCGTTCGTGGAGCAAGCGAACGTCTCCGACGACGAGATTTACGAGACGTTCGACGACGAGTGGCCCGAGTGCTGGGAGCAGTCCGCGGACCTGCTCGATTGGGACGAGGAGTACGACACGGTGCTGGACGACTCGAACCCGCCGTTCTACGAGTGGTTCACCGGCGGCGAGTTGAACGCTTCCGCCAACTGTCTGGACCGCCACCTCGAAGACCGAGGCGACGAGGCCGCAATCGAGTGGGTCGGCGAACCCACAGACGAGGACAACCGGACCTACACCTACGCGGAACTCCACCGCGAGGTCAACGAGTTCGCGTCTGCGCTCCGGGAGATGGGTGTCGGCGAGGACGACGTGGTAACGATGTACATGCCGATGGTACCCGAACTACCCATCGCCATGCTGGCCTGCGCCAGAATCGGCGCGCCCCACTCGGTCGTCTTCGCTGGCTTCTCCGCGGACGCCCTCGCCACCCGGATGGAGTCTGCCGACTCCGAGTACCTCGTGACCTGCGACGGCTACTACCGCCGAGGAGACCCCCTCGAACACAAGGCCAAGGCCGACGAGGGACTCGAAGGCGTCGAACACCAAGTCTCGGACGTGGTGGTCGTGGACCGCCTCGGCGACGCCTACGACCACCCGATGGCCGAGGACCATCACGACTACGACGCTCTCGTCGCCGACCACGAGGGTGCGGAGGTCGAACCGGTCGCCCGCGACGCCGAGGACATGCTGTTCCTGATGTACACATCCGGAACCACCGGGCAACCGAAGGGCGTCAAACACACCACGGGCGGATACTTGGCGTGGGCCGCGTGGACCTCCCAAGCGGTGCTGGACATCAAGCCCGAGGACACCTACTTCTGCTCGGCCGACATCGGGTGGATTACCGGCCATTCGTACATCGTCTACGGGCCTCTCGCACTCGGGACCACCACGATGATGTACGAGGGCACCCCGGACCACCCGGAACGCGACCGCCTCTGGGAAATCATCGAGGAGTACGAGGCCACCCAACTCTACACCGCGCCGACTGCGATTCGGGCCTTCATGAAGTGGGGCACCGAGTTCCCGGACGAACACGACCTGTCCTCGCTCCGTCTCCTCGGCACGGTCGGCGAACCCATCAACCCCCGCGCGTGGAAGTGGTATTACAAGCACATCGGCGACGAATCCTGCCCCATCATCGACACGTGGTGGCAGACCGAGACCGGCGGCATGATGGTCACGACACTGCCCGGCGTGAAGGACATGAAGCCCGGAAGCGCCGGGCCGCCCTTGCCGGGCGTTGACGCACAGATTATCGACCCCAGCGGCGAGGAGGTCGATGCCGGACAGGCAGGCCACCTCACGGTCCAAAAGCCGTGGCCCGGCATGCTTCGGACCCTCTACAACAACGACGAGCGCTACATCGAGGAGTACTGGGCGGAGTACTCCGACACCGATAGCGACGACCCCGAGGACTGGGTGTACTTCCCAGAAGACGGCGCGAAGATAGACGAAGACGGCTACATCACGGTCCTCGGACGTGTTGACGACGTGCTGAACGTCTCGGGCCACCGCCTCGGCACGATGGAAATCGAGAGCGCAATCGTCGGCGTCGAAGGGGTCGCCGAGGCCGCAGTCGTCGGCGGAAATCACGACGTGAAGGGCGAAGCGGTCTACGCCTACGTCATCACCGAAGACGGCTACGAGGGCGACGAGCAACTGCGCGAGAGTATCATCGAGGGCGTCGAGGACGCAATCGGCCCAATCGCTCGTCCCGAGGCAGTCGTGTTCACGCCCGAACTCCCCAAGACGCGCTCGGGCAAAATCATGCGCAGACTCCTCGAAGACATCGCTAACGGCGAGGAGCTAGGCAACACCTCCACCCTTCGGAACCCCGAGGTAGTCGAGGAAATCGAGGCGAAGGTCGGCGACGACTGAGGACGGTCCTCCTCCTTTCGACGCTCGAAACGAACGAGACGGACCGAAATCGCAGTACGAAAATGTGGTAGATAAAATCACGCACGACAAATAATGTCAGATAATAACTCACAGCAGTCAGACAACACCTCCCAAGAGCGAGACGAGGACGCATCGAACCGCACAGTCGAGACTGACGGCGGCGTGGCGACCGGCGGGCGGTCCGCCGACACCGACTACCTCGACGCGCAGGTGAACATCTTCAAGCCATCGACGCTGTTCATGCGCGACCACCTCCGCATCGTCTGGACGATGTTCGCAGTGTGGGCGCTGTTCGTCTTCGGGCCGGTGACGGCGACGTATCTCGCCACCGACTTCATGACGAGTACGACCGTGATGGGCTTTCCCCTGCACTACTTCGCCACCGCAATCGGCGCGCCGACCGGGGCGCTGGTCCTGTCGTTCGTCTACGCCCGGAAGCGCGACCAGTTGGACGAGAAGTACGGCATCGACCACTCCGGCGCTCGGGCGGGTCCCGACGCCGAGGCCGCCGCGACTGACGGAGGGTCCGACCGATGACGTTCGAACCGGTCCCGCTGGACCTCCTGCCGGACGCGCTCAACGCCTCGTTCAAGGCGATTCCGGCGGTCATGGTCTCGGGCATGCTTCTGCTGTTCTTGGGCATCGGCTACGCCTTCCGGGTGGCCGACACCGAGGACCTCTGGGTCGCGGGTCGGTCCATCGGCAACGTCGAGAACGGGATGGCCATCGGCGCGAACTGGATGTCCGCGGCCTCCTACCTCGGGATGGCGGCGCTCATCGCGCTGTCGGGGTACTACGGACTGGCGTTCGTCGTCGGGTGGTCTACGGGCTACTTCATCCTCCTCATCTTCCTCGCCGCGCAGATGCGCCGGTTCGGGAAGTACACCGCGCCCGACTTCGTGGGCGACCGGTTCGACTCCGATACGGCCAGAGCCATCGCGGCGCTGACGACCATCCTCATCGGGTTCGTCTACTCGGTCGGACAGGCCCGCGGGATGGGACTGGTCGGCATCTACGTCTTCGGGGGCGACTACGTGACGATGGTCGTCCTGCTGATGGGGATTACGGTGGGCTATCTGGCGCTGTCGGGGATGCTCGGCGCGACGAAGAACATGGCCGTCCAGTACGTCATCCTCATCGTGGCCTTCCTCGCGGGCCTCTACGCAGTCGGGTTCACGCAGGGCTACTCGACTGTCCTGCCCCAAATCGAGTACGGCGCGCTCCTCTCGGAACTCAACAGCGAGTTCACCGAACCGTTCTCGACCGGCGGGGTCTACCTGTGGATTGCGACCGCGTTCTCGCTCATCGTCGGCACCTGCGGACTGCCTCACGTGCTGGTCCGGTTCTACACGGTCGAAAGCGAGCGGACTGCCCGGTGGTCCACCGTCTGGGGACTGTTCTTCATCTGTCTGCTCTACCTGAGCGCCCCCGCCTTCGCCGCGTTCGGGACCGACCTCTACGCCGACAAGGTGGGCGCGGTCTACGGCGCGAGCGGGATGAGTGGCGCTGAGGGCGACGTGATTGTGGTCTTGGCCTCGCAACTCGCCAACCTGCCGACGTGGTTCGTCGGTCTCGTCGCGGCGGGCGGCATCGCGGCGGCGATTGCGACGACCGCCGGCCTGTTCATCGCCGCATCGTCGGCCGCGGCCCACGACATCTACACCAACATCATCAACTCCGACGCAACTCAGCGCGAGCAGTTGCTAATCGGCCGAGCGACCATCGTCGTCCTCGGCGCTATCGTGACGGTGACGGCACTCGACCCGCCCGCGCTGGTCGGCGAACTGGTCGCGCTGGCGTTCTCGCTTGCCGGTCTGGTGCTGTTCCCGATGTTCTTCCTCGGTCTCTGGTGGGAGAACGCCAACCGGGAGGGTGCGCTCGCCGGGATGACGACCGGCCTCCTCATCTGGCTCGGCGCGGTGTTGAACGAACTCGTTCTGGCGACCGACGCCGGGCCGGTCGTGCCCCTCTACGCCGAGGTCTTCCCCGCGGTCGGGGCGGCGCTCGCCGGGACGCCAATCGTCTTCGCCGTCACCATCGGTGTCTCGCTGGTGACCGACGAACCGCCAGAGCGCATCAAGCGCATCGTCCGGCAGTGTCACAGTCCGGAACCGATGGGCCAACAGCAGAGCGCGGAAGACGTGGTTTCGGCCGACGGCGGCCAAATCTCGGGGGACGACTGAGATGTACGAGCGCATCCTGATTCCCACGGACGGGAGCAAGACCGCCGAGTTGGCGGTCGAGGAGGCCCTCGACGTCGCCGAGAAGTTCGACGCCGAGGTCCACACCCTCTACGTCGTGGACACCGACGCCGCCGAGGTCAGCCTCGGCACCGAGCAGGTCGAACGCATCCGACAGGGCCGGTTCGGCGAGATGGACGAACTCGAAGCCCGTGCCCGAAAAGCGACGGAACACGTCGCCGAACTGGCCCGCGACCGGGGCGTCGTCGTGGAGGAACACTTCCGCGGCGGCCGACCCCACAAGGTCATCGCCGACTTCGCCGAGGACGAGGAGATAGACCTCATCGTGATGGGAAGCCACGGCCGGTCGGGCATCTCGCGGGTCCTCCTCGGGAGCGTCACCGAGCGCGTGCTTCGCTCGACCCACCGGTCGGTGCTGGTTGTGGACGAGCGGGAGGCCGAGTCGTGACGCTCGCAACGATTCCCGACCGCGTTCGCAGTCACGTCCGGGAGCATCGGGACGGCATGATGGCGGACTTCGTGTTCGCCGTCGTCTGGGTCGCCGTCGTCTCGATGCTGTTCGACGTACTGCCCGCTCCTCGGTGGGCCTACCACCTGTCGCTGGCGGGCGGCGTGGTGGCTTACTACGGGTTTTTCTCCTCGCTAGAGGTGGCGCGGGAGAGGACATGACCGCGTTCGGGACGTGACCGCGTTCGGGACACATGTATAATCGTCTTCGCATTATTTCTATTTACTTTAGAATTGTTTTTATTTTCATAGTGGCGCGCGGGCGTTTCCGACCGCCGACGTCGCTCGTCAGCGCCGTCTGCTGACGAGCGGCGCGGAAGCTATCCGTTCTCACGAGTTGGGGGTCCCGACGAACTAACCGGCGGGCGACGCCGCGAATCGCGGCCGACGTAATTTTTATACCATATCCGACAGAAAGTTACAGCCGATGGTCCCTCGTCCTTCTCGGCGCGAGATGCTCGGACTCGCAGGTGTCGGCGCGACCGCGATTTTCGCCGGGTGTTCCGGTTTCACGTCCTCGAACGGCGCGCGATACTCCCTCCAGAGTAGTCCTCGCGGCGGCACGTCCCTCCTCGAACTGTTCCGGTGGAAGCCGAGACGCCAAGCGTTGCACGTCCGCCGTCACGCCGACGAACTCGTCGCAACCTTGCTCGACGCGGGCGAACTGACGACCGAAGCGCAACCGCTCGGCCCGTACGACCCGAGCGAGACGCCGCCACCCGCCTACGTCGAACACGAGGACGCGTACTACCGCGTCCGCGTCACCGACGTCGAGAGCGTGTCCCTCGACCGGTGGGAGTTCTGGCTCGAACCCGTCGAGCGAGCGCCACCAGAGGCGACCGTCGTGGACGCCCCCGTCGAAGGGCTGTCGAAACTCGACGCAGAAATCGTCGAGAGAGCCACCCAAGACGCAATCGGGGCCGTCGTCAGCGACGAAGACCTCTCGGCGGCGGACCACGGCGAGCGCGGCGTCGTCTACTTCGACCCGATGGGTCCAGACGAGAGCCAACTCGTCCCGAATCCGCCGTTCGAGTACGTCCGCGTCGACCCCGACACCGAGTTTCTGGACGAGAAACAGACGCTACGTGCCCACGCGGCAAAGGGGTCGGTGAAGACGAAGCGATACGTCCACGAGACCGAACGAGTCGCCGATTCGCGCTCGGAACTGCTCGAGATACTCCGGAGCCATCTCGACGCGACGCTCGACGACGTGGAGGGCGATGTGCGCGACATCGTGACCGAAATCAGCGTCGGAAACGGCATCTACACCGAGCGCGAACCGATTTCCGACGCACTGACTGACCTCCTCGAACGACTCGGCGTGGACAGTCCGTCTCCGCCGGACTCGAACCGAGGAGTCCGGCGATGGCGTCGCCACTACGAATACGATGGGGGGTACTACCGGACGACACTGCGCATCAGAAACGACTGAGGCGTGCGAAAAGAAGGGACGAATCGCGGAGTTAGCTGTAAATCTGGTCGATGAGAGCGTGGGTGTAGCCGCCGGCGTGAGAGACGGGATTCGCGGTGGCCTCGACCAAGTCGTTGTAGTCCGTCGAGTTCCAACTGTCGAAGTTGGTGCCGTTCTCCTTCACGAGGTGGAAGACCTCGTAGGAGTAGCTGTTGCCCGAGTCCGCGACCTCGTAAACGCAGTCCCACGGGTCGTCGTTCCAAGCCAGCATGCTGTCGTAGTCGTCGACGAAGTTCTCGCCCGAGGTGAAGTTGTTCTTGACCCACTCCTCGTAGCTGTAGTGGAGGTCGTAGTAGGGGTCCAGAACCTCACAGCCGTCGAAGTCACAGTCTATCTCGAAGTTCATCTGTTCGAGACCCATGCCGCTGTGAAGCGGGACCGACACGTCCTGCACGTAGTGGAGTGCGCGACCGAGGTGTTCGCGCTTGGTCGAGTAGGACGTGTTCTTGGCCTCGCCCATCTCGTAGTCACAGAACCACGGTGCGCCGCCGAGACCGTTGAACGTTATCGTGATTCCGTATCCGAGGTCGACGGTGTACTGGTTGGGGTCGTAGTAGTGACCGTAGTGGTGGGCGAACTCGTTGAGACCCTTCTTGATGCCGTCTTTCACCCAGTCGGGCCAGTCGGCCGATTCGACTAGCTGACCGCATCCGTTGCAGGGGTTCGAGTCGGGAGTCGGGGAGGCCTCAACGATGTCGTCCTCCTCGTAACTGTAGAGGTCGAACTCGTTTTCCAGCGTGTGGCGGGTCATGTCCTTGTGCATCGACCCGTACCACTGGGCATCGATTCCGTTGCGGTTGCCGTTCTCCTTGCCGAACCCGCGGTTGACGGCCGACGCCGCGGTAGTGAATTGGTCCGTCTCCTCTTTGGAGACAGCGCCGTTCGAGCGCTCCTCGGCCAGCGTGAAAACGAAGTCGTTACCCTCTCGGACTTTTCGAACGGGGTACTTCTGCCAGAGGTCCTTGAGAGCGTCTTTGGCTTCGGTTTCGCTACTCTCGCGGAGACCGGCCTTCTCGACGAGCGTCTGTAGACGCTTCTTGTCCAGCGTCAGGAGGTCGTACTGCGTGGTGAGCGACGTGAGGGAGTCGTCCACGAGGAGTTTGCTGTGGTCGGGATACGGGACTTCTCCCTCGACTCGTTGGTCGCTGTCGCCAGCACTGGCGAGACCCGTCGCGCTCAGGCCGACGATGGCACCGGAAGACGCTTTCAGGAAGGTTCGGCGATTGAGATTCGATCCTGCACCAGCACCGCTTTTTTCACTATCTACCACACAGAAAAATATCTGGAGGGATGTGAAAAATCTGTCGATGTAAAAATATATAAAAAACATACATTATATTAGGGATACCATATTGATCCTATGAAATCGCGGCGCTCGCCGCAAATCTGTCGGGCGAAGAGCGAGACCCAACCGACCGGAGACCGACAGTCGAACCAGCGGCGAACGCGGTAGCGAGAGAGCGGCGTCTACGCTGGGGTCTTCGCGTTGCAACGGTCGTCCGGAACAAGAGAAGAGACGAGACGCGGCGTTAGGGGTCTACGTCGTCGGGGAGACTGTCCAACCACGTGAACCGAGTGAGACAGTCGAGGAGCGTCGGCAGACCGAGCGGTTCGTACCCTATCAACTCGACGGAGACGTTGACCCGGCGCTCGTCCGGGTAGACGAACGGGAACCGGTCGGGCCAGTTGTTGTGGTGGTGGCCGTGGAGGACCCACCCGCGCCAGTTGCCGGGCGCGTCCTCGGGGTCGTGGACGCAGTAGAACGGGACGCCCTCGTACTCGAACTGGTAGGTCTCGCGTATCTCCACGCCGTCGAGCGAGGGCATCACCCACTCGTCGTGGTCCCCGAGGACGAACTGAATCGTCCCGTTCAGTCGCTCCAGCCACGACGCGAACTCGCCGAAGTCGTTGGCCATTGTGAGGTCGCCGAGGAAAATCACCTCGTCGTCGTCGCCGACGACGGCGTTCCAGTTGGCCACGAGGGCCTCGTTCATCTCCTCAGCCGAATCGAATGGGCGGTCGCAGTAGTCGATGATGTTCCCGTGGTCGAAGTGCGTGTCGGAGATAACGAAGTCCACGGCGAGGGTTTCGGCGGCCGGGATGATAACGTCAACGCACCTTTATTTCAAAGAGCGTAATCTACTTATTTGTGAATTCCCATCTATTTTCCAAACGATGTTTCGTTATTTTGATACACGACGCTTGCCGCGCTGGCGGGCGTTGTGCCAGCGGGCCTCGCAGGTATCGGCCAGTCACGTCCTGCTGGTCGGCCTCGTACTGGTCGGCGTCGTCGTCGCGGGAGCGACCCCCGCGCTCGGCGCGACCACTGCACAGGCCGAGAACACCTGCGTCTCGGTCGGTACCTACGACGCCGACAACGACAAACACGAGACTACCCTGCTCCTCGAACAGATAGACGGCGACTTCGCGGACATCGCCGAAACCGACGACGACAGCAACCCCGGCGACTGCCTGAGCGAGGACCTCTTTCACTACTACATCTTCGACGCGCCACCGGGCGAGTACCACGTCCACGTCAGAAACGACGGCGAGGTGAACGAACGGTGGGGCGTCTTCGAGCGAACCGTGGGAAGCACCGACGAGGAGACCTTCGCACTCTCGCGTGGCGGCGTCTACCACACCTCCGCCGGGGTGTCGTCGCCGCGGGACTCCCGCCGGTTCCAACCCGGCGAGGACGCCCGGTTCGACTCGCGGGTGTACAACGCCGAATCGTCGGGGTACAACGACGTGACGACCGAGGTGTACGTCTACCCCGAAGGGGCGTCCAGACCCGACACGCCGACCAAGCGCCTCGGCACCGAGAGCGTCAGGTCCGGGCGACACGAGGCCATCTCGGGGTCGGTCCCGATTCCCGACGACGAGGGGACCTACCGGGTGGACGTGGAGTTCGTGACCGAGTTCCACGAGGGCGCGTCGTTCACCTCCGACTACGTGGACCTCGGGACGATTCGGGTCCAGTCGTTCGAACCGCCCGAAATCGGGAGTCGGTCGCCGGAAACCGGGAGCGTCTCACTCGGCCCCTCGAAGACCGAATCCTTCTCGGTCAGCGCCACCGACCCCGACAGCACGCCCTCGGTGACGTGGTACGTGGACGGCGACCGGATGTCCTCGGGCAGTCAGTACGAGTTCGACGCCGGGCAGTTCGGGTCGGGCGACCACACCGTCGAGGCGGTGGTCAGCGACGGGACCTCCTCGACCGACGACGCCACGACCGAGTGGAGCGTTGACGTGGCACAAGCGCCCGAAATCGTCTCGGTGACGCCCGGAAGCACCGAGACGGTCCCCGGCAAGACGGTCGAGTTCTCGGCCGAGGGGGACTCGTCGGGCCTCGCCTACGACTGGACGATAGACGGCGAAACCGTCTCGGGCCGGACAGTCGAGGCGACCTTCGACTCGACCGGCGAGAAGCAGATTCAGGTCGTCGCCGAGAACGACCGGGGCGTCACCGACGAGCGGTCGTTTACCGTCAGCGTCGAGGGCACCCCGCCGTCGATTCAGGACCTCTCGGTTTCGCCGTCGTCGGTGACGGCCGGCGAGGAGGTCGAACTCTCGGTGAGCGCGACCGACCCGGAAGACAGGGACGTTGACCTCTCCTACCAGTGGACGATAGGCGGCGAAACCTACGACGGCCGGTCGGTCTCGACGGCGCTCCGAACCGTCGGGAAACGGAACGTCGAACTCAGCGTGACGAACCAGTACGGCGCGTCCGTCACCCGGAACCGGACCGTCGTCGTCTCGAACGACGACCCGGAACTGGTTCGCGTCTCGCCCGAGAAGGTCCCTACGCCCGAGACGGGGACGCGCCAGCGATTCGTCGTGAGAGCGACCGACGCCGACGCGACCCCCGCCACGGTGGTCTGGTCGGTTGACGGGTCGTCAGTGAAGGAGACCGACCTCTCCTCGACCAGCCAGAAAGTGACGTTCGCCCACCAGTTCTCGACCCCCGGCGACCACACCGTCGAGGCCACGGTCGAGGACGGTCACGGCGGGAGCGCCACCGCGACGTGGGACGTGAGCGTGAACAATCGACCGCCGAAAGTCAGCGGGGTCGCGCCGGAGTCGTCGTCGGTCTCGGTCCTCACGGGCGAGTCCATGACCTTCGAGGCCGAGGCGTCCGACCCCGAGGGCGACGCGACGAGTCTCCGGTGGCAGGTTGACGGGACCAAGGTGGGGACCGGCGAGCGACTGAACCACTCGTTCGCCGAACCGGGAACGCGCAACGTCACGGTCGTCGCCGACGACGGTGCGGGCGGTCGGGACCGAAATAGCTGGTCGGTCCGGGTCAGGAACTTCCGGAAGACGCCGGAAATCGACTCGTCGGCCACCATCGAGACGCTCACCACGAACGGGTCCCAAGAGTTCATCACCCTCTCGCTCCGGAACCCCTCGGTCAACACCCGGAAGGTCAACGTGGAGTTGGCGCTGTCGGTTCCCAACGGTATCGTCGTCACCGCCGGTCGGAACGTCGCGGAGGGCAACCGGGCGGAGTACGTCAACGAGGAGGTCGTGTCGGCGGGCAGACAGACCAGTCTCTCGGTGGGCATCTCGGTCCGCGACGAGTCGCTGAGAGGCCAGCGCATCGAGATTCCCTATCAGGTCATCTACTACCCCGAGGGGAGTCGAGACAGCTATCGGGTCGTGGAGAACGCTACGAAGGAAATCGGCATCGGCGACCCGTCGGCCTTCGAGGACGAGGAGACCGATTCCGAGACTAAATTCGACTCGGTTCCGGGGTCGGAAGGCGGGACGCCGGGTTTCACGCCCGGCGTCACGGTGCTGGCGCTCCTCGCCTGCCTCCTGCTGGTCCGGGCGAGTCGGTGACGACTCGCCAACAGTAGATTGAATGGCGCTCGGTCGCTCGGTGTGGACAGTAGATGAGCGACCGAATCACCCAACTCGACGACGCCACGATTCGCAAAATCGCGGCGGGCGAGGTCGTAGAACGGCCCTCCTCGGTCGTCAAGGAACTGGTCGAAAATAGCCTCGACGCCGACGCCGACCGAATCGACGTGACCGTCGAGGAGGGCGGCATCGACCGAATCGCGGTCAGCGACGACGGAATCGGCATGAGCGAGGACGACCTCCGGACCGCGGTCCGGGAACACACCACGAGCAAAATCGAGGACGCCGACGACCTCGATTCGGGCGTGACCACACTCGGATTCCGGGGCGAGGCGCTCCACACCATCGGCGCGGTCTCTCGGACGACGATTCGGTCCAAACCGCGGGACGGCGCAACCGGCACCGAACTCCGGATGGAGGACGGCGAGGTCGAGTCGGTCGGCCCCGCCGGGTGCCCGGAGGGGACCACCGTCGAAGTCGAAGACCTGTTCTACAACACTCCCGCGCGCCGGAAGTACCTCAAGACAACAACCACGGAGTTCTCGCACGTCAACACCGTCGTCACGCGCTACGCGCTGGCCAACCCCGACGTGGCGGTGTCGCTGACCCACGACGGCCGGGAGGTCTTCGTCACCACCGGGCGCGGGGACCTCCAGTCGGCCCTCCTGTCGGTCTACGGCCGAGAGGTCGCCACCTCGATGATAGAGGTTGGCGAGGCGCGAAGCGCCTCGGAACAGCGAGCGGCAACACCGCGAGCAACGGGCGAGTCGCCAGACGGCGCGGTTTCGGTCACTGGCTACGTCAGCAATCCCGAGACCACCCGAAGTACCCGCGAGTACATCTCGACCTACGTCAACGGCCGGTACGTGAGTTCACCGGTCGTCCGCGACGCCCTCGTCTCGGCCTACGGCGGCCAACTCTCGGCCGAACGCTACCCCTTTGCAGTCCTGTTCGTGACGGTCCCGCCGGAGGAGGTCGATGTCAACGTTCACCCCCGGAAGATGGAGTGCAGGTGGTCGCAGGAAGGGGCGGTGAAACGGGCCGTCGAGACCACAGTCGAGGACGCCCTGCTGGACCACGGCCTCGTCAGGTCCTCGGCCCCCCGAGGCCGGAGCGCGCCCGACGAGACCCGCGTCGAACCGGAACGCGAGCGCGACGGCGCGAGCGAGAGCGCCAGCGAGACCGGCGAGCAGGCGGAACTGACCGCCGGAGGCGACGCCGAGCGCGAGCAGTCCACGCTGGACTCCTCGGCGTCCACCGACGCCAGAAACACAGCTGAAGATGTCTCTAATAATTCTAAACAATCGGTAAGCAAATCAGAAAGCAAGTCGGGGACCGCCACGTCGAGAACTGAATCGGTGGTACCCGAGCGCGGGAACCGAACGCCGACCGCGAAAAGCGGCGTTTCCGCCGAGACGACCGCGACCTCTAGTCCGTCCGCCAGTTCTACCGGCGGCGACGCCGATTTCGCCAACTCCGGCGACGACGCCGCTTCCGGCAGTTCCACCGACGACGACGGCGATTCCGGCAGAGAGTCCGTCGCCGAGGCGACCGGTCCGACGACCGAACAGCGCGGTTCGTCGGCCACCCGAAAGTTCTCGGCACCGACCGAATCCGCGACGCTCGCTGGCGATTCGACCGACGACCCCGAGTTCGAGTCCCTGCCCCGGATGCGGATTCTGGGCCAACTCCACGACACCTACATCACCGCCGAGACCCCCGACGGGATGGTGCTGGTCGACCAGCACGCCGCCGACGAGCGAGTCAACTACGAGCGATTGCGCGAGGAGTTCGCCGACGACTCGACCACCCAGATGCTGGCCCAACCGGTCGAGTTGGAACTCACCGCGGGCGAGGCCGCTGTCTTCGACGAGTACCGCGAGGCGCTGGAGCGACTGGGTTTCCGGGCGGAACTCGCGGGCGACCGCGAGGTGGTCGTCCGGACCGCACCGACCGTACTGGACGCCACGCTCGACCCCGAACTCCTCCGGGACGCGCTGGCCGAGTTCGTCTCGACCGACCCCGACCACCGGGGCGACACCGTGGAGGCCGTCGCCGACGACCTGCTGGCGGATTTGGCGTGCTATCCTTCCATCACGGGCAACACGTCGCTCGGGGAGGGGTCGGTCGTGGACCTCCTCTCTGCGCTGGACGACTGCGAGAACCCCTACGCCTGTCCTCACGGTCGCCCCGTCATCATCGAGTTCGGCGAGGAGGAAATCGAGGACCGATTCGAGCGGGATTATCCGGGTCACGCCGGACGGCGCGGGGAGTGAGAAAAATAAGGTTTTTCAGAGGAAACTATTTTTGTCTTGCCGTACAAGGCATGGACAAGAGCCACGACGATGACCGACCAGAACCAATCGCCCTCCGGCCCGTGGGAGGGCGACGTGAACGAGGCCGCAGTCGAGGAGTGGGTCGAGGAGACGACGCCGTTCGAGCGCGTCAAGGATGTTCTCGACACGACGACTGACCCCCAGTTCGCCAAGGAAATCGCCGAGCGCGCCCGAATCAGCGAGCCGACTGCCCGCAAGCACCTCTCGACGTTCGCAGAGGTCGGCCGGGCGGAGGCGATTCCGGCAGAGCAGGGCACGCAGTACAAGCGGTCTGCACAGAGTGTTGCGATGAGTCGAATCGCCGCGATTCACCGCGAGTATTCGAGGCAAGAACTCATCGACGCCATCAAGCGCCTCCGAGAGCAAATCGACTCGCTTCGAGACGAGTACGGCGCGAACGACCCGGACGACCTCGCCTACGAACTCGACTCCGGCGACGAAGGGTGGCAGGCAGTCACCCGCTGGCGAACGCTGGAAGAGAACTTGGACGTGGCGAAGGCCGCGCTCTCGTTGTACGATTTCGACCCGGATGATGGAGCGGCCTCACAAGCGAAGGCAGGTCCAGTCACACAGACCGCCGAGTCTAAAAAACAGACGAAAGGCGCATTCGCCGAACGGGGTTCCGGAGTGTACGCATAGGTTGGAATACATGCTCCCCGGAGATGATTTAGACGGCGAACTTGGACCACCAGACGTAGTTGCAATGGAGCAAATCTGCGAGGTCTTTCGGAGCCTCGACGGACTGGTAGACGAGTCGAGCACTGGGCTGGACGACCTTCTCAACCCGCAAGAACTCCACGTTCACTTCGAGGACGGAATTGGAGACGCCGAGTGGGCGCGATTCGACGTAACGTGGTATCGAAGCGGGTGTTACAGTTTCCACCACGTCGATTCGGAAACCGTGAACTTTCGTTGGGACTGCCATCCGAAAGAGGGTGCCTCGAAACGTCACTTCCATCCGGCACCCAACGCACCGTCTAAAGACGCCGAAGCATCCTGTATCGAAGTACGAGAGCCGGGAACCGTGGCTCGCGCGGTACACAAGCTCTGGCGGCGGGCCTACGAAAGCAGTTCCGTGACGAATCTCAACGAGGCCGAAAATCCACCGTAGAACGACCTGACTACCCGACCACCGAATCCCGAATCGTCGGAAGCACCTCGGTCACGTCCTCCCGAAACACGTAGTCGGCCCGCGAATCCAGCGGCGTCTCGTCCAGATTCACCAGCATCACGGTCGCGCCGTTCCGGGCGGCGCGCTTCGGAAGCGAGGCCGCGGGTTCGACCGTGAGCGAGGACCCGGCGACCAGAAGCACGTCGCCCTCCTCGGCGAGTCGCCGGGACCGGGCCAGCGCGTCCATCGGCAGTCGCTCGCCGAACAGCACCGCGTCGGGTTTCAGCACGCCCTCGCAGGACTCGCACCGAGGAGGACGGGTCCCAGATTCGACCTGCTCGCGGGCCTCGTCGGCCGGAACGTCCCGGCCGCAGTCCTGACAAATCGCCCGGCGAGCGTTGCCGTGGAGTTCGACCACGTTCTCCGTGCCAGCATCACCGTGCAGGCCGTCGATGTTCTGCGTGACGACTGCATCGAGGAGGCCCGCGGACGAGAGGTCGGCCAGCGCGCGGTGGGCCGAGTTGGGTTCGAGGTCGGCGTCCAGCAGGTCCGCCCGGAGGGCCACCCAGTCGGCCCAGAACTCGGCGGGCGAGGCGCGAAAGCGCCGCATGTCGAAGGCGTTCGGGTCGTACTCGTTCCAGATGCCGTCCTCGCCGCGGAAGGGCGGGACGCCGGAGGGCGCGCTGACGCCAGCGCCGGTGAGCGCAGTCGCGGTGTCGGCGCTCCGGAGTTCGCGGGCGGCGTCCTCGATTCGGTCCGAGGAGTCCGCACCCGAGCGGTCCGCATTCGAGGAGTCCATGCCTGCGAGTAGCGGGTCGCCGGCCAAAAGCTATCCGACCGCTCGGGCAATCATGGTCGCCTCCCGGTAGTTGGCACCGGCGAGGACGACGAGGCCCGCGAGGAGAACCCCGAGTTCCCGGCGCGAGATGGTCCAGTCGCGGGGTGATTGGACGCGCTCGAACTCCTCGCGCCACCGAGAACCGGACCGCTGGTGCCAGACCATCACGCCGCGGGTCGCTACCGCGATGGCGACGTAGGCGGTGAGTTCGTAGACACCGCTCCGGCCGAGTGCGACCGACAGCGAGGGCGCGAATCGCGGGGCCTCGACGGCGAGCGACCCGGTGCCCCAGACCAGCGCGCCCTGCACCCAGTTGACCGCCACGACGAGGTAGCCCAGCGGGGTCCGGACCGACCGGAAGGTGTTGCCAGCGACGACGAGGAGGGCCGCCCCGAGGTTCCACGCGAAGATGGTCAGGAACTCGGCCCACACCGACCCGGCGTACTCCGGGAGGGCGCTGGCGGCGTTGGTCGAGCGGAGCAGGCCCGCGGGCAGGAGGTAGTAGCCGACGTACCACGCTGTGACGAACAGGACGGCGCAGACGGCCCAGAGCGAGGCGAACCGGACGAAGGGGTCGTCGTGGTTGACGTATCGGCCGAGGACACCGGCGACGTTCGGGGACGAGTTCGTGGCGGGGTCGGCGGGCATCGGGGCTTCAGACGACGTGGTGCTGACACAAATATTCAATTGGCGTCCCGCCGATTCGCGGGTATGGAAGACGACCTGCTCGACGACCTCGACCGCCAGATTCTCCACCTGCTACGACTCGACGCCCGAAACATCAGCGACACGGACATCGCCGACGAGACCGGTGTGACCAGCACGACGGTCAACAACCGAATCCGGAGCCTCGAAGACAACGGCGTCATCCGGGGCTACCACCCCGACATCGACTACGAGGAGACGGGCTACTCGCTGGTCGTCCTATTCATCTGCACGATACCGCTCGGCGAACGGTCGGCGGTCGCCGAACAAGTGCTGAAGATTCCGGGCGTCGTCAACGTCCGGGAGACGATGGCCAGCGAGCAGAACCTCCACGTCGAAATCGTCGCCCAGACGACTGGGGACGTGGAGCAGACCACCCAGCGACTCGACGACCTCGGCCTCAACATCCTGCGAAGCGACATCCTCGCCAACGAGTCGGTCCAACCGTGGAACGTCTTTAGCGACGAGATGAACGACGAGGACGACGAGGGCGGAGCGGGGTCCTGACAGCGAGGAGCAAAGACGAACGACGACGACAGCGAGGGACGCGGGCGACGAACCACCGAGGAGTGACGTGTCGCAAACGTGCCGATACTCTGGTACGTCGCCGAGTCGAGTACCGGTTAGATTTCTTCAACGAGTACCGGTCGTATCAGGTCGAAGCCCCGACGGACGTTTGAAAATGTGAATAAATATCGCGCTCGGCTTTCTACTTCCAAGCTCGGAGATTGCGGCGAGAGAAGGTAATAAGTCGATAGAGACTGTCTCTCCGGTGATGGGGCCGTCTAATACGTCGCGACTGAGTGAAACGTTCGAGCTGTTGAAAAGCCAGCGCCGTCGTTACGTCCTCTACCACTTACGGCACGAATCGGGTTCGACCGACCTCGACGTCCTCGGTCGGCGAATCGCCGCCTTGGAGGCCGCGACAACCGGGTCGAAGGTAGACGACGAGTCGGTCGAGGCCGTCACGGTGTCGCTGTTTCACACCCACCTGCCGAAACTCGAAGACGCTGGCCTCGTCGCTTACGAACCGCAGACTGGAGCGGTCGAGTTCATCGGGGCGGACCTTCCCGGCGACCTCCTCGAAATGACTGCGGAATTGGAGTACGACGGAGCAGTCACCGCGGAGTGACTCGCGCGACAGAGGTGACTCGCGCGCCGGGAGAGGACCTCCTCGCGGGAAGACGGCCCGGAGAGTAGAGAATTATAGACAATTCTTTCGCAATCATCTATATTTCTTAAACGCCTCCTCATATTGCCAGCGGTTCCAGCACGGCCCCGAAGCCGTCAGAAGTCGAGTAAGCTATCCGCAACCGAGTAAATTATGCCGCGCCCCGCCGACAACCGACCTATGACCGACCTCGTGACCTTCGGCGAGACGATGTTGCGCCTCTCGCCGCCCGACGGCGAGCGACTGGAGACCGCCGACGACCTCGAGTTCCGGTCGGCGGGCGCGGAGAGCAACGTCGCGGTTGCGGCCGCCAGACTTGGCGCTGACGCGGCGTGGACCTCGAAACTCCCCGACTCGCCGCTCGGCCGGCGCGTGGTGTCGGGCCTCCGGCGACACGGCGTCGAGACCGACGTGGTGTGGTCCGGCGAGGGCCGGCAGGGCACCTACTACCTCGAACACGGCGGCAAGCCCCGCGGGTCGAACGTCATCTACGACCGCGAGGGCGCGGCGGTCACGACCGCCGAGTTCGCCGAACTACCGACCGAGCGCGTCCGAGACGCCGCGGTCTTCCACACCAGCGGCATCACGCCCGCCCTCTCGGAGACGCTGGCGGAGACCACCGCCGACCTCCTCTCTGCCGCCCGAGACGCCGGGACGACGACCTCCTTCGACGTGAACTACCGGTCGAAGCTCTGGAGTCCCGACGAGGCCCGCAAGACGCTCGAAGGCCTCTTTCCCGACGTGGACTCGCTGATGGTTGCCCAGCGTGACGCGCAGAAGGTCCTCGGCCGCGAGGGGGACGCCGAAGCAATCGCTGACGGCCTCGCCGACGAGTTCGACTTCCGGACCGTCATCGTGACCCGCGGCGAGGAGGGCGCGTTGGCCCGCCACGACGGCGAGACCTACGAGCAGTCCGCAATCGAGACCGACACCCTCGACCCAATCGGGACCGGAGACGCCTTCGTCGGGGCCTTCCTCGCGCGGCGAATCGCCGGCGACGACGTGGCGACCGCCCTCGAATACGGTTCCGCGACGGCGGCGCTCAAGCGCACGATTCCGGGCGACGTGGCGGTCGTGACCCGCGAGGAGGTCGAGGACGTGCTGTCGGAGGCCGGGGGCGAGATTTCGCGGTGACACTGCGACGGACAGATTCGGCCGCGGGCGACCGAACGCATCCATCGACGGGAGCGATTTCCATCACGCGATTTTCAGGAAGCCAGAAGACGTATATCCGACTGCTGATTCACGGCGAACCAGCATGAAACGAGTAGCGACCGCCCTGCTGGTACTCGTCGTCACTGCGAGTATCGCACCCTCTGCAGTCGCAGGCACCACTGCGTCGAAAATGACGAAACAGACCCCCGGAGAGGCCTACGCCGGGACTCACGTCTCGTTCGACGCCGAGAGCAAGGCTGTGACCGACTACGCGGTCCACGGCGAGACGATGCTCGACTCGGTGCGAGTCCAGTCCGCGAGCGAGGTCGAAGACGGCGGCCTCGCGGACATCGGGGCCTCGCTGTCGGCCGTGACCGAAATCGAGGGCGCTGGCCTCAGTCTCGGCGCGACCACGACCACCGAGGCCCGCGTCTCGGCCGAGGGTAGCGCGACCATCACCGCCCACGACAACGGCCACGGGGTCCTCGTGGTCGCCGCGGGCGACCAGTCCGACTACGTGGTCGCCGACCTCCCGTCCGGCGCGGAGGCCTCCGCTGAGTCCGACGCGCAAGTCGCGGTCACGACCGAGAACGGCACCGAAGGCACCCTCCTCGTCGTCGGCGAGGGCAACGTGACCGTCAACGACGAGGACGACGTGACCGCCCGCCTCGGCGACGACGCCCGCCTCGTCCTCCGGTCGTACCCCGAGGGCAAGGACGACGGCGACGAGAAGCAGGAGGACCTCCTCGTGCAGGGCGAGGCCAAGGCCGAGGCCTACGTGATGGTCGAGAATGGGAGCGACGCCAGCGAGAGCGCCGACGACGACGAGCGAGTCGTGGTCGATACCATTAGCTACGGCGAGAACACGACCGTCGAGACCACCGAGTCCGCCGAGGACGAGGTGACGCTCGCGGTCAACCGGACGACCCACGAGGGGACGATTCTCGTCACCAGCGTCTCCGAACAGGCCCTGAACGCGACCGAGGGCCTCGAAGTCGCTGTTGACGGCGAGTCTGCGGTCGAGGCCCGAACGTACAGCCAACTCCGGAGCGCGGTCGGAAGCGACCAGTCGCGCTACGTCGTCGAGAGCGCGGGGAGCGCCTCGGCGAGTGCGAGCGCCGACGTGCTGATTGCGGTCAACCACTTCTCCGAGCGCACGGTTTCGATGCGGTCGGCGTCCGCGAGCGAGACGACGACGCAGGCCGACGACACGACCGCGGGCGAGTCCGACCAGACGACCCAATCGGGAGCGAGCAGTGAGACGACGCAGGCCGGAGCGAGCGACGAGACCACGAGCGAGAGCGCCGAGACCAGCGTCGTGGACGACGAGACCGACAACGGCGCTGGCGTCCCCGGTTTCACTGTCACGGCGACTGTCGTGGCGCTCCTCGGGGCGGCCCTGCTGGCGCGGCGTCGATAGCCGGATTCCGTTTTCGATTCGTCGCCGATTTTCTCCCGGCCGGGCGTGCCGGGGCCGAACGCCTAAATCCGTCGGGCGTCGTGTCTCAGAACATGACAGCTCACGTCGTTATCGTCGGGGCCTACGGGAGCGCCGGCGTTGCTGTAGCGCAGGAACTGGCCGAGGAGGACGATGTGAAACTGACCCTCGTGGACGACGGGGAACCCGGTGGGGGCCTCTGCATCCTCAAGGGGTGCATGCCCTCGAAAGAGATTCTCTCGGCCGGGGAGGCCCGATTCAAGGCCCGCCACGACCACCGAATCGAGGGGGTTCCGGAGGTGGACCTCGAATCGGTCGTGGCGACCAAGGACGAACACATCCACAACTTCGCGGACCACCGCCGGTCCGCGGTCCACGACCTCGCCGAGCGAGAGAACGTCGAGTTTCTCCACCGGACTGCCCGGTTCGTGGACGACCACACCGTCGCGGTCGGCGACCGAGAAATCGAGGCCGACTACGTGGTGGTCGCCACGGGGTCGTCGGTCAACGTGCCGGACCTGAACGGGATGGACGAGGTGGACTACTCGACCAGCGCCGACGTGCTGGACCGGACCGAGTTCCCGGACTCGGGGGTCGTGATGGGATTCGGCTACATCGGACTGGAGATGGTGCCCTACCTCTCGGAGGCCGCCGAGATGGACCTCACCGTCGTCGAACACGACGACTACCCGCTGGACGAGGCCGACGACGAGTTTCAGGAGACGATACTCGACATCTACCGCGAGGAGTTCGACGTGGACGTGCTGACCAACACGTACGAGCAGTCGATAGAGAAGACCGCAGACGGCGGAGTGCGCCTCCACGTCGAGCGCCGGGACCAGCGCGAGACCGTCGAGGCCGACGAGTTATTCCTGTTCACCGGGCGGCGGCCCGCCGTGGACCGCCTCGGACTGGAGAACACCGCACTCGAACCCGGAGCGGGGTGGGTCGCCGACACGATGCAGGCCCGCGACGACGACCGGATTTTCGTCGCCGGCGACGCCAACGGCCACGAACCCATCCTGCACGTCGCCAAGGAGCAGGGCTTCCTGACGGCCGAGAACGTTCTCCGGCACCGCGAGGACGCGGAGTTGAAGCCCTACCGGAACACCCACCACCACGTCGTCTTCTCGGGCCTCGGGGTCTACCCCTTCGCTCGGGTCGGCGTCTCCGAGAGCGAACTGGTCCGGGAGGGACGCGAGGACACCGACTACGTGGCCGTCACCCGCGAGGCCAGCAGTGACGGCGTGTTCAAGACCAAGGCGGTCCCCCGCGGACTGGCGAAACTCGTCGTGGACGCCGACGACGGGACCGTGTTGGGGTATCAGGGCCTGCACTACCACGCCGACGTGATGGCGAAGACGATGCAGGTCGCGGTGGAGATGGGGTTAGACGTGCGCGAGATTCCCGACCGGGCGTATCATCCGACGACGCCCGAGATTCTGGACGGCCTGATTCGAGAAGCTAGCAAACGACTCGACTAAGCGTACTCGTCTGGGTCGTCCTCGAACTCCCGGCGGTGTTCCTCCGAGCAGAAGACGTAGGTTTCGCCCTCGTATTCGACCTGCGCGATAGCGAACTCGTCGTCTCGGTAATCGGTCTCCTCGGGATTCGACGCCTCCACGTCGGCACTACAGACAGTGCACTGGGCCATCGTCGGACCTGCGACGGCCAGCGCGGAAAGGATTGGGGCCGGAGCGATTCGACGTGCCTAACACATCTATTTATTTCTTTAAATTGCAAATATATTTTCTAAACACGTATATAGGAGTGTCTGAACAACCACCCCGGCGCGCGCTGGGCGGCGCTCTCGTGCGCCGCCCGAACCGCGCGAGGGATGAGTAGCGCAGGCCGGAGCGAAGCGGAGGCCGAGCAACGCAATCGGTTGGGGAGGGTGTGGCCCGCGGTTGCGGTGCGGGGCGGTTGCGGGAGACGGCGTTGCTCACGCCTGAAGCTAGCTCTTTCTCTCTTTCATTCCTCCGGCACGCTCTCACTACTCACCACCTCCGGCACACTTCCCCGAATTCGCTATCCCATCAAGTCTCATTCAGCCACCTCTCCGGGAAAACCCAAACAAACTAAAAATCCGAGGTAGCCGCAACCTATTCGTAGCCGAGCGGCGAACTATCTCCCATGGCAATTCTGGAAATCAATCTCGAAAAACCCGCGCTCGTAGAGGAGTACCAGTATCCCGCGAGGACCACCGCGGAGTCCGAGACGCCGACCGAGGAGTCCGCCGAAACAGACTCCTCGGGCGGGAGCAAGGCCAAGGTCCTCGGCCTGCTGGGCGTGCTGGCCGGGGTCGGCCTGCTGGTCTGGAAACTCAAGACCCGCGGCGGGAGCGAACAGACCGACTTCGAGGACTTCGACGACCCCGAGTTCGACGACGAGGAGTTCACCTCCGACGAGGGTGGGTCGAAGGGGAAGGTCGCGGGCCTCCTCGGTCTCGTGGTGGGTGTCGGGGGTCTCCTCGTGGCGGTGCAGAAGCGCCGAAGCTGAGAAGTCCGTTTTCTCTCGGGTTTTGGTTCGTTTTCGACACCACACAGCACCGGGACCGTACTGCGTGTGTTCCGTGACGGCTAGTTCTGAGAGGTCGTGACGATTACCGCTAAGAGGTAAGAGACAGAGAAGCTAGCTTCAGGCGTGAGCAACGCCGTCTCCCGCAACCGCACCGCGACGGCGGACCACACCCTCCCCAACCGATTGCGTTGTCTGCGAACCACGTTCGCAGATCAGCGAGACGCGGAGCGTCTCGCAAGCCTCGTCGTGGTCCGAGAGAGCGAAGCTCTCTCGTCATCACGAAAATCGAAGATTTTCGAAGACTGCACTCGCTTCGCTCGCGCAGACCTCGCGCGATTCGGCGCAGTCACGACACCGGCGGACAATCCGCGTCCGCCGAGCAGTCACTCGCTTCGCTCGTGACGACCGCGCCAGCACGCGCCGAGACGGAAGTTCAGCCAGCGAGTTACCGCCAGATACCCATCTCTCACCCACTCGGAAGTCCACAACCAACCCCGACCTGCGTTTGGTCCGTCAGCAAAATGGCAAGAAAATTTAAATGGACAGTGCGAGATACCCGAACGTACCCGCATCCATGCCGCCGACGACTGGAGACTACGACCTGCGCGAACTGCGCCGCCTCGCGGACCCCGACCGGGAGACCCCCGACGAGTTCGCCGACGAGGGCGAAGCACTACCGGCCGCGCCCGACGAGGTTCTGCGCCACAGCGAGCGCAACGAACTCGTCCGCCTCCAGAGCCAGTTCTCGGCGGCGGGGGCGCTCCCCGAGAAGCCGTATCTCGAACGCATGCCCGACCAGTACAGCACTGAGGTCGTCGTCTTCGAGTGGCTCGATTTCCTCATCAACAAGGCCGGATTCGAGAACACCGGCAACGCGCTGGAGTACTACGCCGAAATCGGCTGGATAACCGAGGCGGTCCGCGAGGAACTGCGCGAATACATGCGCGGATTCTCCGAAGTCGAGAGCTTCGACCCCGACGTGCCCGGTCCGGCCGACCTCAACATGGACGACCACGTGCTGAGTCTGGTCTACATCGCGCGACTCGCGTCGGTCTGAGGCCGCCATCGCTCCGAACGGAGGCGTGACACTATTGGCGCGTCAGTTGCTACAGGAGGTAATGGGAGTCGAGGGTCTACCATGAGGGGTCCCGAGGAGCACTCGTCGGACGGCGAACAGGCAGGTCCTCCGGCGCTCGGTGAGGGGTTTTTCGAGGAGTTAGTCGCTCGGTCCAGTGATGCCGTGATTACGGCCGACGCCGACGGGCGAATCGTCTACGCCAACGACGAGGTTGAGCGACTCCTCGGCTACGCGCCCGAGGACCTCCACGGCCGGGAGTTCGTGGAGTTCGTGCCGGACCGACTTCGGGACCGCTACGACGGGTGGTTCGACCGCTACGCCGAGGGCGACGCCGGAACCCCCATCGGCAGGGAGTCGTTCGAGGTGACGTGGCTGACCGCCGACGGCGACGAGATGCGCCTCTCGGTGTCGGCGTTCGTCCACGGCGACGACGAAGCCTTCTTCACCGGATTCGTCAGGGAAGCGCCGACCCACAGCCACTCGGTCGAACGCCTCCGCGAGGAGGAGGCCCTCATCGAGGAGATTTTCGACACTAGTCCGGTCGCCTTCGCGGTCAGAGACGCCGAGGGGAATCTCCTCAGGGCGAACGAGCGGGCGGCCGAACTGGTCGGCGTCGGGTCGGACGAGTTGGTCTCGGACGGCGACGACGACTGGACCGTCTACGACACCGACGGCGAACCCCTGTCTGACGACGAGTATCCCGTCGAGCAGGTCCTCGAAACCGGCGACCCGGTGTACAACGAGGAGGTGCTGGTCGAGCAACCCAACGGCAAGCGCGTCCACCTCTCGGTCAGCGCCGCGCCGGTCCACGACGACGGTGAGGTTCGGCGGGTGGTCAGTGCGGCCGAGGACATCACGGAACTCAAACAGACCCAGTTCGAACTCGAACAGCGGCGCGACGAACTCGAAACCGAACTTTCCGAGGTGTTCAGCCGGGTCACGGACGCCTTCTTCGCGCTCGACACCGACTGGAATTTCACGTACGTTAACGACGAGGCCGAGCAACTCCTCCGGCGTAGCGAGGAGGACCTGCTGGGCGAGAGCGTCTGGGAGAAGTTCTCCGCGGCGGTGGGCACGACCTTCCAGCGCGAATACGAACGCGCCATGGACGACCAAGAGCCGGTGTCGTTTGCCGAGTACTACCCGCCGCTCTCGACGTGGTTCGAGGTCCGGGCCTACCCCTCCCAGACCGGTCTCTCGGTGTACTTTCAGGACGTGACCGAGCGCAAGGAGCGAGAGCGGGAACTCGAACGCTACGAGACCATCGTGGAGACGGTCGAGGACGGCATCTACGTCGTGGACTCGGACAACGAGTTCTCGATGGTGAACTCGGCGTTCGCCGAGTTGGTCGGCTACGACGAGGCGGAACTGGTCGGCACCGACCCCTCACGGCTCTACGACGACGAGACTCGGGAGACTGCGGTGAGACTCATGCGGGAGATAATCGACGGCGAGCGGTCGTCGGCGACCATCGAGCATCCCCTCCGGACCGCGGACGGCGGGTCGTTCTCGGCCGAGACCACCTTCGTCGTGCGAGAGACCGAGGAGAACGAGTACGAGCGCGTCGGGGTGACCCGCGACATCACCGAGCGCAAGGAGCGAGAGCGGGAGCTACAGAACCGCGTCGAGCAACAGCGCGTCCTCTCGGAGTTCTCCCAGTACGCCCTCCAAGCCCGGTCGCTGGACGATTTGTTCGACCGGGCGGTCGAACTCGTCGCCGACGTGTTGGGCCACGACTACTGCAAGGTGCTGGAACTCTATCCCGAACAGAACGAACTCCTGCTTCGGAACGGCGTCGGGTGGCGCGAGGGCATCGTCGGCGAGGCCACGGTCGCCAACGACCGCGGGTCGCAGGCGGGCTACACCCTGCTGGCCGAGGAGCCAGTCGTGGTCGAGGACTTGGACGCCGAGGACCGATTCTCGGGGCCGGAACTGCTGACCTCCCACGGCGTCGAGAGCGGTATCAGCACGATAATCGGCACCCCGGACGACATCTGGGGCATCCTCGGGACCCACCACACCGAGTCGCGGACCTACGCCGACCACGACGTGCAGTTCGTCCAGAGCATCGCCCACATCCTGCTGACCTCCATCCAGCGCCAGCGACACGAGGAGGCGCTCCGCGAGCGCAACGAGCGCCTCGACGCCTTCGCCAGCATGCTGGCCCACGAACTCCGCAACCCCCTCGAAATCGCCCAGATTTACCTCGACATGGGCATCGAAAGCGTCGGCAGGCGTGAGGTCGAGGGAGAGGACGACGACGACGCCACGTCGGCCTTCCGAGAGGTCGAACGCGCGCTGGACCGCATCGAGGAGATGATAGACACCCTGCTGGTCGTGACCCGGCGGGGCGGCGACGTGGACAGCACTGAACCGGTCGCGCTCGGCGAGATGGCCGCCGAGTGGTGGGACGAGGTGGACCCCGACGGGAGCCTCGAAGCCGAGGCCGACCGGGAGATTCTGGCCGACCCCTCGCGCCTGCGCCAACTCCTCGAAAACCTCTACCGGAACGCGGCGGAACACGGCGGCCCGGACGTGACGGTCACGGTCGGCGATTTGGGCGACACATCGGGCGATGGGTCGGGGACCACCGGGTTCTACGTCGCCGACGACGGGCCGGGTGTCCCCGCCGAGGACCGCGACCGGATATTCGACCCCGGCTACTCGACCAGCAACGTGGGCATCGGGTTCGGTCTCGCGGTGGTCCAGCAGTTGGTCGAGGCCCACGACTGGGAGTGCAAAGTCACCGAGAGCGAGGACGGCGGCGCGAGATTCGAGTTCCGGGGCGTCGAGACGCCGGAGTAGAGAAATAAAACGCTGTCTTTAAGAATTTAAATTCAATAGAAAGCGAAGAAAATCATTTCTTTCTGGGGTTCCTACCGCAAGGACCGCGCCGAGTTCGCCACGACGACGAGACTGCTGGTGCCCATCGCCACCGCCGCAAAGAGCGGGTTCAGCAGTCCCAGAATCGCCAGCGGGACGGCCACGGCGTTGTAGAGGAAGGCCCACCCGAGGTTGGTCCGGATGCGCCGGTTGGTCCCCTTCGCCACGGCGAACACCGAGGCCACGGCGTCGAGGCCGCCGTCCACGACCACCGCGTCGGCGGCGTCGCCCGCGAGGTCGGTCCCGGTTCCGAGCGCGATGCCGATGTCGGCGACGGCCAGCGCGGGGGCGTCGTTGCTTCCGTCGCCGACCATCGCCACCGTGCCGCGGGACCGGAGGCGCTCGACCGTCTCGGCCTTGGCCTCCGGGGGCACCCCGGCGAAGACCTCCGAGACGTTCGGGTCGGCGCGGAACTGCCCCACGGCGCGCTCGTGGTCGCCGGTGAGGACCACCACATCGCGCCCGGCGTCGGCCCCAGCGATGTCGGCGACGGCCTCGCGCCACCCCTCTCGGGGGCTATCGCCGACTGCCACGACGCCCCGGACCCGGCCGTCCCACCCGACTGCGACGGGAACCCGCCCGTCCTCGCGGGCCGATTCGACCGCGCACCGGAGGTCCGAGGAGAACGCGAATCCCCGCTCGGCAAGCAGGTCAGGGTGGCCGACCGCCGTCTCGACCCCCGCGAGTTCACCGGTGAACTGGCCCGTGACTCCTCGGTCGTGGACCGCGACGCTCTCGGGGTCGATTGCGACCGCCGGAGTCCCGGTTTCTGCAGACCCGGTGGTGTCGGCGGTTCCGGTCTCCTCGCTACCGGCCTCCGCGATGGCATCCGCAATCGGGTGCGCCGAGTAGCGTTCGAGCGCCGCGGCGCGGGCCAGCACGTCGTCGGCATCGACTTCCGCGCCCGCCGAGGAGACGGCCACGTCCTGCACCGCCATCTGGCCGTCGGTCAGTGTCCCGGTCTTGTCGAGGACCACCACGTCGGTCTCCGGGGCGGACTCGAACACCGCGTCCGAGGCCACCACGACGCCCTCGTCGGCGGCCTCGCGGATGCCGGAAGCCACGGCCAGCGGCGTGGCGAGACCGAGTGCGCAGGGACACGAGACGATGAGGACCGTCAGGCCCGCCAGCAGGGCGTCGGCGACCGGCGCGCCGGAGACGAGTCGCCACCCGGTCGCGGCCACCGCGAGGAGGGCGACGGTCGGGACGAACAGGGTCGCCAGTTTGTCGGCGAGGCGCTGGACGCCCGACCGGGAACTCTGAATCTCCCAGAGGAGGTCCACGAGTCTGTCGAGCGTGCTTTCGGCTGACTCGCCGACTTCGACCACGAGCGGTTCGTCGGTGACGACGGTGCCCCCGACGACCGAATCGCCGGGCCTGCGGGTCTCCGGGAGGGATTCGCCGGTCACGAGCGATTCGTCCACCGCCGCGGTGCCGGAGACGACTTCGCCGTCAACCGGGATGCGCTCGCCGGGGCGGACCAGTACCTCCTCGCCGGGCGCGAGGTCGGCGACCGGGACTGCCTCCTGTTCGCCGTCGCCGGTCACGCGAGTCGCTTCCGAGACTCTGGCGCTCGTGAGTTCCGAGAGGCCGCTGGCGGCCTTGCGCTTGATGCGGTCCTCGTAGTAGTTGCCCAGCGTCACGACCAGCACGATGGCGACCGACACGTCGAAGTAGACGTGGGTGCGGCCGACGAGGACCGCCACGGCGCTGTAGAGGTAGGAACTCACCGCCGCCAGCGAGACCAGCAGGTCCATGTTGGGTTGGCCCGCCCGAAGGCTGACGACTGCGCCCCGCAGGATGGGATAGCCGGTGTAGAACAGCACGATGGACGACATCAACCAGACGTTGCCGAACAGGTAGAGACCGTCGAACCCGCCCAAATCGACCAGCGGGTCGTAACCGAGGTAGGTCGGGTAGAGAAACAGAAGGTACCACACCATCACCATCATGCCGAAGATGCCGCCCCCGAGCAGGAACCGGACGATTTGGGTGTCGGTCCGGTCGTCGTCGCCGGAATCGCTCTCGGGGTCGCCGACCGCGTAGCCGTACCGGCCGAGTTTCCGGGTGAGGCCGTCGAGGTCGGTCTCGTCGTCGTAGGCGACCCGGAGCATGTCGGTGGCGTAACTGGCCTCGGCGGCGTGGACGCCCTCGGCGTCGGCCGCCGCCGACTCGATGAACGTCTCGCAGGTCGCGCAGTGCATCCCCTCGACCGAGAGGTAGGTCTGGTCGGCGTCGTCGGGGGCCTCCTCGACCCCGCCTGTGTCGGTCGCGCGGTCCTCGCGGACCTCCTCGGGGTCGGCCGACTCCACGTCGTCAAGCGTCCGAGCGATTTCCAGACACCCCCGACAACAGTAGCCACCGGGGGAATCACGGTCTGTCACCGGGGAATCGCCGGTCGGCAGGCCACACAGAGTACACTCGCCGGGGGTATCCACGGGACTCGAGTCGGCGGTTAGCGACTCGTCATGGACCGCTCCGGACGTTTCGACACACTCCTCGTTTGTCTCTAGGCCGTCGTTAGTTGTCTCACTCATGGGCTATCCTATCGGCTGGTACTTCGGCGCGGGGAGCGGAAGCGACACCCGCGGCACGTCGATTCCCAACAGCACCAGTCCGTGCGCGACCATCAGGTAGCCCAGCACGACGAACGCGACTCCGAGGAGTCGGTGCAGTCGCTTGCTGGCCGACAGCGACCCGAAGACGGTTCCGTACACCAGCAGGGTCGGGAAGGTCCCGAGACCGACCAGCGACAGCAGGAAGGCCCCTCGAACCGGGTCGCCGAGCGCGAAGGCGTAGACGTAGGCTGGGTAGGTGATGGGACACGGCAGGAGCGCGTGGACCAGTCCGAGGCCCGCGATGCGAGCGTCGCCGACGAAGGCGTCTACCCGCCGGGTCAAGACCCCGCTCACTTTGCCGAACAGGCTATCGACCGGGCCGAGCGAGGGGTGGGCCGCCGACCCGCCGACGTAGGTGACGCCAGTGGCGGCGATGAACGTCCCCGCGAGGACCGCCGTCGTCGCCTGCACGCCGGTTCCGGCCGCGAGAACTCGGTCCATCGCGCCGACCGTCACCCCGCCGACGAGCGCCAACACCGCCCCGACAATCGCGTAGCCAGCGGTCCGCCCCAGATTGAACAGGACGTGCTGGCGGACCTGCCGGAGCGTCAGGGTGTCGTCGGCAGTCTCCTCCTGCGCCCGGAGTCGGTCGGCGTAGACGCTCACCAGCGGTCCGCACATGCCGAGGCAGTGGGCACCGCCGAGGAATCCGACGACGAGGAACACTGCGGCGTCGAGGGTTCCGGTCGGGAGCGCCGGTCCGTGGCCGTGCAGGGGGAACATGAGAGTCAGGTCGAGTCGGTCGTTTCGGCAGTGCGCTTCTCGCGGGCGCGTTCGTCGTCAGTGCGCTCGCCGTGGTCGTGACCGTGGTCCTCCTCGGTGGGCGACGTGAGGAGGTAGAGACTGCCGAAGATGAGGACGACGTTGACGACGGCGACAACCGCCAGCAGGCTCCGACCCAGCGCGAACAGCGCGACCGGGGCGAGCGCCAGCAGTGTCACCACAGTTAAACTCCGAGGCGAACGGTTCGACACGACCCTTTTTATGCCAAATCGACTCTGAGACGACTCCATACGAACCGGTAGCAGTACCAGTACTAATCCCATTTCGCCGGTTTTCAGGGTCTGGGAATCGGCTTCTTTCGTTAAATATCCCGTGTTCGTATCGACGCTTATGTCGATGGAATCGGAGACAGAGAGTGCAATACGCGAGGAGGTGCCCGACCAACCTCGCGGCTACGTGGTCGGGTCAGCGCCCGACAGCATCGAACGCGAAATCGGACACGACGAGTTCGACCCGGTTGGTACGCTCGTCCTCATCTTCGGCTACTTCGTGATTCTGGTCGTGATGTGGCTGTTCATGTACTTCGTGGAGTTCCTCGGCCGGGGAATGACGGTGGTCGGATAACCGAGGTGAACAACGATGGAGATACACGCTTACGAGAAACTCTGGCTCGGCGCGGCGCTGTTGCTCATCGTCGGCTTCATCGCCACCGTCTCCTACGGGGCAATCGGGGCCGGCGTCGAGATGATAGACGACGAGGGCGGGACGGTGGACCCGCAGGCCCTCGACGAACACCCCCAGTTTAGCGAACCCGGCGTCTACCAGTCCGGACCGAACGAGTACGAGGTGTACGTCATCGCCCGGCAGTTCGCGTTCCAACCCGGTACGGGCGAGCCGATTCGGGTCCCGGCCGACAGCACCGTGACCTTCCACGTGACCTCGGCCGACGTGATTCACGGCTTCGAGGTCGTCGGCACCAACGCCAACACCATGGCCGTCCCCGGACAGATTTCGACGTTCACAGTCGAAGTCGAGGGACCGAAGGAGTACGGTCTCCTCTGTAACGAGTACTGCGGGTCGGCCCACCACGCGATGGAGGGCACGATGAAGGTCGTCCCGGAAGACGAGTTCAACGCCAGCGCCACGGCGGGGGGTGCCTGAGATGGCGACGTTCGTAGACCGGTACCCCGACGAGGCCGCGGTCGTGAAGGCCTGCCTGACCGTCTCGTTCACCGCGCTGGCCATCGGCGCGTTCTTCGGACTGGTGCAGGCGCTTCACCGGACGGACTACTTCCGGTTCATCAGTTCGGTGGACTACTACACCGTGCTGACGGGCCACGGCGTCCTGCTGGCGCTGGTGTTCACCATCTTCTTCCTCGTCGGGTTGTTCACGTGGGCAGTCGTCCAGAGCCTCGAACGCCCGATGCCGGACATCAGGCTGACGTGGGCGTGGTTCGGACTGACCACGACCGGTGCCGTCTTCGCGGCAGTCGCAATCCTCGCAGGCCTGATTCCGAGCATCGACATGAGCGCCGACGTGCTGTACACGTTCTACGCTCCCCTGCAAGCCCATCCCCTGTTCTACATCGGACTGGCGATGTTCATCGTCGGGACGTGGCTGGCGGGGGCCGACTGGTTCCTCGCGTACCGCGACTGGCGCGGTGACAACCCCGACGAGCGCATCCCGCTCCAGACGTTCATGGTGCTGACGACCATGCTGATGTGGTACCTCTCGACGCTCGGCGTGGCGGTGTCGGTCGTCGTCTTCCTCATCCCGTGGTCGTTCGGTCTCGTGGAGACGGTCAACCCCCTGCTGACTCGGACGCTGTTCTGGTACTTCGGCCACCCCGTGGTGTACTTCTGGCTGATGCCGGCCTACCTGATGTGGTACACCGTCCTGCCGAAGTTGGCGGGCGGTCGGCTATTCAGCGACCCCCTCGCTCGGGTCGTGTTCGTGCTGTTCCTGCTCCTCTCGACGCCGGTCGGCATCCACCACCAGTATCTGGACCCCGGCATCGCGGAGGGCTTCAAGTTCATCGCCATGACCAACACCATGTTCCTCCTCCTGCCGAGTCTGCTGACCGCGTTCACCGTGGTCGCGTCGGTCGAACACGGTGCCCGCCAGCGCGGCGGCAAGGGGTACATCAAGTGGCTCGGCGCGCTCCCGTGGCGCGACCCGGCTTTCACTGGGATGGCGCTCGCCGGGGCGATGTTCGCGGCTGGCGGCTTCTCCGGCATGATTAACGCCGGGATGAACATCAACTACCTCATCCACAACACGCTGTGGGTGCCGGGCCACTTCCACCTGACCGTGGGTACCGCGGTGGCGCTCACGATGATGGCCGGGTCCTACTGGCTCGTCCCCCAACTCACGGGCAAGCGCCTCTACAGTCGGCCAATCGGTCTCCTGCAGGTCGTCATGTGGTTCGTCGGCATGGTGTTCATGTCGAACGCGATGCACCGGGCCGGACTGGTCGGCATCCCGCGCCGGACCGCCGAACCCCAGTACCAGAGCTTCGACTTCAACGCGGTCATCGGGACTGTCGGCGAACTACAGGCCCAAATCGCGCTCGGCGGGACGCTGTTGTTCCTGTCGGTCGTGCTGTTCGTCTTCAACATCCTGCTGTCGGCCATCGAGGACCCCATCGAGAACCCGGTGGACGACAGTCTGCCCGCTCCCCTCTCGGGTGCCAGCGGGAGTCCGCGGGTCCTCGACGACCTCCGACTGTGGACCGCCATCGCGGTCGTGCTGGTGATTCTGGCCTACACGCTCCCGCTGGCCAGCATCGTCGGCGACGCCGGGTGGTTCGGAAACGTGCCGGGCGTCCCGGTCTGGGTGTCGGCGAACGTCGAGGCGCTGGGCGACCTTCTCAGGGAGGTGGTGGCATGACGCTCTCGCGCGCCCAACTCCTCGTGCTGGTGGCGTTCAGCATCCCGGTCGCAATCGAGCTTCGGGTGCTGTTCGGCTTCTTCGGCATCGACCTACCGCTGGTGGCGGTCGTCGCCTTCGAGGCCGTCTTCCTGCTACTCATCGCCGTGGCGTACATGGTCGGCGCAGAACCGAAGTCGGCAACCAAGCACTGATGGCCACCGACACCGCCTCGAATCCCGACCGGGCGCTCCGGACCCCGGCGCGGGCCGCCCGCCTCCTCGTCGCGCTCACGGTCGCCGAGGCGGCGGTTCTGGGCGGGTATCTCGCGGTGTCCGAGACCGAGGTCCTGTCGCTCCGGTACCTCGCCTATCCAGCGATTTGGACCAACGCCGCGGTTCTGGCGGTGACCTACGCCGAGATTCCGCGACCCACCGACCGCCGGACCTACGCGGCGCTCGCCACCGGGGTCGGCTACTTCGTCCTTCTCTGCGCCGCGGGCGGACTGGCCTCGGCGGGCCACGGGTCGGGCCTCGGGTCGGTTTCGCTCCTCGGGGCGATGCCCGGATGGGGACCGCTGGTGGTCGTCTCGGGCGGGGCAGTTCACCTCACGCTCGTCCCCTTCAAACTGGTCGGCTACGCCGGACTGGCGACGCTGGCCTACGGGGCACTGGCCCGAGCGAGTCGAGGAGTACTGGGGAGCGCGCTGGGCCTCGTGACCTGCGTGAGTTGCACCGGGTCGGTCCTCGGCACGCTTCTGGCGGGTATCGGGGGGTCCTCGGTGGCCGTCTCGGCGATGTTGGCTCGGTCCTACGACCTTTCGACCGCCGTGTTTCTCCTCGCGGTCGGCGGGCTATGGGTCGGGTTGAAGCGATAGCCTCGGTTTCGGATTTCGATTTTCGTCCCGAGAGAATGACAACCGGCAGGAACTCGCCGCGAAGAAACAGTCTCAGACGCTCCGCCGCGGCCGCCGACCCATCTGGTTGCGGAGCCACATCGTCAGCACGACTGCGAACGCCGCCAGCGAGACCCCAGATAGCACCGACACCGCGAGGTCGGCCGAGATGGTGAGGCCAGTAGGAGCAAGCACGGCGTATCCGGCGACGGCAGTCAACACGACGCCGAGGACGACGAACAAGCCGATGGCGACGCGAAGCGGGTCGAATCGCTCGGTGAATTTGGTGGTCATGATTCATCCGATACTACGCGAGAGAACGTCATCAAAGGGGAATCCAATTCTCAGGTTCTGAAAATCGGGGCGGGTGTCGGAGCGTAGAATCACCGGGGGATGGGCCCTGACGGATTCGAACCATCGACCACTCGGTTATGAGCCGAGCGCTCTAACCAGACTGAGCTAAGGGCCCGACACATCTACGTATCCCGTGGCACCCTTTTAGCCTATCGCTTCAGGTGATACGGCAGAGGAATTTGCCCCGGACGAAGAACGCAATTAGCGAGGAGGCTATCTGTCGAGATGAGACTGCTCGAAGTTGTGAGCGAGAGAACAGCGCCGTCGCCGGGGCTCGAACTCGCCGAGATGTTCCGGGCGTGCGGCGCTTCGCGCCGGTCCGGGCGTGCAACTCGTCTGCTCGAGCCTGTCGATGAAACGCGATTACTCGCGGACAGCAGTTGCTCGGAGATAAAACTCCTCGCTCGATGTCCGCGAGAAAGTAGCGCCGTCGCCAGGGCTCGAACCTGGGACCACCACGTTAACAGCGTGGCGCTCTACCAACTGAGCTACGACGGCTTCCTGCTACATTTCTGCTTATGCGCGAGTCATTAAATAGGGCTTTCGCTTTCGCCCGAGGGAAGGCATTAGTTAACGCACCAAGACGACACGTTTTCGGCGGGGGGTAGCGAATCCACCGGTAATGACCGGCGAGGACGATTTCGAGGAGGTAGTCGCTGAGGTGGGCGAGCGAATCGACCCGGACGAGGCCGAACGCGGCCGGATGACCGAGGCAGTCGCAGACCTGACCGAGCGAGCAGACGACGCCATCGCGGACCTGCCAGTCTCGGGTGACGTGATTCAGGTGGGGAGTACCGCCCGCGGGACGTGGATTAGCGGCGACCGGGACATCGACCTGTTCGTGCGGTTCCCCGCCGACGTGGCGCGCGAGGAGTTGGAGTCCTACGGGTTGGAAGTCGGCCACGCGGTCCTGCCCGAGGGCCGCGAGGAGTTCGCCGAGCATCCCTACGTCACCGGCGAGTACGACGGCTTCGACGTGGACCTCGTGCCCTGTTACCGCCTCGACTCGGCGACCGAGATTCAGTCCGCGGTCGATAGGACGCCCTTCCACAACCAGTACCTCGACGCGCGCATCGACGCCGACCTCGCGGGCGAGGTCCGCCTGCTCAAGCAGTTCCTCAAGGGCATCGGGGCTTACGGGAGCGACCTCCGGACGCGGGGATTCTCGGGGTATCTGACCGAACTCCTCGTGCTGGAGTACGGCGGCTTTCGGGAGGTAATCGAGGCTACTGCGGACGACTGGCACCCGCCGGTCCGGTTCGACCCCGAGGACCACGGGACCGCCGAGTTCGACGACCCGCTCGTGGTCATCGACCCGACCGACCCCGAGCGCAACGTCGCGGCGGTCTGTTCGGCCGAGAACGTCGCGCGCCTTCAGCACTACGCTCGGGAACTGCTGGCCGACCCCCGCGAGGAGCTATTCTTCCCCGAGTCGGGCGACCTCCTCGGTCCCGAGGCGGTCCGCGACGAAATCGCGGTCCGCGGGACCACCCCGATTGCGGTCCGGTTCGAGGCCCCCGACGTGGTGGAAGACCAGTTGTACCCGCAACTCCGGAAGTCGCTGGCCGGGGTTCGGGACGAGTTGGGCCGGCGGGGGTTCGATCCGCTCCGAGCGACCGCGTTCGCAGACGACGACGCGGTGCTATTCGTGGAGTTGGAAGTGGCCGAGCGCCCCGCGGTCGAGCGCCACGAGGGGCCGCCGGTCCACGTCCGCCAGCACGCAGAAGGATTCTACGGCAAGTACGCCGACGACCCGGACTGCTACGGTCCGTTCATCGACGGCGACCGCTACGTCGTGGAGCGCCGACGCGAGTTCGAGACCGCCGAGGAGTTCTTGGCCAGCGAGGCCATCTTCGACGTGGCGCTAGGGGTTCACGTCGAGTCGGCCTTAGACGACGGCTACGACGTGCTGGTCGGCGAGGCGGTCGGCGAGTTGGCCGAGAAGTTCGGCGCAGAGTTGGCCGCGTTCTTCGACCCGAAACCGTAGTCAGAAATTATTTTTGCGACAAACGGAACTGCGGTTTTGAGAGTTCTCGCGTTCGGAACCGCAGGAATCGACAGGAAAGCAGGAACCAGCAGGACAGCAGTATCCTCGAAAGCCCTCGCGCGGTTCGCGGTCGTTCAGCGACATATCTGCGCCTCTCCGCGCCGGAAGACAAACCGCGTCTTCCGAGCCATCGTCGTCCGAAAATCGGAGATTTTCGTGATCACGAAAGGCTTCGCCTTTCGAACGACCTCACTCCGTTCGGCGAGACACTGCCCGGCGCAGATAGAGGTCGCTGAGACGACCACGGGCCGTCGGCCCGCGAACCCCGCTCGCCCTTTCAGTCCGCCGAGGACAGCAATCGGTCGGCCGAGCGTTTGCTGGCAGTTGGTCGGGCAAGTCGCTACGAGTAGGAAATAAAATAGATTCTTAAAGAACCAATTTTATGTTTAAAAGAAATAAGAGGTCACTTCTTGCCCGTGATAACCTCGGTCTCCCTCTCGTCGTCGGGACTCTCGGCCTCGATTTCGATTTCCACGAGGACGCCGGTATCGAGCAGACTGGCGACCCGGCCGTCGTACTCGCCGGGATGTGCAGTCGGTCGAAAGCGTCGCCGCGGGCCTCACCGACCCAGTTAAGCCCGTCTTTCGCCACCGGTCGGGGACCCTTAGCAACCGGCCGAGAACCTTAGCCCCCTACTGCGGATTCCGCCCGGCGTGAAACGCACGCCAAGTTTGATACGTGGTAGCGTTGTCGTAGGTTTCGATGTGGCGAACACTGTTCGTCGCGGGCCTCCTCGTCCTCGCGGGTTGCGCCACCGAGGCCCCGAGTTCCGCGACGGACGACCGCACCGGAGGCGAGCGGGCGCTAACTGCCGACGAGACGCCGGACCGTCCGAACCCGTGGGGTGACGACGAGTTAACGGTCGCTATCAACAACACCGCGAACTCCTCGCGGAACTTCCGGCCGCTGGTGGCCGACGCGCTGGATTTCTGGGCGAACAACAGCACGCGCTGGGCCGGATTTGCCATCGACTACGAACTGAGACCCAACGCATCCAATCCCGACATCATCGTCGAATTCGTGGACAGCATCGAGTCCTGCGCCAACGTCTCCGACCCGGCCGGATGCGCGCCCTACGTCAATTACGGCGGCGGAGTCTCCCGACCGGTGACCATCGAAGTCGTCGGGTCGTATTCCAACGACTCGACCCTGCTCATCCTCAAGCACGAACTCGGCCACACCCTCGGGCTGAACCACACCGCCGACCCGCAGTCGGTGATGGCTCCCTCCTCGCAGTTGCGGACCCTGCCCCGGCCCAACGCCACCGAGCGCAGACTGCCGTGGAACGACGCCAACTTCAGTGTCTACCTCGCTGACGAGAACGCCACCAACCCCGGCACGGTCCGCGAGCAGGTCCGCCACGCCCTCGACTACTACGCCCGAGGAGCAGACGGAACTGTCCCGGCGAACGTCTCCTTCGAGTTCGTAGACAACAGAACCGAGGCCGAAGTGGTCGTGGAGTTAGGCGACCAGTTACCCTGCCGGACCGGCGACAGCGGTTCGTGCGGCCGAGTCCGCGGCACCGACCCCGACGGCGACGGCGCGCTCGAACGCTACGACCACCTCCGAGTGACCGTCAGCGGCCTCGACACCGAGGCAGTCGGCTGGCACGTCGGCTACTGGCTCGGCTACGGGTTCGGCTTCGAGGACGACGCCGAGTGGCCCGACCCCTTCCGGAACGCGAGTTACGACGAGCGCAGAAGCGAGTGGTGGACCGACGAGTAGTCTCGAAGCTCTGGGTTCACTTCCGAACGACCGACAGGGGAAGGGGAAAGGGAGGAGAATCGTCCGTGGCGTCCCGGTTCCGTGGACCGGGGCCGACCCACCGCCACCGGACCCGACGGCAGGGGGAGTCGTCGCGTCGTTCCGTGTGGTTTGGTGGCGATTGGGTCTACCGCTTCGGGGAGCGTGTGCCTCGTTGGGCTTCTGCCGGGACCGTTCGCTCCGTCGGGGCGTGCGTGTAAAGAACGTCGGGAACCGGCAGAAAGGGTAACTATTTTTATAAAAACTACTTCAGGCGAAATCGCTCGCTACGCCTCGAACCCGTCTTCCCACCGGAAGGTGCCAGTTCGACCTTTTTCCTCGTCGGGCCGCCTCCGGCGACCGCTCTCTGCTCACGGCTTCGCCGTTCGCACGGTACGAGGGACTCCGTCCCTCGCTCCTCGCAAAAACGCCGATGAAAAACCGCGATTACTCCTCAAACCCGTCTTCCCACCGGAAGGTGCCAGTTCGACCTTTTTCCTCGTCGGGCCGCCTCCGGCGACCACTCCTCGCAAAAACGTCGATGAAAAACCGCGATTACTCCTCAAACCCGTCTTCCCATCGGAAGGTGCCGTTGCGCTGAACAACTTCGCCGTCGATTTCCATCCGGGAGTCGTCGCTCATGTCGGTAATCATGTCCACGTGGACCGCGCTCTCGTTGCCCTCCTCGCCCTCCGGCAGGCAAGAGGAATAGGCCCGACCGACCGCGAGGTGGATGGTGTCGCCCATCTTCTCGTCGAACAGGATGCTGTCGGTGAAGCGATTGATGCCGCGGTTCATCCCAATTCCGAGTTCGCCCAGTCGCTTCGCGCCCTCGTCGGTTTCGAGGATGTCGGTCAGCGCCTGCTCGCCCGTCTCGGCCGACCAGTCTACGACCGCGCCCTCCTCGAAGGTGAGGTGGACGCCCTGAATGCGCTCGCCGTTGTGGGTCATCGGCACGTCGAAGTAGACCTCGCCCTCGGGGTTCTCCGGGGCGGTGAACACCTCGCCGCTGGGCAGGTTGTGCGAGTCGTAGGCCACCGACGCCGCGCTGTTGACCGCGGTTCTGCCTTCGATGGACATCGTGAGGTCCGTGTCCTCCTTGACGATGCGGACCTCGCTCCCCTCGTCCAGCAGGTCCTTCATGTTCGCCATCTGGTCGGCGAGTGCCTCCCAGTCGCGGAGGACGGCATCGTACACGAAGTCCTGATACTCCCGGTAGTCCATCCCGGCCTGCTGGGCCAGCGCGCGAGTCGGGTGGATGGTCGAGACCCAATCGCTGTCCATCCGAACCTCTCGGATACCCGACCGGGACTTTCGGTAGGCAGACCGCTTCTCGCCCGGAATGGCGGCCTTGGCGGCCGTGTTGCGCTTCGCCCGGAGCGACAGCACCGAGTCGGCCCGTTCGAGCATCTCGGTTTCGAAGTCGGGGTCTTGGTCGAAGTCGCCGTCGTGACTCCGGACGAACGCCGACTGCACCTCGTCGGAGACGTAGGTCGTCAGGTAGTTAGCACCTCGCTCGCCGAGTTTCTCGGCCACCGCGACCGCGAGGTCGTGGGCACCTTCGTCCACTCGGACGACGACGTTGTCGCCCTCCTCGACGCGGGCGCTCCAATCGACTAAGACCTCTGCGTGGTCGTAGATTCGCTGGTCCATGTCGTCGCAGTAGGGCGTCGAGGTGATAACGGCGATGATTCTCGGCGTGAGTTCCCACGTATCGCGCTCGGCGAGGTCGGTGTTCTCTCCGCGAATAAAAAGAGTGTATTCGGCGTGTGCGATTGATAGTCAGTTTGGAGACGGCAGTCTCCGGAGTCGGCGACTGCTCGCTTAGAAGCAGTTACAGCGACCGTAGAAGGTGTCGCCGTTCTGATAGCACTTCTGGTAGTCGTAGGACGAACTACAGGACTCGTCACTACACCAGCAGTTGTGGCTCATCGTATCGACGTCCTCGGTGGTCACGCCGTCTTCCGGGTCGTAGAACGTCACGGTGTCCTCGGACCAGAGAACACCGAAGGCGCGCTCCGAGTCGGGTTCGACGTGGGTCACGAGGAAACCGTCGTCAACCTGCGTCTCGCCGACGACCTGCGTGGTGCCGTCTTCGGTCTGACTCCGGCGGGGGTTCGAGAGGTCGTCCATGGCGACATCGACGCCCTCCGACTGGAGGAGACCGAGCAGGTCGCTACCGTGGGTACGGACCTCGGTCTTGAGCGCGTCTTGCTCGATTTGCTCGACGTTCGCGGTCTTCTTCGCGGTGACGTTGGCGGTCGCACCGACCGCGAGGGCACCGGTCGCGGACGTTCGCTTGAGGAATCGTCGTCGGTTCAGGATGGGTTCTTTGTCGCTCATATTGCATTACAAACTATACCCACCCTATACTTATTGATTTCTAACTAATTAATATATAATACTTTATTGCTAGATAGAAGGGTCAATATTGTTAGAAATCTAATTATTTACTAGGTTCGAGTGGTGAGACCGGCACAGCACGGTGCCCCGAAACCGTTCGCATCGTCCATCGAACGAGAAAATCACTCCCAATCCGCACGCAATTATTTAGTGGTTCTTAAAATACCAAAATATAGTATAGAGACACCCACAGACAACTGAGCGCCGAGGAGCAACGAGACAACTCCGAGGACCCGTCGTTAACTGGTGGCCGAAGGCCCTCAACTCGGGACTGCGCCGGGGCGACCCCGCTCGTCGAGCGGGTCCTCGATTTCGCCCATCACGGCTTCGAGCGCGTCGGTCGCCGTCAGCAGGCCGACGACCTCACCCTCCGCGAGGACCAGCGCCAACTCTTGGCTCTCGGCTTGGAACTGGTCGATGGCGTCGCTGACGGTCGTGGAGGCCGAAACCGTCATCGGCGGTGCGGCAACGTCCTCCAGTCCGAGTTCGCCGTCGCGTAGCTCGTCTATCCGGTCGAGGACGACCGGCACGTAGACGATACCCCGGAAGTCCTCCTCGTCCTCTCCGACGAGGGGGTAGCGGGTGTGGGGCGAGGAGGACATCCGACTGAGGTTCTCCTCCATCGAGTTCTCCGTCGAGAGGAACACCACGTCCTCGGAATCGACCATCACCGACTCGACGGCCTTGTCCCCGGCGGCGAGCGCGCTCAGGACCTCCTCGTGGCGCTCGTCGGAGAGTTCGCCCCGTTCCAGCACCGAGTTGAGTCGGTTGTGGAGTTGCGCGCGAGTCTCTATGGCGTCCTCCTCGGTTTCGAGCCACGCGCCCGTCATCTCGATGCCGAACAGTTTGAGCGTCCACTTCGCAACGTAGTCGCCGAGCGTGATGAGCGGCGAGATAATCTTGTAGAACCAGTAGAGCGGCGTGGCACCGTATCGGCAGACCATCCGCGAGCGTTCGACGCCGAGGTAGGTCGGTGCCTGTTCGCCGTGGGTCAGGTGGATGAGATTGATGATGGCGTAGGCGATAATCGCGCCCGCTCCAATCGTCGCAAGCGTCGTGCCGGCGAACAGTGGCGCGAACAGCGCCGCCAGCGCGGGTTCGGCGACGATACCGACCGCGATGCTGGACGCCGTGATGCCGACTTGACAGGTTGTCAGGTAGAGTTCGAGGTTCTGGGTCATCTCCCACGCTCGTTCGAGGCGGGAGTCGCCGTCCACGAACTCGCTTTCGGTGAACTGGCGAGCGCGCGTGAGCGCGAACTCGATGGCGACGAAGAAGCCGTTCGCCAGAATGAGCAACAGTCCCGCGATTAGCCGGAGGCCGATTTGAGCCGTACCCATCGACGCTGACATTGGCCGGGTGTTAGGGAGCCAGCGGTTAGTGTTTTTTGGGTTTCCGCCAACGCCTTTAAATATAAGAATCTCGTTCTGACATCGAGACGCTGAATAGATGTCAGTCCGGGCGACTCCAGTGAATCACCGTTATTACGCTCCAGTCACAATCCACGTCGAAATGGGAGTTCGAGAACTCGACGGCTTGGACAAGCAAATCGTCTACGCGCTACAGGAAGACGCCCGCCGCACTTCGTCGAGCGACATCGCCGAGAAACTCGACGTATCCCCGAGTACCGTCCGGAATCGAATCCAACAACTCGAAGCGGACGGCGTTATCCGCGGCTACCACGCCGACGTGGACTACGAGGAAACCGGCTTTCAACTGTTCACGCTCATCGTCTGCACCGCGCCGATTCCCGAGCGCGAGGAGTTAGCCGAGAAGGCGGTCGATGTCTCTGGCGTGGTCGAGGTCCAAGAGGTGATGAAGGGCGAGGGCAACGTCCTCGTTCGGGCGGTGGGCACCGACGGCGACGACCTGAGTCGCATCGGCGAGGAGTTAGACGAACTCGGTCTGAAGGTCACGGACGAGGACATCATCCGGGACACCCATCGCCACCCCTACCATCAGTTCGAGAACGGCGGCGAGTGAGAAATCGACGCCGGAGAACTCAGCGACCGGGAAACGGCGGAGTTAGGGGAAGACCAGAATCGTCGCGCGCTCGGTCTCCAGCACTTCGACCTCCTCGCCGCTCTCGGCGCGGTACTCCTCTTCGATGCCGACGGCGTCGCCCTCGATGGTGACCTCCTCGCCATCGACGGTGAGGGTAATCTCGCCCTCGATTTCCTTCTGGTTCTTGAGTTGGGTCAGGTCGGCGGATTCGAGCGCGCCGATGACCTGTCCGGCCTTGTCGCGGAACTGCGGACCGATGGTGCTGTGGTCGGGGTCGATGCCGACCGGGACGAGTTCGACGTTGGGTTCGCCCTCCTCGGGGTAGACCGGCGCGTTGACGGCCTCGCTCAGGTCGTAGGTGTCCCACTCTCTGCCGTACTCGGAGTAGATTTCCACGCGGTCGAGGTCGGCGTTGAGCGCCATCCCCTCGTCGGACTTCCACGCGCGAATCTCGCTGGCAACTTCCGCGATGAGGTCGCCCTTCTTGGCGGCCTCGTCGTCGGCGAACTCGATTTCGGGCCACGCGGCCTCGTGGACGCTCCCGTCAGTACCGGGGAGATAGTGGTACACCTCGTCGGCGAAGTGGGGCGAGAACGGCGCGAGCATCCGGACCGAGGCCGAAACCGCGGTGTAGAGTGCCTTCCGGCCAGCGTCTCGCTCGCCGGGCCGACCCTCGTAGAGGCGGCCCTTGACCAGTTCGAGGTAGTCGTCGGCGAGGTCGTTCCAGACGAACTCCCGGAGTTTGCGGAGCGCAGAATCGAACCGGTAGGACTCCATGTCGTCGCGGACGGCCTCGGCGGTTCGGGAGAGTTTGGTCAGAATCCACTTGTCGGCGTCCCGATAGGCCGGCGCGTCGATTTCGGGGGTGTCGTCGTCGAAGTGGTCGGCCGAGAACTGGAAGATGTTCCAGAACTTGGTGAGGAACCGCGAGGCGGACTTGACCTCCTTCCACTGGAACTGGATGTCGCTACCGGGTTGCCCGCCCAGCGCGAGGGCCTGTCGAACCGAGTCGGCGCTGTACTCGTCGATGGCCTCCTCGGGACCGACCGCGTTCCCTCGGGACTTGCTCATCTTGTTGCCGTCCTCGCCGAAGACCATCCCGTTGACCAGCGACTCGTCCCACGGAATCTCGTCTTCGAGCGCGGTGACCCGAAGCAGGGTGTAGAACGCCCACGTCCGGATGATGTCGTGACCCTGCTCGCGGAGCGTGGTCGGCGTGAACTCGTCGTCCGGCCAGCCCTGAACGTGCATCGGCGAAATCGAGGAGTCCATCCACGTGTCCATCACGTCGGTCTCGCCCTCCCAGTCGCTCCCGCCGCACTCCGGGCAAGCGTCAAGTTCGGGGTCGGTCTCGGTCGGGTCCAGCGGGAGTTCGCCGATTTCGGCGATGTGGATGTACTCGCAGTCGTCGTTCCCGCAGAACCACGCCGGGATGGGCGTGGCGAAGACGCGCTGTCGGGAGATAACCCAGTCCCACTCCATCCCCTCGGTCCAGTCTTCGAGGCGGTCGTACATGTGGTCCGGAATCCACTCGACCTGCTCGGCCTTCTCCAAAATTTCGTCTTGGCGGACCTCCACGAACCACTGTTCCTTCGAGAGGATTTCGATGGGGGTGTCACACCGCCAGCAGGACCCGACCGACTGCTCGGTGGGTTCGGTGTCTTGGAGGTACCCCTCGGCTTCGAGGTCGTCAGCGATGAGTCCCTTGGCCTCATCGACACTCAGACCCTCGTAATCGCCCGCGAGGTGGTTGAGGTGGCCGTCCTCGGTGAAGACCGAGCGCAGGTCTAAGTCGTGTTCGGCCCACCAGTCAACGTCCTGCTTGTCACCGAACGTACAAATCATGACCGCGCCGGTCCCGAAGTCGCCGTCAACGTCGTCGTCGGCCAGCAGTTCGACCTCGTGACCGAACAGCGGGACCTCGAAGGTGTCGCCGATGCGGTCCTCGTATCGCTCGTCGTCGGGACTGACCGCCATGCCGACGCAGGCTGAAAGCAGTTCGGGCCGGGTGGTCGCAATCTCGATGTCGTCGTTGCCGACGCCGGGGAAGGTGACGTAGTGGAGCGTCCCCTCGCGGTCGATGTTCTCGACTTCCGCGTCCGCGATTGCGGTCTCACACCGCGGGCACCAGTTGACGGGATGCTCGTCGCGGTAGATGTAGTCGTTCTCGTCGGCCTCACTGGACATCTCGACGAACGACCGCTGGGTCTTCTCCCAGTAGTCTTCGTCCATCGTGCGGTACTCGGCCGACCAGTCCTGCGAGAAGCCCAGCGACTGCATCGTCTCTTTCATCCCGTCGATGCGACGCTCGGTGTACTCGATACAGAGGTCCCGGAACTCCTCGCGGGGCACGTCGGTCCGGTGGATGTCCTCCTCCTCTTCGACCTTCACCTCGGTCGGCAGGCCGTGACAGTCCCAGCCCTGCGGGAACAGCACGTCGTCGCCCAACAGGCGATGGAACCGCGCCGCGAAGTCCATGTAACTCCAGCCCAGCGCGTGGCCGAGGTGGAGCTGACCGGTCGGGTACGGCGGCGGGGTGTCGATGACGTAATCCGGTTCGCCCTCGGGGTTGTAGATTTCGGAGCCTCGCCACTCCTCTTGCCACTTCGGTTCGACTTGCTCGGGGTCGTAGCTGTCGGGAACGTCAGTCATGGTGTAGCTGTAGCTGACTCTGTCGGGTCGTCAGTTCGGCGAGAAGACGCGCCGCTGGATTATACTGTTCGACGTACTACCGACACAGTCAGCCTCATACGTTATCGGAGTAGATGGGTACTGATAAAGGTTCTCGTCTGCGTGTGGGTTGTTCGGCGCGATAGCCGTGCTGGCGTGGTTCTCGTGACGCGACTCGTCACTCGACGGATTGATTCGTGACGGTACTCACGAACCCAGTCGCCTGCTCCTCGGAATCGAATTGGTGTATATCGAACGCCACAACCGCTTGCTCACCACCGTACAGTTGCATAGTGACACCGATATCCTCTCCCTCGAATTCGCCAACCTCGCCAACGTTTACTTCCTCGAACGACTCCTGTTCGGAGAGTCTGTATTCGATGGTGTAGGTGCTTTTCTGGATTTCCCACTCGTCCTCGATTAATCGGGCACTGCCCATCGCCGCGAACGTTGCTTTTTCATTCTTGCTCTCCCGGAAACTAGGAATATTCTCGTATTCACGTTCGAATACCACCTCGCCATTGCGAAGGACGCGAATATCGACCCGTTGCTCGCTAGCAGTTCCGTTGTGAATTCGAACGAACCAGAGACGATACTGCTGAAGCCCGGATATAAATCGAGTACACCCGGTACTACCGACAACACCGGACGTTACTGCGAATAGAACTGACCGACGTTTCATAATCTCTACTGCCTAACACCGCTGTCGAACGATTTATTTAAAAATGTTGTTTTCGGTATTACATGACGGCGCTGGCGACGTGGAACTGCAACATGGCATTCCGGAAGAAGCGAGACCAGATACTCAGGTACGACCCCGACCTACTCGTGATTCAGGAGTGTGAAAACCCAGAGACAAAAGGCGATTGGTCGGAATTTTCCGACTGGGTTTGGGTCGGTGAGAACGCGAACAAAGGCCTCGGTGTCTTCGCCAGAAACGGAATCACACTCGAACTCACGGACGACGAGAAGACAGAGAGTCGATACGTTATCCCAGTGAAAGTAGACGGAGCGAGAGACCTACTTGCGGTGTGGGCGATGAACGACGAGACGAATCCGAGAAAACGCTACATCGGACAGGTATATACTGCCCTCGAACAGTATCACGAGTTCGTTGCATCCGGTGCAATTGTCGCTGGTGACTTCAATTGGAACGTTATCTGGGACGAGTCGCCGAAAAGCCCACTCCGCGGAAACTTCGCCGAGACAGTCGAACTCCTTAACGACCTCGGACTTCGGAGCGTCTACCATCACCACACGGACGCCGAATTTGGAGACGAGGAGGACCCGACTTTCGTCATGCACAAGAAGCGCGAGAAGTCGTACCACATCGACTACATCTTTGCTCCGGAGGGAGCGGTAACCGGGATGCGGAACTATAGCATCGGTACTTACGACGACTGGATCGACGCTAGCGACCACGTACCGACCGTGGTGGAATTCGAGGACTGACGATTCGGATACTCGATTTCCGAACGGAGCAGAACCGCAATCCCTACCTCCTACCCCCGACCATTCTCCCGCATGCAACTGGGCGTCATCGGACTGGGCCGGATGGGCCGCATCGTCGTGGACCGAGTACTCGACGCCGGCCACGACGTAGTAGCGTTCGACTTGGACGAGGAGGCCGTCGCCTCTGCCGCCGACGCAGGAGCGACCCCCGCCAACTCCGTCACCGACCTCGCCGAGCGACTGGGCGACGAGAAGCGAATCTGGTTGATGGTCCCCGCGGGCGAGGCGGTGGACGCCGCGCTGGACGACCTCGAATCGCACCTGACCGACGAGGACATCGTGGTGGACGGCGGTAACTCCTACTTCGAGGACTCGACGCGCCGGGCCGAACAGACCCCGGCGGCGTACCTCGACTGCGGGACCTCCGGCGGTCCCGCCGGGGCCGAACTCGGCTTCTCGCTGATGGTCGGCGGACCGGAGTGGGCTTACGACGAGATGACCCCAGTCTTCGACGCGGTGGCGACCGGACCCGAGGGTCACGACCGGATGGGTCCCGCGGGGTCGGGCCACTACGTCAAGATGGTCCACAACGGCGTCGAATACGCCCTGATGCAGGCCTACGGCGAGGGCTTCGAACTCCTCGCGGAGGGCCGGTACGACCTCGATTTGGAGGCCGTCGCCCGGACGTGGAACAACGGCGCAGTCATTCGCTCGTGGTTGCTCGAACTCTGCGAGGAGGCCTTCCGCGAGGAGGGCACCGACCTCGGCGACGTGGACGACTACGTGGCCGGAGGTTCGACCGGGACGTGGACCGTCCAAGAGGCCCTCGAACAGGAGGTTCCGGTGCCGCTCATCTATCAGGCGCTCGGCGAGCGATTCGGGTCGAGAGCGCGAGACGACGGGCGATTCTCCCGGCGACTGGCGAATCGGCTTCGCTACGGATTCGGGCGGCACGAGGTCGCACGCCGCGAGGAGTGACGCGGCGAAGTAGCGAGCGCGCACCGTCCGGAACGAGCGGGTCGAGCGAGCGACGTTGAAAATTCCAGTTTTTTTAGTATGGAAATTATGAGTATAATAGTTTGAAGTTAGATTTATTTAGAAAAATATTAGGTATGTGTATCGGTAACGGGCAACTGGAGGTGAAAAACGATGATTAGCATCTTCCCCCAGAACCCGTACATCTGCATCAGCCCCTGCATGTAAGTAGGGCCACACGAACCGCACCATAATTTCGTCTCGGACGTTTTTGCGCTCGCCACGTGATAGACACATGTGTCTAATGTGTTAGCATTCCTAAATACGTCTAATAGACAGCTATTTCATTTCCCAGACAAGCGCGGACGCGCAGACTAACTACTGGACCCGCCATTATACCGGACCCGCCTTTACCGACCTCACCCCCGATGGCTCGGCGTCCAGTACCGGAAACGACCTTCGTGGCGCTCGAAGCGACCGACGACGGCTCTCGGTCGAACACCGGAATGCTGACCTTCATGGACGACCGCACTCCCCAGCGAGCGTTCATCCGGACTCAGTGCCAGACCGCCACGGTCGGCGGGGCGCTTTCAGCCCTCGTACACGTCACCCCGCGGTTCGTACTCGATGGTTTCTGCAACGTCCTCGGAAACGTCCTCGCCGCAGAGCCGTGCGACGAGGTGGAGCGCCAAGTCGAGACCCGACGTGACGCCCCCGGCGGTCAGCACGTCGCCGTCGTCCACGACGCGGGCGTCCACGGTTTCGGCGTCAGTTCGGGCATCGGTCTCTCTGAGGTCCGCAAGCGCGCTGGCGTGGGTGACGGCGGGCCGACCATCCAGCACTCCGGCCTCCGCGAGGAGCATCCCGCCGGTACAGACCGCCGCTAGTTCGACGCCCCGCTCGTGCAGGTCCGCGATGGCGTCGGGCAGGTCGCCTTGCTGGGCCTCGGCCCACGCGCTCGCGTCCGCACGGTCGTTCCACCCTCCTCCGGGTACGAGAACGAGGTCCGGGTCGGCGTCGGCGAGGAGGCCGTCGGTCCCAATTCGGAGACCGTGGCTGGCCGTGATTTCGTCTCGGGGGTCGAGAGTTCGCAGGCTCACTTCGAGGTCACACCCCCGGTCGGCGGCGTTGGAGAAAACCTCGTAGGGCGCTATCGCGTCGAGTTCGTCGAAGCCCTCGTAGACCACGATGACGATTTGGGTTGTCATACTCGTTTCTCGGGAGTGTGTGAGTAAAAGGGTAGGTGCTTGTTTGCCTCGGCGTGATTTTGGTTGCGAACAGTAGAGCCAGTGGTTTTGTCTTCTTGAAGCCCTGCCCGCTACGAAACAGTTCCGTATCGAGAGCTACCGCGGGAACCGTCAAGATGAACACTTCTTGAAGCCCCCGCCCGGTCGCGGTCTCTCCGGCGGATATTCGGCGCTCTCCACACCGCCTGCGCCGAATAGGGCCGCCGGAGACGACCACGGCCTTCGGCCGCGACCGAGCGGCCCCTTCATCCACCCGTGGTGGTTCGTCTAACCGGGAGTTTGCCGGTGGAAAGTGCCACTGAGCGCAGGCCTCACACCTCCCCAACCTCTTGCGTTGCTCGGCTTCGCCTGCGCTACTCATCCCTCGCGTGACGACGGCGCGGCATGAACGCCGCGCCAGCACGCGCCGGAGTGATGGTCGAGTCGCAGGTTTCGCTGGGACCCCATTCACCCGGCGAATCGACGCCCGAGGCCGAACACCCTCGGGCTAATTCCGGCGGTCAATCACAATGCTGTTAAACCACCCTTCCGTAGTCCCGCGCATGGTAGACGCACTGGGTCTGGGACTCGGGCTAACGCTCGTCCTCATCGCGGTAGCCCTTCACTACTCGGAGGGCACCGAGTGGCGAACCCCCGACGACATCTCCCAAGAGGTGCTCGAACGGCGGGCCGAGACCGTGGCGGAGACTGACTTCCCCGAGCCGATGAACCGCTCCATCGGCGGCGGTGGCGGCGCGGTCGCCGTCGGCGGCGGCGGTGCCGAGGGTGAACTCGAAGGCGAGGACGGCGAGGACGAAGGCTTCGACCCCGCCTCCATCTCGGACGACGAGGTCGAGTACTTCGAGGTCGAATACGTCAACGAGGGCGAAACCATCGAAGTCGCCAACAACGAGACGGTGCTGGAAGCCGGCGAGGACGAGGGCTGGGACCTGCCCTACGCCTGTCGGCAGGGTCAGTGTCTCTCGTGCGGTGGCAAGGTGCAGGACGGCGACGCCAGCGAGTACGTCCGACACAGCAACAACGAGACGCTCGGCGAAGACGAGGTCGGAAAAGGGTACATCCTGACGTGTACCGCCTACCCGACCGACGACTTCAGCCTCGAAACGAACGAGACGCCCTGACGATTTCCGCCGACTAATCCGGTCTCTTTTCCCGACGACGGGTGTCAATTTCAACCCAAAGCATTGAAATCCTAAGCGGTTCTGAAGACGGATAGTGACATCCACGCAGTCTGACGGAATTACGGACGGGGGGCTGGTGCGTCCGTTGTTCCATCTCGCGTGGCCAATCGTGGTCACGCAACTGTTGCAGGTCGCCTACAACGTCGCCGACGCGTTCTGGCTCGGTCGCTACTCGGCCAACGCGGTCGGCGCGATTAGCCTCGCGTTTCCGCTCATCTTCTTCCTCATCGCGTTCGGTGGGGGATTCAACGTCGCGGGCAGTACCTTGGTCGCCCAGTACATGGGCGCGGACAGCGACGGGTCGGCCGGGAAAGTCGGCGGCCAGACGCTCGGGTTCGTCGTCACCATCGGCGTCGTCCTGAGCGTCGTGGGCCACTTCGGCGCGGGACCGATGCTCTCGCTGTTCCCCAGCAACGTCGCCACCGCCACCGATGTCGTTCCGCTGGCCGAGCAGTACATGGAAATCTTCTTCCTCGGCCTGCCGTTCATGTTCGGCTTCCTCGCGTTCTCGGCGCTCCTGCGGGGCTACGGCGACACCCGGACGCCGATGCGCGTGATGGCGATTACGGTGGTCCTCAACGTCGTCTTGGACCCAATTCTCGTCTTCGGCGTCGGGTCGGTCCCCGCGCTCGGCATCGAAGGCCAACTCGTCCCGGAGATGGGCATCGAGGGCGCGGCGGTAGCGACGCTGGTCGCCCGCGCCGTCGGCGGCCTCGTCGGGGTGTACGTCCTGTTCTTCACCGACACCGGCCCCGACGTGCGACTCGCCCACCTCGCGCCGGACCTTGACTATATCGAGGACATCGTTCGCATCGGGGTTCCGTCGGCGCTCGAACAGTCGGCGGGCGCGCTGGCGATGGTGATGCTGACCGTGATGATAGTCACCTTCGAACCGGCCGTCATCGCGGCCTACGGACTCGGGAACCGACTCATCTCGCTGGTCTTCCTCCCGGCGGTCGGCCTCGGCAAGGCGACCAACACGATGGTCGGCCAGAACCTCGGCGCGGGCAAGGCCGACCGGGCCGAACGCGCGGTCAAACTCGCGGCCAAAGTCGGTGCCGGCGTGATGCTCGCGTTGGCAGTCCTCGCCGCGCTCTTTCCGAAACCCATCGTGGAAGTCTTCATGGCCACCGGCACGGCCGAGGCCACCCGGACCGTCGAGTACGCCTCCGAGTATCTCCGCATCCGGACCATCGAGTTCGCCTTCATCGGCGTCTTTCAGGTCCTCGTCGGGGCCTACCGCGGCGCTGGCAACACCAAAATCGCCATGGCCCTCTCGATGATTACCCTGTGGCTCATCCGTGTACCCGCCGTCTACCTGCTGGCGTTCGAGACCTCTCTCGGCCCGACCGGAATCTGGATTGGCGTCGCTCTCGGTCACATCGTCGGTGCAATCGCGGCCGCAGTCTGGTTCACCCGCGGCACGTGGAAGGAGGCCGTCATCGACAGCGACCAGACCAATAGCTCGGTTGGGTCCGAACCGGAGGCCGACCGCGCCGTGGCCGAGGACTGAGTTGCGGCGACCCCAATGGTTAAGCCCGCGAGCGAAGTATATCCGTCTGAGGGCGGCTAGTTCAGCGGACAGAACGCTTGGTTCCGGACCAAGAGGTCATGGGTTCAAATCCCATGCCGCCCGTGATTCTGCCGCGAGTACTACGGCGAGCAGTTCATCTGCTCGTCATTCACGAGCAGTGAATCACGATGCTGGATTTGAACCTCTGCCAGTCGCACGCCTGCGAAGCGACCGCAGGGAGCGAGCAGGACCGTCTGGCTCCGGGTTCAAATCCCATGCCGCGCGCGTACACTCTATTTCACGTTTCTCAGGATCTATTTCGATAAATTCTTATTCTAGTGATCTTCCTCCTCGTTCGATAATCGAACGGAATCACCGACGAGAGTTATCTATCGTGGCTCGACAGAGGACTAGATACAAATCGTGTCCTCGGTCACTCACAGAGGCAGTCCTGCGTTCGCGTCAACGCGACCACCTCCTCGTGGAGCGTTTCGGCGAGCGAAAAGACCGTCTCGGCGCGATACTCGCCAGCGATGCCCGTGCGATAGTACGATTCTGACCGATTCTCGACCCAGAGCTTTTCGAGTCGGTCGGCGACGTCCTGCGAGAACAGTCCTGCACGGACGCCCTCGTCATAGACCTCGGTGTGTCGCTGACCGGCAACGTCGTATCCCTTCTCCTCGACGTAGAACTGTATCGACCGCTCGATGGCGACGAACGACGCTTCGATGATCACCGTGAAGTGCCCATTGCGTTCAAGGAGAAAGCCCGCGGCGTCGAGGAGTCGGCACGCCTTCCGTAACTGGAGGACCGACGAATCGGAGACGTACTCCAATCCGACCTCCGGATTCTCGGGCCTGCGCTGGAAGGCGTCCTCCGCATCGCCGAGTGCTTCCGCCAGTTCGTTCGAGGTCATTCTCCATCACCGCCGAACACGTCGCGCTTCACTCGGTCGAGTGTCTCGGTCTCGTGTAAGGCAATCCCCTCTTTCAGAATCGGTCGGAGGTCTTCGCCCCGATTGCGGGCACTTTCGACCGACTCGACGAACATTTCGAACTCGTAACGCTGGCCGTCGATGGGTTCCGCTTCGAGGTCGCGCTTCACGTCCGAAATCGTCCGACGCGCGGTTACCAGTTCGTCGTCGTTCTCGACCAGCACGAACACGTCGATGTCGCTCACGCGGTCGGCCTCGCCGCGAGTCACGCTTCCGAAGCAGACGATTCCCGCGACGGAGGGAACCGCGTTGACGACTTGCTCCACGAACGCGCGAAGCGGTTTCCGGAACTCGGCCTGCGGAATCTCCAGAAACGGGTCGTCGGCCTCGCGGAGTCGCGTCTCCTCGATTCGATAGAGAGTCTTCCGGCCGCTGTCGCGCCGGACGATTAGCCCGAGCGCTTCGAGCAGTGAGAGCGCCTTCGAGACGCTCGGCCCGCCGAATCCGGTGAGTTCCTGTAGCTCGCTGTTCGTGAACTCGTCGGTCGGGTTCTGCGCCGCTATTTCGAGGATGTCGTCCATCGCCTCGTACCTGAAAATCTGGTCGTCGGGGAGCGGGAGTCGTATCTCGACGCGCATCTTTGTTATATCTGATGTAATAGTTTACATCTCATATAATAGTTTACTCCCACTGCGAGCGGGATATTGACTGAAAGACGGTCAGCACTTCGATTGGGATAGGTATCGAGAAGCCCCCTCCGCCAGAAATGAAGTCGTCGTTCTCGGTCCGAACGAACGCCCATGCCGCCCGTTATATCTCGCCCAGTTGTTCCTGCTTGCGCATCAGGTAGAGGAAGTACGGGCCGCCGATGAGGCCGGTCACGATGCCGACCGGCATCTGGGCGTTCGCGCCGAGGAGGACCTGCATCCCCAACCGGGCACCCACATCGGCGGAGACCATCAGCGCCGGGCCGGCGAACACGCACCCGAGGACGAGTTTCTTGTAGTCGCTTCCGACGATGTTCCGGACCATGTGGGGGACAATGAGGCCGACGAACCCGACGATGCCGGCCACTGCGATGCTGGCGGCCGCCGCGAGGACCGCAACGCCCGAGAGCGCGAACCGGACCTTCTCGACGCTCATGCCGAGCGATTTCGCGGTGCGTTCGCCCAATAGCAGAACGTTGAGTTGGCGGGAACTCACGAGGGCCAGACCCATTGCCACGAGACTCCACGGGACGACCATCCGAACCTGCTCCCAGTCGGTGCCGGTCAGCGACCCGGTGGTCCACGCGATTGCGGATTGGACGACGCCGATGTCCTGCGCGAAGAAGAACAGCGCCGTCTGGAGCGACTGGAAGACGGTGCCGACGATGACGCCCGCAAGCACCAGTCGGACCGGGGACGTGCCGTTCTGCCACGCAATCGCGTAGACGATGAGGAAGGCGATTGCACCGCCGAGAGAAGCGATGAGGGGCAGGAATGCCGCCAGTCCGGAGAATATCACGAGCGTCAGCAAGATTAACAGTCCGGCCCCCGACGAGACACCGAGGATGAACGGACTGGCGAGTTCGTTCCGGGTGACGGCTTGGAAGATGGCACCCGAAACGGCGAGGTTCATGCCGACGAAGATGGCGACGAACACGCGGGGCAGGCGGATGTTCCAGACCACGAGGCTTCGCTTGCTTATCTCGGGGATTTCCCCGCCGAGGAGGAAGGCGTTCCACGCTCGGGGGTCGAGAATCACGTTCGGGTTGAACACGGCCTGCCACGCCTCCACGAGCGACATGGAGAACGCGCCGAAACTCACCTGTACGAGGGCGCTGACGACCGTGACGGCGAGGCTTCCGAGACAGAGGACGGCGAGCGAGCGGTCGAACCAACTCGTGGCCCCGTCAGATGCGGATTGGCGTACTCGTCCCAACCAAGATTGTTCACTCATGGTTCGATTCGATTGGTCGCTCGTCACCTGATTCTGTCGGTTCCCCGACGTGTTCGTGGATGGTCCCGTCGTCGATGGCGTCCAGCACTCGCTTTGGGCCGATTACCTCGACCAGTCGCTCCAGACCGCGTTCCGACAGGTCTGCGACCTCGGCCTCGGTGCGGGCGGTGTCGAACGCCCGGTCGATGTACTCCTCGCGGAGGTCGGCGAGGCCTTCGTCGTCCGCGTCGTAGTCGTCGCCGACTTCGTTTGCGAACCACTCGCGCCATCGGTCCCGGTCTTCCCACTCGCCCGAGAACTCCGCGTCCGGGCGGAGCCAATCGTAGTGGGCGGCGACGCCCTCGGGGTAGCCCCGATTGCGCCGGTAGTCTTCGATGAGGCATCGAGCGACGTGGGCACCGTTACCGGCGGCGACGATGGCCTGCGCGCTTCGGGCATCGGCGGGCGAGGCGACGTACAGTCCCTCGATAGGGGTCCGGCCGTCGTCGTCGGGGTAGTCGGGGTCGAAGCGTTCTTCGAGTTCGCCGTGATGTTCGTGCATCTCGAACATGGCTTCGTCACCGAGGTCACGGAGGTACGAACCGTCGTACCACGCCGCGACCACGACGTACTCCGCCTCGACTCGCCGACCTTCTTGGGTCTCGACCACGAAGCCCGATTCGTCGTCCCGACTGACCGAGACGACCATCTCGGGGACGAGTTCGCACCCGACCTCCTCGGCGTGGGCGTGCATCAACTCGTGGAAGGTGTCGATGTCGATGCCCGCCGGGAAACCGAGGTAGTTCTCCAAGTAGGCGCACCGTTGTAACGCCGCGTTCCCGCGGTCGAAGACGACGGTATCGAAGCCGTACCGGGCGGTAAAGACGCCTGCCGAACAGCCAGCGGGTCCGCCGCCGACGACGACCACGGTGTCGTCGGGCGAGGAGTTCGCGGGCGATTCAGTACTCATGTTCAGAGGTTCCCGTTAACGATGTCGGCGACTCGCTGGCGGTCGAACAGTTGGTCCTCGTAGTCGTACAACTGCTTCGCAGTGCGCTCGGTCAGCACGAGGTTCGTAATCGGGCCTTGGTAGAGGCCGCCCGCCCGGTAGACGTCACCGTTCTCGACGGCGGTGAGTGCGCTCGCCGTCCCGTGGTTCTGCAGGAACTGGACGACGGTGTTTTGGAACTTCTTCCGGGACATCGACTCGTAGCCCCGGAGCATCAGCACTTCGGGGTCCACTTCGAGGAGCGTTTCGAGGTCGATGGACGCTCTGCTTCCGTGGAAGTCCTTGATGTTCGTCTCCGCGAGGGCGTCGTTGACTTTGAGGTCCCGCAGGTGCTTGAACCCGGTCCCGCCACCGATGATGTACGGGTAGAACTTCTCGGGGTTGTCGCCCACGCCCCAGAGGACGGCGACGGACGGTCGCTCGCCCTGTTCGGGCACGACCGGAGCGAGGTTCGCCAAGAAGTCGTCGTGGAGTTTCTCGAAGGCGTCGTATCGGTCGGTGCGCTGGAAGACCTGCGCGAGTTTCTCGAAGGCCTCGTAGAGGGTGTAGTACCGGTACTCGGAGTGCCACGGGTAGTGCTGGGCGTAGATGCAGTTCCCGAAGAACGGGCCGACGTTCTCTCGGAGTTCGTCGACGTCGGCCTGCTCCCACCCTTTGAACCGATTCATCAGGAAGTTCGGGTCGATGACGTGAACGTCGCCGTCGAGTTCGTAGAACAGTTCCTTGCTAACGCCGTCTTGGTACAGCGACACCATGTCGCTCTTGTCCACCGAGACGCCCGGAATCTCGTCGTAGTACTGGGTGTGGTACCGACCGGTGAGCCAGACGGCCTTCGGCGGTTCGCGTCCCAGCGCGATGCCCATGTCCGCCCAACTCCCGTTGTTCGCTACCCACGTCTCGGGGACCGAATCGAACGTAACGTCGCCCATCGGCTCTATCGACACCGTATAGGACTCGTCTTCCGCAGTCGTCGTTTCGGTCTCCTCGGCTGTGGTCGTCGTTTGGGTGTCGGTCGTCGTCGCGGTGGTCGATGTCCCGTCTGCTCCGTCTCCGCCGGTACACCCCGCGAGGAGGCCGCCGGTCACGACCGCTCCGCCGTACTTGATGTAGTCTCTGCGTGTCGGTGTATGCTCCCCACCAGCGTTCTTCACCATGTGTTTTAGGCCACCCTAAAACTTGAAAGTGGTTTCGATTTCACCGGGCCTGCCAACCGAGGACTCGTCGGCGTCCGGATGGCGGGTGAGCGCCGGGTTTCGGGTACCGGGTTACTGCTAATTGCCTAAAGAAACGTATTTGATTTGTTAAGCAACTTTTCAGTTGCCCGTGACGATTCCCGCAAGCTCCTCACGGTCGAATAACTGTTCGTCGGCGGGGATGTCGGGAAGCGTGTCGTCGGTCACGTCGCCCGGCCACTCGCCGAACTCGTCGGGGTAGAGTTGCTTGCCCAGCATCTCCGTCTGGAACAGGTTGATGATGGGACCCTGATAGGGCGTGCCGCCGATGTAGAGGTTGTCTTCTTGGACCGCGGTGAGTTCCTGTCCCAGCGAACTGCTTCGCAACTCCTCGACGGTCGCCTGCGTGGCGTCCTTGCCCTTCCAGTCGCGGTAGTTGACCGCGAAGTGGAGGACGATGATGTCGGGGTCAACCTCCAGCAGGCCTTCGTACCCGAGGGTCACGCTCGACTGGCCGCCGTACTCTCCCTCGAACGCGTCCCGGACCTCCATGTCCCGGTACTGCTTCTTGCCGTAGGTCTTCTCCAGACCCGTGTGGGGATTGTAGACGGTGAACCCGTCCGCCGTCTCGGGGTTGTTCCGGGCGTTCAGCACGCCGACGGTCGGTTTGTCGGACTGGGAGGGGACCCGCGAACGCATCTCGTCCATGGCGGTTCGGTAGAACTCGTTGAGCGCCGTCGCCCGGTCGGACACCTGAAACACGTCGCCGTAGCTACTGACGAACTCCGGGATGGAGTAGTAGGGATACGACTCCCCGTCGGGCCAGTTGGGCCACCCCTCACCGCGCTGACGACGGCTTACGTTCCCGAAGAATGGGGCGATGTTGTCGTGAATCTCCTCGACTTCGCTCTCGTCGCTTCCGTAGTAGGAGATGTACCGGTTCGGGTCGCTCGCCAACAGGTCCGGGTCGAGTTCGTACAGGAACTCCTTTCGCACCGACCAGTCCTCGGTCAGCACCCGGTCGAGCGAGTCCGGGTCGGGGGCGGAGACGCCGGGGAGTTTGTCGTAGAATCCGGTAAACCAGAACTCCGGGCCTTCGGCCGCGACGATTTTGTCGCTCTGGCCGAGGGCGGTCATGACGTCCGCCGTGAAGCCCCATCCACCGACGAAGTTCTCGGGAACGGATTCGAGTTCGAGCGTCCCGACCGGTTCCATCGTCGCCGAGTAGGTGGACTCCTCGGTGGTCGTCTGGGTTTCGGCCTCGGTGGTGGTTGTGGTGGTGTCGGCCGCGTCCGTCGTGGTCGATTCGGAACCGCGGTCTCCCGAACAACCGGCCAACAGACCGCCGCCGATGACTGCTCCGCCGTACGTTACGTAGTCGCGTCGTGTCAGTCCGTCCGCTTCGTCGGCCATGGTTTTAGGTCAGCCTAAACATTATATATGGTTTGCGGAACATATCCTAATTAAAGAAGATTGTATTGGTCGCGTACCGAAGCTCACGCGCCGGTTTCGAAAGCTGGCCGTCGCCGCGAATACGAACCTTTTTCTTTAGGGATGCCTAAAATCTCCGCCAGCAATAGCTCGCGGGGCGAGGAGACACGGTGATACTTGATGTCCACGTACTCTGATTCGGAAGACACGGCCGAGGAGCAAGCGAGCAGACAGGTGTTCGACGGCGGAGACGCCGACCACGAGTCGAAGCAAGCGAGCGTCCTCCACGCCGAGGACCTCGCGCTCGGGTATCCCACCACCGAGGAGCCGGTGGTGGAGTGCAACCGCATCGACGTGCCCGAGGGCGAGATTACCGCGCTGGTCGGACCGAACGGGTCGGGCAAGTCCACGCTGTTGAAGGCGCTCTCGGACCACCTCGAACCCGACGAGGGGTCGGTCGTCCTCGACGGGCGGTCGATTCAGGAGTACGACGACAAGGAGTTAGCCCGCGAACTCGGCCTGCTCTCCCAAGAGAACGACGCGCCGGGGAGCATCACGGTCGAGGACTTGGTGTATCACGGTCGCTACCCGTATCGGGGTTTCTTCGACTCGGCGACCGACGACGACCGCGAGGCTGTCGAGCGCGCTATCGACCTCGCGGGCGTCGAGGACATCCGCGACGAGGAGGTCGGCAACCTCAGCGGCGGCCAGAAGCAACTGGCGTGGATTGCGATGGTCCTCGCACAGGACACCGACGTTCTCCTGCTGGACGAACCGACCACCTTCCTCGACTTGCACCACCAACTGCGGGTGATGGAGGTCGTCAGGAAACTCAACGAGGAGGAGGGCGTCACGGTCGCCGTCGTCCTCCACGACATCGCGCAGGCGGCGCGGTTCGCCGACTACCTCGTCGCGCTGGACGACGGCGAACCCTACGACTGGGGACCGCCCCGAGAGGTCGTGACCGAGCAACTGCTCGCCGACGTGTTCAACGTGGACGCCGCGGTCACCTACACTCCCGACCCCGAAATCATCCCGAAGCAGTCGCTGTAGCCGGTCGCACTGGTTTTTCAGCGGCCCGAAGACCGGGCGTCACGGACCGCCGGACTCGTCGACCCAACCGATTCGCTCCTCGACCGCTTCCGCGACGAACGTGAATTCGTCGCCCAGACTCACGAGTCGATACCCGCGGTCGGTCGCCTCGCGGACCTCCTCAGGTCCCGCGAAGTTACTGTTCTGGAACCCCAGCAGGGGGACGCCGTGTTCGACGCACGTCTCTCTGACACGCTCGACCAGCGCCCGCACCTCGGGGTCGTCGTACTCGTGGGTTCGGCCCATCGAGACGCCGAGGTCGCCCGGTCCCGGAAAGACGAACCCGAGTTCCGGAACGGCGGCAATCTCCTCGACGTTCTCGACCGCGGTCCGGTTCTCCACGAGGACGCCGACTTGCACGTTCTCGTCCTCGACCTCGTGATACGGCCGGTCGCCGCCGAACGCCGCCCCGTAGCCGCTGGCTCGTCCCTGCGAGAGTCCTCGGTCTCCGGGTTCGCCGTCGTACTCGAACCGGGCCGCGCGGACGGCGCGCTCGACTTCGCCGGCCGTCTCGACTCGCGGGACGACGACGTTTCGGACCCCTGTGTCGAGGACCTTCCGTATCGTGGACGGTTCCCCGTTCGGAAGCCGGACGACGAGTTCGGTCCCGCCGCACTGGGCGGACCGGACCAGTCGCTCCAAGTCGGGCGCGTCGAGCGGACTCCCGTTCTTGTGTTCCAAGTCCACCCACACCCAGTCGAGACCGAGCTTTCCGTACACCTCTATCAGGCGTTCCGAGGCGGTTTCGACTCCCGCGCCCAGATACACCTCGTCGGTCGCTCGGAGGTCCGCGAGTCGGTTGCGCTGTTCCGGTATGGTCACGGTCGGGTCCCTCCGTCACTCCCCGCGCTCGGCGGGTTCGAGGTCCGCCAGCGCGTTCGAGACAGTCCCGTGGGCGTTGACCTCGGGCGGTTCGTGGTCGATGTCGTAGCCGTACTCGACCATCCGGTTGCGGTTGAGACACACCTTGTCGAACTCCGGCTTGAACAGGTCGAACAACTCGAAGCGTTCTTCGAGTTCCGGGAACTGGGACTGGTAGCGTTCGATGCTGGCCCGGACCTGCCGCCAGAGGCGCTGTTCGTCGTAGCCCTCCTCGCGGTTCAACAGGTCGGCGACGTACCGGAGGACGCAGACGAACAGCGTCCCGACGATGTGCTGGCACAGCCCCTCGGGCGGTCGCTGGTGGATGATTTCGTCGTGTTCGTACAGGCCGTCGGGGAGTCGGTCGAGTTCCGGAAGCCACTCGTCGCTGACCGCGATTTCGTCCACGTAGTCCTTGATTGCGAGGCGGGTCGGCTGGCCGTCCCGCAGGACGAGCATCGTGTTCGTCCCGTGGGGCATGAACACCATTCCGTAGCGATAGAGGTAGTGGAGCAGGGGCGGGAGGAGCACGTCGAAACAGTCGGCCAGCCACTCGTCGATGGACGACCCGGCCCGGTCGGCGAGTTTCGAGACGACGGGCGTCCCGTCGGTGTCTCGGTGCATGAGCGCCGAGAGGGTCAGGACCTCCTCGTCGTCGTCCACGAGGGCCTCGACGCTCTCGCGCCACACCGACCCGAGGAGTTCGTGGTACTGGTAGGGCGCGTCGTCAATCTGCGAGAACTCGGGGTGGTCGTAGTTGAGGCTGGCAATCTCGCCCGGCAGTACGAGATTGCAGTCGTCCCGGAGGAAAGCGTCGTCGTCACGAATCGACTTGACGTACTCCGTGACGCGGGGCGCAGACAGTGCCTGCTCGCCCGGCAGGCCGCGGTAGACGATGGTGTTCAGCACCCGAATCGGGACCTTGACGTGGGGCTTCTCGGGGTCGTCGATGTTGGTGAGCGTCCGAATCGACTGCTGTGGGAGGTAGGTGTTCGGGCCGGTCCCGAGGGGAACGATGTCGTCGGCGGCGATGTCCTTGGCGAACAGTTGGGCGACGGTGTTGTCCCACTGCCACTGGTGGACCGGCAGGAAGTAGTAGTCGTCGGGATTGTGGCCCTCGGTCCGGAGGGTGTCCTCGAACGACGCCGCGGCGTCGCCCAACTGCTCGTGCATCAGCGACTCGTAGTCCAGTCCTTCGATGCTCCGGAAGTCGGCGCGCTCCCGATTGACAGCGACCCAGACCAGCGACTGGGTTTCCTTGAGTTCCGGCGCGTACGACCGGTAGTCGTCGTAGCCGAAGCCGATGCGACCCTTGTTGATGGTGAACCACGGGTGGCCCTCCATCTCTCCCTCCACGGCCGCGTAGTCCATGTCGAGGAGGCTCTCGGTCGCGTCTTCCTTCCGAGCGTCGATGTGGGCGTCCGCGACCAGCGTGTTGTTGTACTCTCGGATGAGGTGGCTCGCCGTCTCGGGGGCCACGCCGAGGGCCTCTCTGGCGTCGAGGAGGTACTGAACCGGGTCGGTCGCGGGAGTCCAGTCGTCGTCCTCTCGGCGCTCGATGCTGTCGGCATCGACGCGGTAGCTATCGAACGGTCGGGACTGGGCTGTGAACCGGTAGGCCACGTCGCCGTAGTCGAGTCGGTACCGGGTCCACTCGCCGTCGGTTCCCGCCTCGGTGGGGTCGAGTAACTCCTCGTAGAGGAACTCCTCGAACATCTTTGCGAGGAGGTCGTGGCTCACGTCGGTCCATCGCTCCGTTTCGAGTGCGGTCGTCAGCGTCTCTCTCCCGTTCATGCTTCGTCCTCTGTCGTGGCCGCGTTCGCGGTGTCGGTCCTCGCTCGCATACAATTTTTAGGCCGACCTAAAAACACAAAAGCGTTACTATGGAACGACGGCGAGCTACATTTATCGACCCGGTGAGAGGGAATCTACCGCGAGACGATGGTCCGGCCGACGTTCGTTCAGAACGTCTGTCGGAACATCTCTCGTTGCCACGTCGCCGCGCTGTCCGTGAATAGCTCCCACTCTTTCCGCTTGACTGTCATGTACGACTCGAACAGGCGGTCCCCGAGCGCGTCTCTGAGAACGTCGTCGTCAGCGAGCGCGTCGAGGGCCTCCCCGAGCGTCGTCGGCAACCGCCGAACTCCTCGTTCTTCCAGCAGTTCGTCGTCGCAGTTCGCGGGGTCGGCGTCGAGTGACGGTCCGGGTTCGGTCTCGTTCCGAATCCCGTCCCGACCCGCGGCCAGAATACCCAGTACTGCCAGATACGGGTTCGCGGTGTTGTCCGCGGGGCGGAACTCGATTCGGGTCGCCGTCTCGCGCTGGTCGGACGCCACCTCGGGCACGCGAACCGCCGCCTCCCGATTGCCGACACCCCAGCAACTGTACGCCGCCGCCCCGGCCTGTGGTTGGAGGCGCGCATAGGAGTTGACGGTCGGCGAGGTGAGCGCGAGCAGGCCCCGCATGTGGTCGAGAATCCCGCCGACGAAGTGGCGTCCCGTCGGACTCAATGGCTCGTCGGCGTCGGTCGGTGCGAACCAGTTGGTGTCGCCCCACAGCGAGAGGTGGACGTGGCAACCGTTCGTCGTCGCGTCGAAGGGGTACGGGAGGAAGGTCGTTTCGATGTCATGAGACGCCGCGACGCTCGGAATCGTCTCCCGGAGGAAGACGTAATCGTCCACCGCTTCGAGGCCCTCGCGGTGGTCGGTGACGAGTTCGTGCTTGCCGGCCGCGTACTCCGCGACGTGCTTTTTGACCTCGATGCCCTGCGCTTCGAGGGCGTCGATGGCGTCGATAATGACCTCGTGGAAGTCCCGGATGCTGTCGGTGGTGTAGAGACCTCTGTGTCCGACTCGCTCGTCCTCGTCGCCCGACGAGTAAAAGAGGAATTCGGTCTCCAGCGCGAGGGACGGCACCATGTCGTCGGCCTCGAACTCCGAGACGAGTTCCGCTAGCGCCGAGCGCGGGTCCGCCGTCCACGGCGTCTCGTCGCCTATCTCGCGCATCGAACAGCAGACCGCGGCGACGTTCTCCTCGTGGTCGAGGACCCGGAAGGTCGAACGGTCGGGCACCAGTCGAACCTCGCCCACGGCGTCGAAGCCGGCGTCCTTGCTTCGGTGGCCGAGCGCGTTGAACGACTGGACCAGTTCGGGCAGTGCGATGCCTGATTCGAGCGCGTCCGCTAACTGGGACCGCGTGACCGTGTGGCCGTGAACCACGCCGTCGTTGGCGACGTACAGCAGTCGAACGAGCTTCACGTCGTCTTCCCTACACTTCTCCGTGATAGTCTGTGTGTCCATGTTCGAGTCTCCTGCGTGGCGGTGTCAGTCGTCCTGCGTCGGCGTCGGGGTCGATTCGCTCTCGCGCTGGCCGGAACGGGAGGAGTGACGAGACGAGTTCGGCGCGCGCTCGGTGAACCGCTCGACCGAGAAGTCCTGATACACCGTGTCGTCGTCCTCTGGGTAGACCTCGCGGCCGAACAACCGGTTGACGAACTTGGTGTTGCGATAGCAACCGAGTCCGAGGTCGGGGACGCCGACCCCGTGGGTGTGGAGTTCGGCGTTCTGGAGGAACACGTCGCCCGCCACGTCGAGAGCGAGGCGGTGGTCCTCGGTCACGCCGAACCGACCCTGTTCGTCCCAAGCGATGGCGTCCTCGATTGGGTCGAGGAAGTCGGGAATCGGGCGCTGGTAGCCCGTGCCGAGAATCACGACGTCGCTCTCGTGGACGAAGGACTCGTCGGCCTGCCACTGGTGGCAGTCGAGGGCGTAGGCGTCACCCACCGGTTCGATGTCCCGGACCTCGGTCATGGCGAACAGGCCCACGTCGGGATTTCGGTCGCCGATGGAGCGCCGGTAGAGGAGGTCGTAAATTTCCGCACTCGTCTCGGGGTCCACGCCCTTGTAGAGCAGGTCCTGATTCGGAATCAGGTCGTCTTTGACCTCCTGCGGAAGGTCGTAGACGTACTGCTCGTACTCGGGAGTGAAGTGCTGAAGCCCGAGTTTGGAGTACTCCATCGGGAAGAACCCGTCGGAGCGCGTGAGCCAATCGAGTCGGTAGTCGCCCTCTGGTTGGTTGGCAAGCAGGTCCTGAAAGACCTCGGCCGCGCTCTGGCCCGACCCGACCACCGTGACGGAGTCGGCGTCGAGACACCGCTCGCGCCGGGACCGATAACCGGAGGTGTGGAACACGTCCTGCTCGGGGTGGCCTCGCAGGTCCTCGGGGACGTGAGGCTGACTGCCGATGCCGAGCGCGAGGTTCCGGGCGCGATAGGTTAGCTTTTCGTCGGTGTCGAGGTTCCGGGCGGTGACCGTGAAACAGGAGTCCTCGTCGTCCCACTCGACCTCCTCGACCCGGCGACTGAACCGACAGGAATCGAGTCGCTCGGCGACCCACCGGAGGTAGTCGTCGTACTCCCGGCGGGGAATCTGGAAGGTCTCGTAGAAGTAAAACTCGTAGAGGCGGTCCCGCTCCCGGAGGTAGTTGAGATAGCTGTGGGGGTTGGTCGGGTCCGCCATCGTCACGAGGTCCGCGAGGAAGGGGACTTCGAGGGTGGTCCCCTCGATTAGCATTCCCTCGTGCCACGCGAACTCCTCGTCCTGTTCGAGGAACACCGCGTCTACCTCGGTGTCCGTCTCGGTATTCCCATCTCGATTCGCGCCGTCGAGGAGCGCCGCCAGACCGAGGTTGAACGGGCCGAGACCGACCCCCAGAACGTCGTGAATCGTCTCGGTCTCGTCTCGGTCGCTCATGCTAATACCTCCTGCTCGAACCGCTCGCGCTCACAGACCATCAGCAGGGCCGTCTTCTCGTCCATCTCTATCTCACAGCGAGGCTCGAAACCGACTCGTTTCAGGATGCTGTGGACCGTCTCGTTACGCACGTCCGGTTCGCCCACCACGCGGTCGGTCTCGGGGTGGCGGAACTGCATCTGGAGCATCGCCCGCATGAGCGACTCGGCATAGCCGTGGCCCAGATACTCCGGCGGACCGAGGAGCATGTGGAATCCTTGGTCGGCCGGGTCGGCGTCGTAGTAGTCGGCGATTACGTCGTCGATGGCCCAGTAGGCCTCGAAGTAGCTCATCGGCACGTGGTCGAGGTGGCCGATGTACGGCGTCATGTGGTCGTCGGCCAGTTTCCCTTCGAGGGTGTTTTGGAACTTGGGGAGCGGGTCGTTGAGCGACCAGTCGGGCAGGACGTGTTCCTCGTTGAGCCACGAGTGAAGCATCCCGAGGTCCGACATCTCGACCGGCCGGAACGATACCGTCTTGTCTATCTCGTCGTCGTAGGTCTGGAAGTCGTAGGGTTCGGCGACGACGCCGCCGGGGCCTTTCATCGCTGAGTCACCTCCGGCTTGGTCTCGGTGACGATGGCGTTGTTCACGTCGGCGTAGACCGACTGGTTCTCCAGTTCGCCCTCCAGTTCGTCCATGTCGTGGAACCGCGTGAGGAGGTTCGCCTTACAGGGCAGGGCCTCGTCTTCGAGCAGGCCGTCGAGGAGCGACGACCACTCGGCGTCGAATCTGCGGCAGTACTCTAGCTCGTCGCGCAGGAGTTCGAGCAGGTCGCGCTCGTCCACGAGGCCCGCCGTCCCGAAGGCGTTGATGACGCCGAACATGTTGTTCAGCACGACGTAGTACCGCAGGCGCTCGTCGGAAATCCAGTCGGGGACGATGTTCTCGCCCCGGTCGCCGAGGCCCGGCACGCGTTCGTCGTGTTCGTCGTACTTGGCCTCGGGGAGGTAGAAGCCCTGATTGTCCCGGTAGTAGAACTCGTCGGGGTAGCCATCCGCCAGTTTGACGACGCTGTTCTGCTGGTGGGCCTCGACGCCCAGTCCGCGTTCGAGGAACAGCCACATGAACGGCCGGAGCGAGATTTCGAGGTACTGGCGGAACCAGTCTCGACTGACGGCGTCGGTGCTTCGGTCCTCGCGCTCGGCGAGGGTCTCGATTATCTCGCTCAGTCGGGAGCCGTCTCCGGCGATTTTGTCCTGACAGAGGCCGACGACCGGCGTGGCATTCCGGCCCTCGTCACCCCGGAAGGCGTTCTCGCGCAGGACGACCTCGAAGCCGGATTCGTCACCCTCGCCGATGTCGAGCGTGATTGCGGCGGGGTCGCGCACGACATCGAAACTCGGGAACTTCGAGTCGAGTTCGTCGCCGAGGTCGGTGTTCAGCAGGTCGGTGATGCCGACCGCGCGGTCGAGTTCCGGGCGCTTGTTCGTCCGCTTGGAGTTGGTAATCTTGACGTTCAGCGACCCCTTGACCATGAACGGCGAGTCGGGCGCGTAGAGGGTCCGAACCGAGGAGGTCGGCGAGAACTCCCGGCCGACCTGCCCGAGCGATTCGAGGCCGTCGCCCAACTGCTCCTGCACGTGGTCCTGTCCGAGGAGGTAGTCGGCCTGCCACGGGTGGAGGGGAATCAGCACGTCGTCGCTCTCGACGTGCTTCTCGACGAACTCGTCGGAGACGGTGGGGTCGTCGCGGAGCGACTGTTTTATCCACTCGCTGGTGGACGCCACGTCGCCCGTGTCGATTTTCACGGTGCCGTCGAGCGACGAGTCCTGCCACACGAGGTCGGGGTCGGCCCGGAAGTAGTGCAGGGAGAACGACCCTTCCATCTCGGGGGCGTAGGTCGGCGACTCGTGGGGCGCGATGCCCTGTCGGCTCTTGGGGGTCGGGTGCAGAAGGTGGCCGAAGACCAGCGACTGCTCGGCGTCCCGGAAAGTGGTGTCGAAGCCGTAGAGTTGCTCCTCGTCGTCCCGGCGGGCGTCCACGAACCGGGCAACGTTCTTGCAACTCTTGATGACCCGCAGGAGGAGTTCGTCGCGGTTCCCGGTATCGTCGCGCGCGGTGGAGAGTTCCTTGGTCACCAGCGAGGCCAGCGTCACGTAGTCGAGTTCGAGCGTCTCGTCGCCCTGCTGGTAGTACGCCGGCAGGTCGAACAGGTGACGGTCGGTCGGCGACTCGTAGCGAAGCGGGGCGTAGACGGTCGTGTCCTGCTCTGGCAGGGGGACCCGAGCCACCTCGTCCCGGCCGTGGGTCGGGACCGGAACCGCGTCGTCGTCCACGACTTCGTAGTCGCCGGTCTCCCGGAGGTAGCAGTTGAGGAAGCTGTGCAGGGTCGCCGATTCTGCGATTTCGGTCGCGGTCTGGGTGGTGTCGTTCTGGGTCATGGGTTAGGTGATTATCGTCGGAGCGTCTGGTCCGCCGCAGTGATGGTTCGCGCACGGTTCCGCACGGCGTCGAGAACGTCAGCCACGTCCTCGACGGTCGTCTTGGGGTTCAGCAGGGTGAACTTGAGGCTGGTCGTGCCATCGACCTCGGTCCGGCCGACTACAGCGTCGCCGTTCCGGAGGAGGGCCTCCCGAAGCGCGGCGTTAAGCCGACCCACCCGGTCGTCGCCGATGTCCTCGGGGCGGTACCGGAACACGACCGCGTTGAGCGTCGGGTCGTTGACGAGTTCGAAGTCGGGGGCGTCGGCCAGCAGGCCCGCCACCTCGTCGGCGAGGACCAGCGTGGACTCGACCAGTTCGGCCAGTCCCTCCCGGCCGAGAGTCCGGAAGGTGACGTAGGGTTTCAGCGCGTCGAAGCGCCGGGTGGTCTGGACCGACTTCGAGACCAAATCGGGCGCGTCGAGACCGCCCTCCTCGGGGTTGAGGTAGGCCGCCGACCGGCGAATCAGGTCGAAGCGGTCGTCGTCGCCCACGAGGAGCGCCCCGCAACTGATTGGCTGGTAGAACAACTTGTGGAAGTCCACCGCCAGCGAGTCCGCCCGGTCGATTCCGGCCAGTTTCTCGCGGTGGTCCTCGGAGAGCGCGAGCGCCCCGCCGTAGGCCGCGTCCACGTGGAACCAGAGGTCGTGGTCGTCGGCTCTGTCGGCCAGTTCGCCGAGCGGGTCGATGCTCCCGAAGTCGGTGGTGCCCACGGTGCCGACCAGCGCGAACGGTTTCCGGCCGCGGTCTTCGAGGTCCGCGAGCGTGGCGTCGAGTGCATCGGGGTCCATCCGGTAGTCGTCGTCGGTCGGCACGGTCACAACCGCGTTCTCGCCGAGACCGAGGTGGGCCGCCGACTGCCGGGCGGTGAAGTGAGCCGCCTCCGAACAAAGAATTCGCATTGCTTTAGCATTGTGTGGAAGGCCCGACTCCTTGACCCGGCGGCCGAACCGCTCGCGGGCGAACCAGTTGCGCGCCAGCAGGAGGGCTTGGAAGTTCGACTGGGTGCCCCCGCTGGTGAACACGCCGTCTCCCGACGACCCGTAGCCGAACAGGTCGCAGAGTTCACCAATCATCTCGCGCTCAACGTGGGTCGCGGAGGGACTCTGGTCCCACGAGTCCAGCGACTGGTTCGTCGCCGAGATGGCGGTCTCCGCGGCGAGACCGGGCACCAGCGGCGGGCAGTGGAGGTGGGCGATGCACGACGAGTCCGAGACGCCGACCGAATCGGCCAGCACCTCGTCGCCGACCTCCGCGATGGTCTCGGCGAGGGGTTGGCCCTCGTCGGGCAGGCAGTCGCGCTCGGCGAAGCGGTCGGCGAGTCGGTCGGAGTCAGCACCCGAGTAGGGCGTCGCGCTCTCTCCGAAAGCCCCGGTGACGGCCTCGCTGGCCTGCGAGACCGCTTTCCGGTAGGCCTCGTTCCCGGCCTCGGTGCCGAGAAAGAGGTCGTCGGCGCTCGTCATGGCGACACGTGACCTCCCTCCGGCCCGCCGTTCCGCTCCGCAATCGCCTCAGCGACCGCCTCGCGGAAGATTCGGCCGATGTCCTCGATTTGGCCCTTCGAGACGATGAGCGGCGGGAGGAACCTGACCGTCGCACCCTCTCTGCCGCCTCGCTCCACGATGAGACCGCGGTCGAAGCACTCGGACTGGACGGTCTCGGCGAGGTCGGCGTCCGGCGGGTGCGCGCCGAGACTATCGGGGTCGGCCGACGCATCGACCATCTCGGCCCCGAGCATCAGGCCCTTGCCTCGCACGTCGCCGACCTCCGGGAATCGGTCGGCCGCGGCGTCGAGGTGGGTCCGGAGGACCGCGCCCATCTCGTCGGCGTGACTCGGCAGGTCCTCCTCCACGATGTACTCGATTGTGGCCTTCCCGGCGGCCATCGCCAACTGGTTGCCCCGGAAGGTGCCGGCGTGCGCTCCCGACTCCCAGTCGTCGTACTCCTCGTCGTAGAGGACGACCGAGAGGGGCAGGCCGCCGCCGACTGCCTTCGAGAGAGTCACCACGTCGGGGGTGATGCCGGCGCGCTGGAAGTCGTAGAGGTCGCCGGTCCGGCCGAGTCCCGACTGAATCTCGTCCACGACGAGGGGCACGTCGTGTCTCCGAGTAATCCGGCGCATCTCCCGAAGCCACTCGGCGGGCGGAGCGATGGACCCCCCTTCGCCCTGCACGGGTTCGAGGACCATCGCGGCGGGGTCGGTGAATCCGCGCTCGGAGTCGGCCAGCAGTCGCTCGACGTACTCGCTGGCGACTTCGTGGCCCTCCTCGCCGATGCCGAAGGGACACCGGTAGGGATAGGGGTAGGGCAGGTGATGGACGTTCTCCATCGCGCCGCCGATGTCCTCCTTCGGTTCGGTGTCGCCCATCAGGCCGAGCGCGCCGTGGGTCATGCCGTGGTAGCCCCCGCGGAAGGAGAGGACCGACCGGTTGCCGGTCGCGGTCTTGGTGAGTTTCAAGGCGGCCTCGATGGCGTCGGTGCCCGCGGGACTACAGAACTGAATCTTGGCGGTGTCGGCGAACTCGTCGGGGAGACTGTCGTAGAGGGTGTCCACGAACGCCTCCTTGATTGGCGTCGTCACGTCGAGGGTGTGCATCGGCCGGTCGGCCGCCATCGCGTCCTCGATGGCCTCGACCACGACCGGGTGGTTGTGCCCGAGGTGGAGCGTCCCCGCGCCAGCCAGACAGTCGTAGTAGGTGTTACCGTCGGCGTCGGTGACTTCGACGCCGTTAGCCTCCCGAATCGCCATCGGGAGATACCGGGGGTAGCTCCTCGCGTTCGACTCCCGGTCGGCCTGCTTGGCGAGGAGTCTGTCGTTCGACGCGTCCGCGTAGGTCATCTCAGACCGCCTCCTCGGCGTCGGCGGGTCGCTTCGTCACCTGTACGACTCGGGGTGGGGTTCGTCGCTTCACAGTTTTTAGGCCGACCTAAAAATTCAAAAGTATTTCCATCCGCTCTAATTCTTGTAATTTAGGTTAACCTAAAAGTTATAAAGACGACACGCATCTCTCCGACTGGGCGTCCTGAGCGAGTTCACGACTCGGAATTTTTTAGGCGTGCCTAAAACAGTTTCGCAGTACGGGAGTCGTGGTAATCGGAGTCCAATCTCACACTGGTTGTGCCCCAAGGTACCATACCTCGGAAACCTCTTTGTCGTTCACCTTACTTGTGCAAGATACGCCGCGTCGTCCGCAGTGAACCGCGCTTCCGACCAACACGCAACCTTCAAACCCACCCGTTTCGTTTCGAAGTATCATGAACGCCACAGGCTCCGACGATACGATTACCGAGGGTGGCCTCCTCGGCCCGATGTTCCGGCTTGCATGGCCCATCGTCGTCATCCAACTGCTACAGGTGACGTACAACATCGCCGACACGTTCTGGCTCGGACGACTGTCGGCCGACGCGGTGGGCGCGCTGAGCCTCGCGTTCCCGCTCATCTTCCTCCTCATCTCCATCGCGGGCGGGTTCACCACCGCCGGGTCGATTCTGGTGGCCCAGTACACCGGCGCGGACAGCGAGGGGTCGGCGGGCAAAGTTGCGGGCCAAATCCTCTCGTTCGTCACGATTCTGGCGCTCGGGTTGAGCGTCCTCGGCTACTTCGCCACAGAGCCGATGCTGGCGGCGCTCCCGAGTCAGGGCGCGACCACCGAGCAGGTCGTCCCGCTGGCGGGCGACTACATGGAAGTGTTCTTCCTCGGCCTGCCCTTCCTGTTCGGCTTTTTCGTGTTCACGTCCCTGATGCGAGGCTACGGCGACACCCGAACCCCGATGCGCGTGATGATTGTCAGCGTGGCGCTCAACGTCGTGTTGGACCCCCTCCTCATCTTCGGTCTCGGGCCGATTCCCGCGCTCGGCATCGACAGCGCGGTCATCTCGGGGATGGGCATCGAAGGCGCGGCGCTGGCGACCATCCTCTCGCGGGGCGTCGCCAGCGCACTCGGGTTCTACGTCCTGTTCGTCGCCGGGGCCGGACCCGACGTGGAGGTCGGGTATCTGATGCCCGACCTCGGGTACATCTGGGACATCGTTCGCATCGGCGTTCCCTCGGCGCTCGAACAGTCGATGAGCGCGCTGGCGATGATTACCCTGACCGCGATGGTAGTCCAGTTCGCGCCGCCGGTGGTCTCGGCCTACGGGTTAGGTAATCGGTTGGCCTCGCTCGTCTTCCTGCCCGCGATGGGTCTGGGCCGGGCGACCAACACGATGGTCGGTCAGAACCTCGGGGCCGGCAAGTCCGACCGGGCCGAGCGCGCGGTCTGGATAGCCGCCAAGGTCGGCGCAGGGGTCATGTTCGTGGTCGCAATCATCGCCGCGCTGTTTCCCGAACCCATCGTCTCGGTGTTCATGGCCACCGGCACGGAGGCCGCCCAAGAGACGGTCCGGCAGGGTTCGACCTACCTCCGGATTCGGTCGGTCGAGTTCACCTTCATGGCCGTCTTGCAGGTCATGCTCGGGGCCTACCGGGGCGCTGGCAACACCAAGACCGCGATGGGATTCTCGATGGTCGCACTCTGGATAGGCCGGGTGCCGACGGTCTACTATCTGGCGTTCGTCGCCGGGATGGGTTCGACCGGCATCTGGATAGGCATGGCGCTGGGCAACACCCTCGGGGCCATCGCGGCCGCGCTCTGGTTCACCCGCGGGACGTGGAAGGAAACGGTCATCGACGACGAGGAGGCGGGGATACCCGACGCCGACGAGACCCCCGCCGGACCGACATCTGAGACGGCCGACCCGGACCTCTCGGAGACCGCGAGAACCGACGGGAAGTGACGATTCGGCCGGCGGCAAATAATTATATTCTCTAGAGAAATAATATTATTTCCAGAACATATAATTGGGTGTGTGGAACCACTACAACTCCACTTGCTCGCCAACACCCTGCTCCTCGGCCTCCTCGAAAACGTACTCTCCGGTTGCCGCGTCCAGCACCGCGGTCCCGACGCTCTCGACCACGATGATTTCGCCCTCGGAGTCGCGGCCGGCGCGGTCCTCGAAAACCTCCGAGAGCGGAACGAGGTCGTCCGCCCCGATTTCGGCCGCCAGCGTGTCGCCGATTTCGGCGGCCTCCTCGGGCACGTCCGCGAAAATCTGACTCGCTCGCTCGAAGGTTTCGGTGTCCAACTCACGCATCTCGGCGGTGTAGGCTCCGACCGCGACCACGAGCGTTCCGGGTTCGAGTGCGTCGCCGGGAAAGACCGGTTCGGTCGCAGTGGTTGTGGTGACGACCACGTTCGCGCCCGAGACGGCCGACTCCGGGGATTCGACCGCCTCGGCGTCTACGCCCAACTCCGACCGCAGGTCGTCGGCGCACGCTTCCTTCGAGTCGCTGGGCGAGTAGACTCGGACCGATTCGAGGACAGTCGCGGCGTCGATGGCGCGGGCCTGCCAGCGTGCTTGGGTGCCAGCGCCGAGGAGACCGAGGGTGACTGGCTCCTCGGCCAACTCGCGCGCCGCCAACCCGCCGATGCACCCCGTGCGGGCGTTGGTGATTCTGGTCCCGGCGAAGTAGCCCGCGGGGAGGCCGGTGTCGGCCTCGGTCAGCGCGAGTTGGGCGTTGACGGTCGGGAGACCTCGGTCGGCGTTGTCCTCGTGGACGCCGACCAACTTCGTGGCGTAGAACCGCGCGCCGTGGAGATAGGCGGGCATCACGAGGCCGGTGCCCTTGGGTTCGGAACCGTCGCCGTCGCCAGCGTCGGACGCGCTGAGTCCCGCGCCGACAGGGAAGTGGGGGCGTTCCGGGCGTTCAACTTCGCCCCGGCCCTGTTTGACGAAGGCCTCGTGGACGACCGGAAGCAGGTCCTCAAGGTCGAGACAGTCCGCCACGTCGGAATCGGAGAGGACGCGAACCATGCCCGGCGATTCGGCCGCCGGGGCGTTAGCGGTTTCCCCTGCGTTGGATATTTCGGTCAGCGACCGTCACGCGAACGAAATGAGCGTGACCTCGGCAGTCACAGCCCGCGCAGGCCGCAGGCCGAGCAGGAATGTCTGCCGGTGGCGAGCGAACTGGGGGCTTTCGAAAACGTATCCGCGGCTATACTGCCGAAACCGCCCGGATTGAGTATAGCCACACAAAACAAGACGTTTTCCTAGAACGATTCGTCCGTGTTCTCGCCCTCGTTGCCGGCCCCGCGGTCGGAGTAGCCCTCGCGGCCCACGGCGTCGGCACTGACCCGGTTCAGGATGGCCTGCTCCACCTCGTCGGCCGACTGGAAGGTCTCGTCGCCGCCCGTGACCATGACCTCCCGAAAGCTCTCCTCGCCGTCCGGGAGGCCGATTTCGTAGTCGCCGTACTGTTCCATTAGCTCCTCGGCGTCGAGGGGGTAGTCGGCGTCTCGCAGGTCGTCTTTCAGGTCGCCGAGTTCGAGTCCCATCTCGCGGCTATCGTCGCCAGATTCGGTCATGACGGGGCTACGCCGTGAAATCGAATAAGGCGTATGGCCCCTTTGAAGTAGGGCATTCGGGAAAGTTGTTGGAATCGTAATCGAGGTCTCGAAAGTCCTCGCGCGCAGTGTCCTCGAAAGCCCTCGCACTTTCAGTCCGCCAAGGCGGGTGGTTGGGTCGCCGAGCGAAACCTGTCGGTAGTCGAGGAGTGCGCTACGTCGAAAATTGCTCGCTGTGGGTCGAAAAACCGAGGAGGCTACGACGGACTCGGTGTCTGGACGTGGGACATGTAGGCCGTGATGTCGGTCGTGGTGACGATGCCGACGACGCCCTCGTCGTCGTCCACGACCGGGACGTGGTGGAAGCCCTCCTCTATCATCAGGTCGGCGATGTCCCGGACCTCGGCGTTGGCGTCGGTGGTCGTCACGTCAGTCGTCATGTAGGCCTCGACCGTCGCGTCGGTAGCCCACCGCTGTTCGGCCGCGATGTGAACGAAGTCGGTGGCGGTGAGGATGCCCGCGAGGACGCCCTCGTCGTCGGTGACGATGACCGACCCGATGCCTTCGTCTATCATCCGCTCGGCGGCGACGTGGGCCTCCGTGTCCGGGGAGACTGTCTCGACTGGCGAGGACATGAGTCGTCCGACGAAAATGTCTTCCATATCGTTACATTTCCTCTCGTCGCTGATAAGTATTCGCCCCGAGGCGAATCCCGTCGCGGGCGTCGCCGGGGTTCCCGATTGGATGCTTCCCGGTGAGCGTTTTCGGTCCGGACTGCCAATCGGGTCGTTGCTTTCGATTTGGCTCGGGTGGTCCCCGGCGAGTAGCGGGGTTTCACTTCCGGTTTCGGGCATGGTTTTAAAAGGTCCGGCACCAAACGGAAACGTATGAGCCAATCGACACTCGACGAGGACGAGCTATTCGGCGAGGCCGCAAGCGAGGTCCGCGAGGACGTGGAGGCCAGCCTTCAGCAGGCGAGCGAGGCCCTACCCGACACCGACGACATCTGGAACGTCGAGGCCGACAACACCCTCGGCGCGCTCAACGCGCTCCGGTCGGCCCTCGACGCTGGGGACGCCGCCGACCACCTCCGGGACGCCAAGAAGTGGTACATGATGGGCGAGCGCGCCGACGCCTTCGAGGAGGCCGACGACCTCGAAGCCGAAATCGGCCGGGTCGAGGAGGCCATCGCCGACATCGAGGACGCCAAGGAACAGGTCGGGGACCTCGCCAGTACGGTGCCGGGTCTCAAGAACACCCTCGAAGAACTGCAGGCCGAAGCGGACGAGAGCGAGGCCGACGAGGCCGAAACCGACGAATCCGAAGGCGACGGGGACGCCGACGACGCGGACGCCGAAGAAGCCGAACCGGCCGAGTAAGTCCACCGAGACGGAATCGCTCGTCCGCCGCTACTTGTGGGGCGGGAGCGTCACGTCACGCGATTCGACCGCCTCCAACAGCGACACCAGCGCCTCGCCGGCTAGCGCCAGCAAGTCCTCGCCGCGCTCTTTTGACCCCTCCGCGGGGTCGCCCACGACGCCGTTTTCGGTGAACTCGGCCGAGTCGTAGGCCAGATTCGCGTAGCTCACCCACTCACCCCACCCGTCGCTTGCGCCCTCGCGGGCCTCCTCGATGCGGTCCTCGCGCACCAACTCGGGGGCGACGTGCCGGAGCATCGCGGTTTCGAGCGGGCCGCCGTGGCCCATGTCTCCGCTGTGGTCGCCGACGGCCTCGAACCACGTGAACGGGACGGCGTAGGCTGTGTCGTGGCGGACGATGGTTCCCGCGACTTCCCGGAGCGCGCCGACGTTGCCCCCGTGGCCGTTGACCAGTACCACCCGGTCCCAGCCGTGATGAGCGAGGCTGGCGACGGTCTCGCGGACGTAATCGCGGAAGGTGTCGGGGCTGACCCAGAGCGTGCCGGTGAACTGGCGATGCTCCTCGGCGACGCCGACCGGGATTGGGGGCGCGACGACGACCTCGCCATCGTAGGTGGAGGCGGCCTCCTCGGCGACCTCCTCGGCGGTCACCACGTCGGTTCCGAGCGGCGCGTGGGGACCGTGCTGTTCGGTGCTTCCGACCGGGAGGAGCGCGAGGTCGGTTTCGGCGGCGTCGGCCTCAGTCCACGTCGATTCACGGAGGTTCATACTCGACGAGACGGTGGGTTCGGACTTGTAGGCGGTGGATTTGGGTTTCGAGAGCGTCGTGTTTGAAGCCGAAGCCGGAACTGGGGTCTCGAACGTCGTCGCTCGATTCGACAATCCACGGGACGCGCCCGACGAGCGCCGACAGGTGCGAGTCGGGCGGGGAGGTACGGGGCGCGGTGCGGTTGCGGTCTGCGGTGCTGTGCGGGGCGGTTTGCGGTGACTCCTTCGCTCAAGCAGTAGCTAGCTTCGTGACGGCTACTGACAGGGAAACTCTGACTGTAGCGTGATTGTGGGGTCCACAGAGAACGAAATACAATTCCTAAATATAGAAATTGGATTTTTTAGGAACTCTATTTCTCGCTCACGGACTCGACTTTCATCAGCGGATAGCCGTCCTCCATCTCCATCCGGGTGCGGACTTCGACGTCCTCGTGGTCCACGACGATTTCGACCTCCATGAACCGGCCCGTGAGTTCGGTGTACCCATGGTCTATCTCCGCTTCCAACTTCTCGGTCAGAATATCGACGGTCACGGACTCGCAGAAGGGTTGGTTCTCGATGGACTCCTCGATGGCGGTTTCGAGACTCGGCGCGGAGTCGGGACTGACCGGCGTGCCCGCGAACTGGTGGTAGAGCGCGCCGAACTTGATTCCGGCCTCGAAACAGGCCGAATCGCGGTCGGTGGGGTCGGTGGCAGTCATGACCGAGACGACGCGCGCCGGGGAAAAAAGCCGCCCGGTCGGGCATCGTCGTCCGTGTCCCGCCGTGGGACCCCTCCGACCGGGCCGTGTCTCTCCCAAACACGGAACGCCTTTTAATGTCCAACACCTGATTCGCCTATGGACTACACATCTAACCTCGACCGAGCGATGGACGCGACACCGGACTTCGAAGGCGAAGGCGACCGATTCAGTTACCCGGACTCCAACGCACAGAAGGACGGCGCGTTCACGCGACTCACCAACCTCGGCGACATCGCCGACGCACTCGGCCGCGACATCGAACACGTCCACAGCGCGCTCCAGCGCGAACTCGGTACCAACGGGAAACTCGAAGACGGCCGCGCCCGGTACAACGGGACCTTCTCCGGTTCGGACTTCGACGCCGCCTTGGATAGCTACGTGCAGGAGTTCGTCCTCTGTTCGGAGTGTGGCCTGCCGGACACCCGCCTCGTCCGCGAGAACCGCAACCTGATGCTCCGGTGTGACGCGTGTGGTGCCTTCCGGCCCGTGACTAAGCGTTCGACCTCCAGCCAGAACCAGAACCGCGAGGCCGTCGAGGAGGGAAGCACCTACGAGGTCAAAATCACCGGCACGGGTCGCAAGGGCGACGGCGTGGCCGAGAAGGGCAAGTACACAATCTTCGTGCCCGGTGCCCAAGAGGGCGACGTGGTGCAGGTCTACATCAAGAACATCAGCGGCAATCTGGCGTTCGCGCGACTGGCATAACTCCCGGTCTGTCGTCCCGTTCTTCTTCATCTCGATTTTTCACGCGACCGAGAGCGACGACTCTGCGGACCGGCCTTCGGACGAATCGTACCTTACTTATCATCCCATTCCCTCTCTCAACCTGAATGGACGACCCAGTCCTGCTTACGGGCGCGGAAGGCCGCGTCGGGCAGGCCATCCTCTCGGACCTCTCGGGCGAGTACGACTGGCGACTGCTCGACCGAGACCCGCCGACCCGCGACACCGACCACGAGTTCGTGGTCGCCGACATTACCGACGAGGAGGCCGTCCGCGAGGCCGTCGAGGGCGTCGGTGCCATCGTCCACCTCGCTGGCGACCCGCGCCCAGAGGCCCCGTGGAACAGCGTCTTGAACAACAACATCGACGGCACCCGGAACGTCTTGGAGGCCGCCAAAGACGAGGGCGTCGAGAAGATTGCGTTCGCCTCGTCGAACCACGCGGTCGGGAACTACGAGACCGACGAGCGCACTCCCGAGATGTATCGGCCCCACGACGAGTTCAAACTCGACGGCGAGGAACTCCCGCGGCCGAGCAACCTCTACGGCGTGAGCAAGGCGACCGGCGAGATTCTGGGTCGGTACTACCACGACGAACACGGCCTGAGCGTCGTCTGCGTCCGCATCGGCAACCTGACCAAGAACCACCCGCCGAAGGACTACGAGCGAGGACAGGCCATGTGGCTCTCCCACCGAGACTGCGCCCACCTGTTCGACCGGTGTCTCAAGGCCGACTACGACTACGAAATCGTCTACGGTATCTCGGACAACGACCGGAAATACTACTCCATCGAGCGCGCCAAGGAAGTGCTGGGCTACGACCCGCAGGACAACTCCGCGGAGTTCCCCAACGCTGAGTACGACGAGCATCCGCCCGAGAGCAAGCCCTAATCGTCAGTCGAACAGTCCGTCTACGTCCTCTTCTTTGTGGTCGCGTTTTCCCACCGCACCCTCCATTCGCTGAAAGATGATTCCGCGATTAGCGGCGTCGCGCGCGAAGTCCATGACGAACGTGACGAACTGGCTAGTTGCCTGTTCGGAATCGAGGTCGTCGCGGGCGTAGTCGATTGCCTTCTCGATGATTTCCTCGTCGTAGCCGTACTCCTCGGCCAGTACCTCGGCGACGACCGCGCTGGCCTCGAATCGCAGGTCCTCGGCGAGGAGCGCGGTGTCCTCGTAGGTCAGTTTCGGCGGTGCAACGCGCTCGACGTGTTCGGGGTCTGCGGCGACTGCTCGGAGGTAGGCCCGGACCTCGCCGACGTTGACCGCGCGGTAGTCCGCCGGGAGGCCAGCGAGGTAGTCTGCACCGCTCTCGGCGAGACCCCGGACGCCCTCCCAGTTGGCGTGCTGGGCGTGGTGGACCGCCGCGGTGAACTGGATGAGGCCGTGGAGGAACCGCTCGTCGTCGGTCTCAGGTTCGAGGCCGAGCCAATACTCCTCCCACGCGTCGTGGGCCGCGTGGAACTCGCCGTCGTTGTAGATGGCGATACCGGCCCGGAGGTGGTCTCTCATCTGTTCGGAGGTTCGGGGTCGGCGGGGAAGGGTCCTTCGGGATTAGAGAAATACCCGTCGCTCGTCGGTTGGTTACAGCAGAAACGTCCTGACGGAGATTTGAACTCGCCGAGACGGTCCGGGCGTGCGACTCGTCTGCTCAAATCTCCGCGATGGAGTTTCCGCGACGCAGAGTTGCGAGAGCCATGGAAGGCTCTCGCGGTGTTGCGTCGCGGCAGAAACGTCCTGACGGAGATTTGAACTCCGGTCCCTGGCTCCGCAAGCCAAGAGGATAGTCCACTACCCTATCAGGACTCATCTCTACGTATGCCGGTTCCATTAATAGGGGTTACGGTCTGATTACGCAGTGGCACAGCGACGCAAGGACAAATAACAATTTTTCCATCCGCGATATATTTGAAACTGCGCGTCGTGGCGCTCTGTATGGAGCGACGAAAACTACTCGCAAACTTCGGTGCGATACTCGGTACCGCGTCTCTCGGTGGGTGTCTGAGTCAGTACGAGGAGGCCGCCGGCGGCGTGGACGAGACCACCACCGGGACCACTGCAAAGCGAGAGACGACGACAACGACACGGCCGCCGACGCTCGCGGGCACGACGTTCGAACTCACCGACGCCGGGTGCGGTCAGCCGACCAACGAGGCCGAGGTCGGTTTCGACGCGGAGAGCGGGTCCGTCAGCGTCACCGGGACGATTTCGGGGTCGAACGCCTGCTACGTGGCCGAACTCGCCGACGCGGGCTACGACCCCGAGACCGGGACGCTGGAACTGACCGTGGCCTCGATGCAGAAAGACGAGGCCGGGGCCTGCGCCCAGTGTATCGTGGAAATCGACTACGAGGCCACCGCCTCGTTCGAGGACGGACTGCCAGCAGAGGTTCGCGTGGTCCACCAAGCGATGGGCGAGGCCGAGACCGTCACGACCGCGGCAACCGCGACAGCAACGACGGCCGGGGCGACCACGACCGCCGACTCCGAGTAGAACCAGATAGCGGCCGAGCGTTTATATCCGAAGACGGGACGAAACCTCCTCACGATGGCGTACCGACACAGACATACACCAGCACCCACAACCAGTTTTCGAGAAAAACAATGGGCGCGATAGAGGACGTTTACGCCGACCTCGACGCCGACGTGTCGCTGGAGGAGTTCCGCGAGGCGGTCGAGGAGAAGGTAGAGCAGATGGGCGGTCTCGCCGACGAGGAGACGGCCGCGATGCTCATCGCCCACGAGTTAGACGAGGAAGGTGGGGAAGTCGAGAGCATCGCCGACATCGAACCCGGAATGGAGGAAGTCAAGTTCGTCGCCAAGGTCGTCGGCGTCGGCGACGTGCGGACCTTCGAGCGCGACGACGAGGACCGCGACGACGGCCGAGTCCTCAACGTCGAGGTCGCAGACGAAACCGGGTCGATTCGAATCACGTTCTGGGACAAGCAGGCCGACGCTGGCGAGGAAGAACTGGAAGTCGGCGACGTACTCCGAATCGCGGGCCGACCCAAGGAGGGGTACAACGGCGTCGAGGTCAACGTCAACGACGCCGAACCCGACGCCGAGACCGACATCGACGTACAGGTACAGGACACCTACAACGTCGAGGACCTCTCGCTGGGTCTCTCCGACGTGAACCTCCGCGGGAAGGTACTGGACACCGACGAGATTCGGACCTTCGACCGCGACGACGGGTCCGAGGGCAAGGTCGCCAACCTCAAACTCGGCGATTCGACCGGTCGCATCCGGGTGACCCTCTGGGACGAGCGCACCGAACACGCCGACGAGTTCGACCCCGGCGTCTCGGTCGAAGTCGTGGACGGCTACGTCCGGGAGCGCGACGGGAGTCTGGAACTCCACGTGGGCAACCGCGGTGCAGTCGAAGAAATCGACGAGGACGTCGAGTACGTCCCCGAGACGGCGGACATCGACGGCCTCGAAATCGGCGACGAGGTGGACATCGGCGGCGTCGTGCGCGAGACCCAAGACAAGCGCACCTTCGACCGCGACGATGGCTCGGAGGGCCAAGTCCGGAACATCCGCGTGCAGGACGACACCGGGGACATCCGAGTGGCGCTGTGGGGCGAGAAAGCCGACAAGGACATCGCGCCGGGCGACGAGGTGCAACTGGCCGACGTCGAGATTCAGGACGGGTGGAAAGACGACATCGAAGGCTCTGCGGGGTGGCAGTCCACCGTGACCGTCCTCGGCGAGGCCGACCCCTCGGCGGGGTCGAACGCCAGCGGAGGCGACGACGCCGCGAGCGCCGGAAGCGACAGCACGGGCCTCGGTTCCTTCGGTGGCGACGGCGGCGGGGCCGCGGCCAGCACTGCCGAGACCGCAAGCAACGGCGGGACGGAAGCGACCGGCGAGCAAGTCGAGTTCACGGGCACCGTCGTTCAGGCGGGCGACCCGATTATTCTGGACGACGGCGACGAGACCGTCAGCGTCGAGTCCAGCGCCGACGTGACCCTCGGCGAGAAAGTGACCGCGCGCGGCGAACTGCGCGACGGGACGCTCGACGCCGACGACGTGTTCTGACCTCTCGGCGGTTGTTTCAGCTCTCGAACGGTTCTTCGTCGCGGTGATTGTCCGCGTTCTCCTGCTCGCCAGCGGCGTCCTCGCGCTCCTCGTCCTGCTCGACGCGGGTCTCGTCTTCGAGTTCGTCCTCGCGGGCCTGTTCGGCTTCGGCCTCGTCTTCGTCGGTCTCCTCTTCCTCGCCGGGCGCTCGCTTCTCCTCGGCCATCTCGGTGTCTCGCTCGTGAGGATTGTCGTCCGACATGGCGTGGTATTGGGTAGCGAGACGGTTATGTCTGCTGGCAGTTCGGGGCGGATTAGTGCCGTAAAGGAATATTTAGATATATTTGGGAATTATTTGTGTATCTCTTAGAAACACCCTCATTTCTAAACCCAGTTTAGATGGTCCAGAGGAGTTTTCTGCGAACCGAGGTGTTTGCAGAGAGGAGGTAGGTGGGTAGTCCTCCCTCTGTGGAATCTACCGCGCGCGACCGTAACCAGCACCATGACCGCCCCGCAACTATCAGACAACCGCCTCACGCCGGTGCGGCGAATCAGGATTCGGAGTCGAGTAGACGAGGACCGGCGTACACTCCGACGACAGACCCCAGTGACCGAGTTTGCGGAGAAGCGGCAAAACCGTCCGAAACGGGAGCAGGTGCCTCGAAAGACGCTTCGGAAAGAACTAAGGGCGCGAGATTCGCGGGTTGGAACATGAGCGTCGAGTTGCCGTTTGCTCCGGTAGACACGATTATCAGGCGGAATGCAGACGAACTTCGAGTCAGCGCGGACGCCGCAGAGGAGTTAGCGCGCCGGATTCAGAACCACGGCGCGGACCTCGCCAAGGACGCCGCCGAACACGCGACGGCCGACGGGCGAAAGACCCTGATGAGCGAGGACTTCGGCGTCGAGCAGGTCGTGGACAAGAGCGACCTCGAACTCCCCGTCGCGCCCGTGGACCGCATCGCGCGACTGGAAATCGACGACAGCTATCGGGTGGCGATGGACGCCCGCATCGCGCTGGCGGACATCCTCGAGGACTACGCCGACAACGTGGCCAAAGCCGCGGCCACCCTCGCGCGCCACGCCGACCGGCGAACGGTCAAGGCCGAGGACATCGAGACGTACTTCAAGTTGTTCGAGTGACTCCCGGTTCGGGTCGGAGACGCCGGCACCGCCCCCGACGGGAGCGAAGCGATTAAATTCCGTTACGTTCCAATGATAGACGTGCTATCGACTCCCGAATCTCCCCCGCAGTCGAGAGCCACCTACGCTTAAATACATGAACTTCGGCTACAGCGAGGAGTGTCTCGCCCACGATACCGGCGAGCGCCATCCCGAGAACCCCGACCGACTCCGCGCCATCAGGGAAGGACTGGCGCGAAAGCACGGCGTCGAATACGTCGATGGCGACCCAGCGACCGCTGACTGCGTGAAAGCGGTCCACGACACCGACTACGTCGCGGAGTTCCGCGAGTTCTGCGAGTCGGGTGGCGGGAACTGGGACCCCGACACCGTGGCGGTCCGAGCGACGTGGGAGGCCGCGCTCCAGTCGGCCGGGTTGGCCTGCTGGGCCGCCGAGGCCGCCCTCGACGGCGAGGACGGTCGGAACACCCCCTTCTCGCTCGGCCGACCGCCGGGCCACCACGCCGTCGAAGACGACGCGATGGGTTTTTGCTTCTTCAACAACGCCGCAGTCGCGGCCCGCCACGTCATCGAGGCCGACGACCGGGATGCCGAGTCGGTCGCCATCTTCGACTGGGACGTGCATCACGGCAACGGGACCCAAGACATCTTCTACGACGCCGGCGACGTGTTCTACGCCTCGCTTCACGAGGAGGGCCTCTATCCCGGCACGGGCGACATCGGAGAGACCGGCGAGGGCGAGGGCGCGGGCACCACCCTCAACGTCCCGCTCCCGGCGGGCGCTGGCGACCCCGAGTACCGCGACACCTTCGACGAGTTGATTCGACCCGCCCTCCGGGACTTCGACCCGGACCTCCTGCTCGTCAGCGCGGGGTTCGACGCCCACCGCCACGACCCCATCTCCCGGATGCGGGTCTCGACGGAGGGTTACGGCATGCTGACCGACCGCGTGCGGGACCTCGCCGACGAGATGGGTTCGGCGCTCGCGTTCGTCCTCGAAGGCGGGTACGGTCTCGACACCCTCTCGTCCAGCGTGGCCGAGGTCCACGAGACCTTCGACGGCAAGCGTCCGCTGACGCCCGACGACGAAGCTGACGACGACGTGACGGAGTTAATTGCAGAAGTTCAGGAGTCACATCCGATTTTTGAGGAATAAGGTTCCTCTTTCCATCTAAGATTCGATATGTTTTTCAGCAGGAAATGAGTCGAAATAGCTGATGTCGGACATCGACTTCGACGACCCATTGGTATTTCCCTCTCACTCGGGGGAAACCGAGGAACTACTCTACTGCTACTATGGAGTTGATAATTGGAAACGTCCCACTAAGTTTACCGTCCGACTTCAGCAGGCAAGCCACCGAAGAGAAGATGGAAAGCTCGTACTCAAAGACGTTGCTCGATTTGACCACAACGGACACAGCGCTTTTGAGTGGAATCCAGCAACGGGAGATGGATTTCACATTGACGTGTATCCAAACGGTGAGAAAGAGAAAGTTTGGCTCGCAACACCGCCAGCGGGTGTCAACTACGATGTGCTGAACGAGAGATACCCGCCGTCAGAACGCATTCACGCGACGATGGAATACTGCCGAGATGTTTTTGTAGACGATTCGAATCGAGCATATCTTCTCCAAGTTCGACAGGGGCAAGTAGAGTTCGAGCACCATAAGGTAGGGCTTGCCCCACCGTCGTCAATAGTAGAGTCGTCCGAACGCTTATTTGGATAGGTTAAGTAATGATACGTATGAATCACCACGTCGTTGACCCACCGGAAGACCCCCATCACAGCCAAGAAGAAGTCCTCGAATCCGTAGCAAACCGTCGTGGTATCACAGTCGAAGAACTAAAAGAACGCCGTAAAGCGGCTGGCCTTGACTCCGAGGTGGAAAACGACGGCGAGGGGTCCGAAGAGGTAAGAGTCGAAGGTTAGTTCGGCAATTTCTTGCGCTATTCTTCGGGTTCGACTCTCGCCAGTCGCATCGCGTTGCCGGTCACGCCCAGACTCATGCCCATGTCGCCGACCAGAATCGCCATCGCCACCGAGACCAGTCCAAGAGGAGCGCCGACCGCAAGCACGGCCTTGACTGCGAGACTGGCCCAGATGTTCTGGCGGATGACCGCGTTGGCCTTCCGCGAGAGGCGATAGAGGTAAGGCACCTTCCGGAGGTCGTCGCCCAACAGCGCGATGTCTGCCGTCTCGATGGCGGTGTCGGTCCCTGCCGCGCCCATCGCCACGCCGACCGTGGCGGCGGCCAGCGCCGGGGCGTCGTTCACGCCGTCGCCGACCATGGCGACGGTGCCGTGTCGCTCGGTGAGGTCTTCGACCGCTTCGACCTTCTGCTCGGGGAGGAGTTCCGCCCGGTAGTCGTCCACGCCGACCTCCTCGGCGACGGCGCGGGCCGTGCCCTCGTTGTCGCCGGTGAGCATGACGCACTCGACGCCCCAGTCCTGCAATCGGGAGACCGTCTCGCGCGCGGACGGCCGAACCTCGTCGGCGATGGCCAGCACGCCCTCCAACTGGTCTTCGGTGCCGACGAGGACGACCGTTTTGCCCTCGCGCTGGAACCGGGGCACCACGTCGGCCAGCAGGTCGAGGCAGTCCTCGCGGTCGTCGCACTTGCTCTCGGCGGCGTCGGCGACGACCTGCCCGCCGTCGGTACTCAGGTGGACGTGTTCAAGGTCGAAGCCCAACTCCGCGAACAGCGCGGGCTTGCCGGCGTAGTGGGTCACGCCGCCGAGGTCCGCGCGGACGCCCTTCCCGGTCAGACTCTCGAAGTTCTCGATGGGGCGGTCCTCCCCGTGTTCGTCGTGGGGGTTGCTGGTGCCGTGAGCATGCTCTACAATTGCTTGCGCAATCGGATGTTCGCTCCGACGTTCGAGGTCGTGGGCGCATCCCAGTAAATCCTCCTCGTCGTTGCCGTTCAGCGGGACCGCGTCGGTCACGGCCAACTCGCCCTCGGTCAGCGTCCCGGTCTTGTCGAAGGCGACTGCTTCGACCGCGCCCATGGATTCGAGGTGCGGGCCGCCCTTCACGAGGACGCCGTTCCGGGCCGCGCTGGTGACCCCCGAGACCACCGAGACGGGCGTCGAGATGACGAACGCGCAGGGGCAAGCCACCACCAGCAGGGTCAGGCCGCGGACGAACCACTCGCGGAACTCGCCGCCCAACAGCAGAGGCGGGCCGAACGCGGTCACGAGTGCGCCAGCCACGATGATGGGCGTGTAGTAGGCCGCGAACTTCTCGATGAACTGCTCGCGGTCGGTCCGGTCGCGCTGGGCGTCCCCGACCAACTCGATGACCTGCGAGAGCGTTGTCTCGTCGGCCTCGGCGGTGGCCTCGACTTCGAGGTAGCCCTCCTCGTTGATAGTCCCGGCGTACACCTCGTCGTCCTCGGACTTGTCCACAGGGACGCTCTCGCCCGTGATTGGGGCCTGATTCACCGCGCTGGTTCCCTCCAGCACCCGGCCGTCCACCGGAATCTTCTCGCCGGGCCGGACGACCACGGTTTCGCCGACGCCGACCTCCTCGACCGGGACGGTCTCCTCAGTCGTCGCCCCGTCGGCGTCCGTGCGCCTGACGGTCGCGGTGTCGGGCGAGAGGTCCATCAACTCCCGGACCGAGTTGCGCGCGCGGTCCATCGAGAAGCGTTCGAGGAGTTCCGCGATACTGAACAGCACCGCGAGCGTCGCGGCCTCGAAGTAGAGACCGACCGCGACCGCAGAGACGACGCCGGTCCCCATCAGCAGGTCGATGTCCAGACTCAAGTTCTTCGCCGAGTAGTAGCCGTTCCGGAGAATCTCTTGTCCGGCGATTCCGGCCGACAGCAGAAGTAGGACCGCCGAGAGGTGGAACTCGCGCCCGACCGCCGAGAACAGGAGCGCGTCGGCGCTCGTCAGGAAGAACTCCAGCAGGAGACCGACGACCATGAACCCGGCCCCGGCCCACGTCTTGAGCGCCCGAGGACTCGTCCAGACGTCGCTCGGCCCGGCCACGTCCGGACCGCCCTCGTCTCCGGTCGCACTCTCGACTTCGTAGCCTGCGCTCTCGATGGCCGCGACGACTCGCTCGCGGTCGGCGTCGCCGGCCACGCGGACCTCGCCGGTCGCCGGGCGCGTCTCGAAGGACGCGACGCCCTCGACACCTTCGAGGGCGTTCTCGACTTTCCCGGCGCAGGACGGACAGTCCATCTCGGGGACCGACAGGCCGAGTTCGTCCTCGCCGTCGCTCGACTCGACTGCGTACCCGGCGGCCTCGACGCGCTCTCGGATGTCGCCAGCGTCGGTCTCCTCGGCGTCGTAGGTAACTGCGAGCGTGCCAGTCGTCGGGGCAGGGTCGGTCTCGCGCACGCCGTCGAGTCGTTCGACGCTCCCGGTTACTTTTCCTGCGCAAGAGGGACAGTCCATCTCGGGGACCGAGAGTCGAACCGTCCGCTCGCGCTCGTCGCGCTCTGCTGTCGTCATTAGCTGTAGATAGTCACTCAGTAGTTATTAATTGCACTGTCAGAGAAACCGCTTCAGGTAAGAGTTATTAATAACTTACTCCGATTCAGTTGTTAAGGTCGGCGAAAGTGGCCCTTTCTCTCCGAGAAAGCTCACGTTTCCGGTTTCGTGAAACGGTTCACGAGCGTTCATTGCGTTACGAACCGGTCGTAACCGCGAACAATGTCTAACTGTGTGTCCGACTTATTGTGAAAGACCCCCAAATCACGCTCAATGAGCGCCTTCGAGACCGGGCCGAAAACGAACGCCGTCAAAATCGGGGCCGCAGTGACGGTCCTCGCGGCAGAGATACTGGTCGGACTCGGACTGCTGGTCGTCGTGTTGGGGTAGCACGCGGGAACCGCACCGAGGAGACGAGCGAAGCGACACAGACGACGAAAGCGCGAGAGCGTCCGCTAGTCGGGTAGAATGTGGCTGAGGGGAGTAAGCCCCCTTCTGTTCTTCCGAGTATTCGGCTGAGCGTCCGCGCAGTCGTCCGGGCTACCTAATCCGCACGGACTTGCACCAGCGAGGATTCGCCGTTCCATCCGTTCTCTCCGTTCGCGTGGCGTAGCCACAAGCGTGGCCTTGCCACGTCGTCCTCGGTGGGTTAGCTCCCCGTTCCTTTACTCGGCGTGAGCCGTTGTCGGTTCGGGTTCGCGCACCTCATCGGTCCCGGAGAGGGGTCTCGTTTCTGTTCCAGAGCCAGCGGTCTCCCGCTCCGGACTTGCGTCCGGTCGCCTGCCCGGACGGTGGGGGGACTTTCCTCACGTGCCCGCCGGCGTCGCCGACAGGCTCGCGGGAACCCGGCTCCCTCTGCCAACCGACTGTAGCGCCCCGCCGGGTTTAAGCGGTTCGGTGAGGCGGGGCCAAAAGTGGCGAAATCCGAGATTACGCGGGCGAGAGGCCCTCGTTACCCCGTGATAATCTCTCCCACGTGAAACGTAGTGGGACATTTCCGTGTTTAGTATTGAAGGGAAGACTTGAAGGTACTTCCGGGCTTAGGGGATTGTGTATGGCACAGGCTCAGGCAGTAACTCTTTCCTACGAGGATGGTACGCGGGCCGTAGAACTCGCACGCGAATCCGTCGAATCCTACGTCATCAACGGGCAACGCGAACAGCCCGGTAGCATGCGCGAGGCCTTCTACGCGCGAACCGGTGTGTTCGTCCGGCTCGCGTCCACCCGAGGACGCGGCCGACTCCGGGGGTGTGACGGGGCGTACGAAGGTACGGACCAACTCGGCCACCTCATCGTAGACTCGGCCATCAGCGCCGCCAGCGACACCTCGTGTGGCTCCGAGGTCGAGGAGGCCGAACTTCCAAACCTGAAAATCTCGGTCTGCGTCGTCCGTGACACCGAGTTCTCGGAGAATCCGGTAGACGACATCGAACTCGGTACCCACGGCGTCGCCATCGAGGGCCGAGGAGAACAGGCGTGGATGTACCCGACGGTTCCCATCGAGAACAACTGGAGCGTCTTCGAGTACCTCGACCGAACCTGCCGAAAGGCCAACCTTCCCAAGGGCGCGTGGGAGGACGACGACGTGATGGTGACGCTGTTCGACGGGCAGGTCTTCAGCGAGCGCGAACCTGAGGGCACGGTCGAAGAACTCTAACGCAGGATTTTTCCGTACTTTCCGAAAACGCCACGACCGACAGCGAAACAGCTACGCTTCCTCTCGGAACCCGACCGCCTCGGCGTCGTCCAGCGCGCGCTCGGCGGCCTCGTCGATGTCGAACTCCCGGACGATTTCGCCGTCCCGGATGAGGGGTTCGAGGAGGGCCTCGCCACCTTCGGGGTCGGCGCGGTCCGCGAGGCCCACATGGTGGCCCCCATCGGGCGTCCGGAAGACCTGCTTCTTGCCCGAGAGTTTGCCGCGCTTGGCGACGAGTTCGCCGTCGAGTTCCACGATGTCGAGCGCGAAGTCAAGCGGGTCGGCGTTGCTGACGTGGCCGCCGACGCCGAACCCGTCGGCGAGGTCCCGGAGTTCACGGAGGTTTTCGGGACCGAGGCCACCGCTGACGAAGATTTCCACGTCCTCGTAGCCGCGGGCGTCGAGTTCCCAGCGGACTTCGCGGATGATGTGGCGGAAGTCGCCGCGGCGGGAACTCGTGGTATCGAGACGAACCCCGTCGAGGGCGTCGCCAAGAGCTTCTGCGGCGCGGATGCTCTCGTCCTTCTCGTCGGAGTAGGTGTCGCAGATGGCGATGCGGGGGACCTCGGGCGCGACTGCCTCGTCAAAGGCCTTCCACGCCTCCTCTTGGTCGCCGAAGGCGATGACCAGCGCGTGGGGCATGGTCCCGCTGGCCTCTCTGCCCAGCACTTCGCCCGCCGCGACGTGCGAGAAGCCGTCGAGGCCCGCGATGAGCGCGCCGCGCTCCACCATCGGCGCGATTGACGGGTGGACGTGGCGCGCGCCGAAACTCAGGACCGACGAGTCGGGTGCCGACCGCCGCGTTTCGAGGCCAGCGGTGGCGACCCCGCTCTGGTGGGAGAGGAATCCCAACAGCGAGGTCTCGTACCGGGCGAAATCGAGGTAATCGCCCTCGATTCGCATCACCGGCCCGCCGTCGAACAACTGGCCCTCGCGCATCGCGTCGGCGTCGATGGGGAGGCCTTCGAGGAGTCGGGCGGTGTCTTTCAGGCCCGCCAGCAGGTCGAACTCGCCGGTCGGGAACTGGTCCTGCGTAATCTCGGCGACCACGCGCGGGTTCCGGTCGGCCGCAGAGAGGGTCTCCTCGGTCCGCAGAAAGTAGGCGTCGGTGGCCGTTCCGTCGCCGATGGCCTCCTCCGACAGTACGTCGAATCGGTCGCTCACCGCCACCACCTCGGGAGAGTCATGACGGGACGTTCTCTCGCTGGAGCGAAAAAGTTCCCGCTTGCAGGTCGAACGAGAGAGCCGAGGGAACGCTTCGAGCGGGCGGAGTTTCGAAAGCCGTCCGTCGAGTTACTAGACGGGAACAAAAATATTCGTCTCGGAATTGTATAGAAGTGTCTAAGAAACAGTTACGTTTCTCGTCGCGTCGAAGCGCACCAAAAAACGAGAACCGCGAAACGGGAACCGCGATTACTGCTCCGGTGCCGCGCCCTCGCGGACGTTCGAGAGTTCCGAGACGGACGGTGCGTTCACGATGACCACCGTGTCGCCCTTCTGCTCGACGTAGAAGGCGTCGTTGAACTCCTTGTCCGCCGGAATCTTCCACGTGTTCGTGCGACCGTCAACCTTCTTCGCACCGTTGTACTTCAGGACTTTGCGGTAGCCCTCCACGAACTCCTCGGCGTCCTGCTGGGAGTCCCAGACCGACTTCCAGACGTAGCCGGTCTCGTTAGTCGCGGCGTCGTCGTTGGTGTAGACCGCGAGTTTGTCGCCGTCCCAACCGGTCGAGTAACTGCTGTTGTAGTTCAGCGGGTCGAACTCCTGTAACTGGTTGGACCCCTGCTTCATGTTGAAGAAGTCCCGAGCGGGGATGATTTGCTCCTGACCCTGACTCGGGTAGTAGGGGTACATGAACATCGCAAGCATGCCGGCTTCGCCCACGCTCCCGTAGTTCGGCCGACCATCGAGTTTGAGGCGCTCCCAGCCGTTGGTGGCCTTGTTCTCGATGGAGAAGTTGGCGGGGGTGTCCTCGCCGTACTTGTCGGGGTGGATGACCTGCTCGGTGCTGGCCGGCGGGTTCTGGTAGACCTCGTTGACCGCTTCCCAGCCGCCCTGCTGGTGAATCTGCTTGACGAACGCCGGGCCGTCACTGTAGGGCTGGAACTTGATGAGGTACGGTCCGATGTTGGCGAGACCACTGCTCGAACCCGAACCGGAGTCGGGGGTCAGACAGTCGCCGTTCCACTCGTTGTTGCACTTCTGGGAGTAGAGATAATCGACGTAGTTACCGTCGCCCTCGATGATGCCGTCCTTGGCGTTGTGGAGTTCGCGCGTGGACTGGTCGTAGCTCGAGAGGTTGAACTGCTGGTCCTGAAGCGCGTGGAACAGCTCCTGAGAGAGCGTAATCTCGTCGAGTTTCGGCGTCGAAACGTTCTCGGAGACGACGACGATTTTCTGCTGAGACGGACTGTAGTAGCCGCCGACCGACGACCCGGAGTTCTGGCCCTGCACCGCGATGGAGTCGGTCGATTCGTTTATCATGAACAGCGATTCGTACTTCACGTTGTCGAACAGTTGCCTGTCCTCGGGCGTCGAGCGATTCGACCGACTCTCCCGGAACTCGTCGCGCGTCTGGATTTCGACCGGAACGCGCTCCTCGAATTCGAGTTGCCGGACCTGCTCGACGCGGGCCATCGAGCGAGCGACGACCTTATCGAGTTCCGAGTCGTTCAGCCCGTCGTTGGGGTTCACGGCGATGGTCTCGTTGTACCAGTAGCCCGCTTCCCAACCCAGAACGTCGGTCTTCGGGTCGTCGGGCTTGACGACTCGTTCCGACTGGGTGGTGTCCGACCCCGACTGGGTGGTCTCGGCCCCAGCGTCCGGAGTCGTCGTGTTAACGTCCGTATCGGTCGTCGTCCCCGCGCCGGGGGCCTGCGAACAGCCCGCGACGACGAGCATGAGAACGACCGCGATTGCGATTGTCGTGCGCATTTCCTGTGACCGTTACGTAGGCCTACACGCTCAAAAAGCTCTTGATGGACGGGTGAAATTAACCGGCTCTCGGCGTGATTCACGGCGAGAGGACCGCTCGGCCGGTTGTGCGCGACTGGCCTCGAAAAGCGTTTTTGGCCGTGCGTCGCTACGACAAGATATGAGCTTCGACCCAGCATCGACCGCAGTCGTCGTCGTGGACATGCAAAACGGCTTCTGCCACCCCGAAGGGAGCCTCTACGCACCTGCCAGCCAGCAAGTCCTCGCGGACGTGACCGAAGTCGTCTCGACGGCGCGCGAGGAGGGCGCGTCGGTCGTCTACACCCGAGACGTGCATCCCCCAGAGCAGTTCGAGGACGCCCACTACTACGACGAGTTCGACCGCTGGGGCGAACACGTCGTGGAGGGGTCGTGGGACGCGAAACTCCACGACGACTTGGACGTGCGCGACGAGGACCACGTGGTCGAAAAGCACACTTACGACGCTTTCTACCGGACGAACCTCGAAGGCTACCTCGACACGCACGGCATCGACGACCTGCTCCTCTGTGGGACGCTGGCGAACGTCTGTGTCCTCCACACCGCCGGGAGCGCCGGCCTCCGGGACTACCGGCCCGTCATCGTGGAGGACGCGCTGGGCTACATCGAGGAGGACCACAAGGAGTACGCGGTCGAACACTCGGACTTCCTGTTCGGCGAGGTGACGACGAAGGAGGCCATCGAATTCGAGTGAGTCGAGCACGTCGGTCTACCCGTGACCGACCCCGACGCCGGTTCCGGCGACACCGAGACTGACGACCCCGAGTACGACGTGAACTTTCGAGAGAATCCCGAGGAGTACGAGGTCGGCCGGGGCGAGCAGGGCGCGTTCAAGGTCCAACCTTACAAGAGCGAACTCCTGCCGAACTGGACCATCAAGACCCTCGACGCTGGCGAGGAGTCCGCCGAGACCATCTTCGAGCAGTTCCAGCAGTACAAACGGGACGGCGACTTCGTGGGGATGGACATGGCTCGGAAGTACCTCCAGATGGGGTACACGAGAGCGATGCGCTACGCCAAGTATCCCGGCGGACAAAAATACGAGGACAACGAGGCGCACCGCGCCTCGAACGGGAGCGGTGAAACCGCGAACCGCGAGGAGCGCGAACCCCAAGAGTGGTACGACGAGGAAAAACGCGAGATAGCCCTCCGATTCGAGACCAAGTGGGAGCAGGTCCGCGAGGACGACAAGTACCAGCGACTGAGGGACGAACACCGCGAGAAGCACGGATAGGCCGCCGACTTACTCGAACGAGATTTCGACCTCGACCGTCTCGCCGACCTCGAAATCTACCTCGGGACAGACCAATTTCGCGCCCAGCGCCTCGCGCGCGAAGAAGAACGAGAGGCCGGTAATCGGCGTTCCGTTCGCCAGCACCGTCAGGTCGTCCCACGAAATCGTCCGGTCGGCGGCGGCGGCAGTGGCGACCTGCTGGCCCGCGAGCGCGACTGACTCCGGAACGTCGTCCGAATCGGCACCGACGAGGCCCCCGCCGTCGTAGTGGGGAAGGCCGCCGTCGAGGACGCCATCGCCATCTGCTGAAATCCCCGCAAACTGCGTTCCGGGCGCGGGGTGGTCCGGCGCGTCGAGAATCGCGTAGGTCTCGCCCGCTGTGACCACTTCGCCCCGGCCGTCCCACGGGACGCCCGAAATTTCGAGGTCGTCCGCGAGTTCGAGTGGGAGCGACCCCGAGGCCCGGAAGGGGTTGGCGTCCGGGTCCCGGAATCCGAGGTGGATGTGGTTGTCCACCCACGGCGCGAAGAACCCCGAGCGCACCATCTCGCCCAGCGAGTCGCCGCGGGCGATTTCGTCGCCGGGTTCGACCGCCGGGTCCACGTGGAGGATTCGGGCGAGGAGGTCGCCGGTTTCGACCACGATGAGGTGGTCCTGTTCCACGGCGTAGGGTTTCGGCGGCGCGGAGACCGACCGCGTGGCGACGACCTCGCCCGAGACGGGACTCGGCGCGGCGGTTTCACGGGCGTCGTTGGACTGCGCTTTCCGCCAGTCGCCTTCGTGGGGATAGAGGTCGATAGCGCACCCCTCGTCGTGGGCGGCGTAGGGCGAGTTGTACAGCGAGAATCTGGGGAAGCGTTCGAGGAGTTCGGGGCCGACCCTGACCATCGTCGTCCTCTCGGAGACGCGAGGGTTTAGGTACTCCGAATGTGAAAGGTTCGGCATGCGCGTACTTCGCGGCCGGGCGGCGAGTCGGGACGCCGACCGGGAGGTCGTCGCCGGGATGCTCGAACGGGCCGCCGAGACCGGCGAGGGGTCGGTCCGGGTCTGGCGGCCCCACCGGCAACTCGCGTTCGGGCGGCGGGACGCTCGGGCCGACGATTACGAGGTAGCAACGAAGGTCGCCGACGCCTGCGGGTTCACGCCGGTCCAGCGGTCGGTCGGCGGTCGGGCGGTTGCCTACACCGGTAGCACCATCGCGTTCGCCAAGGTGGTCGCGCTGGACGACATGCGGGTCGGCATGGACGAACGCTACGAGGACACCACCCGAGCCATCCAGCGTGCGCTCTGGCGACTCGGTGTGCCCGTCGCCCGAGGAGAACCCGAGGCGAGTTTCTGTCCGGGCGACTACTCGCTCCAGCGCGACGGGAAAATCGTCGGCATCGCCCAGCGCGTCCGGAAGAACGCGGCGCTGGTCTCGGGCGTCGCGGTGGTCAGGGACCACGCCGAAATCGCCGACGTGCTGGAACCGGTCTACGCCGCGCTCGACGTGCCCTTCGAGGCGAAATCGGTCGGGAGCGTCGCCAAGGCCGGCGGGAGCGACGACCCCGAGGAGGTCGCCCGGACCATCGAGGAACTGCTGGTGGGCAACCAACCGGAAATCGTCTCGATTGCGGACATCGCCGACGTGGAACCCGACAGCGACTACTGACGCGGTTCTGGGAGGCGACTGCCGCCCGAACCGGGGGTTTCTAAAACACGTTTTCGGCAACTATCCGGCCTTCAGAACTACCAGAAGTAACGCCCGTAACCGCACAGTCCCATTTTCGGAGAAACCATATCGGGAGGCTTAGGACGCCCACCCTCCAACCGACGACCAATGCTCACCATCCGGAACGCGACGCTCGCCGACGGCCGAGAAGTGGACGTGCGAATCGACACGTCCGCGGGCAGAATCGCGGGCGTCGGTTCGACCCTGACCCACTCGGGCGAGTCCATCGACGCAACCGGGAAACTCCTCTTGCCGGGGATGATAGACACCCACGTTCACTTCCGACAGCCCGGTTTCCCCCACAAGGAGACGTGGGAAACGGGGAGCAAGTCGGCCGCCGCGGGCGGCGTGACGACCGTCGTGGACCAACCGAACACCGACCCGCCGACCGTGGACGGCGAGGCCTTCGACCGGAAGGCGGACCTCGCAGAAGCGTCCTACGTCGATTACGGCATCAACGGCGGCGTCACCGAGGACTGGAACCCGGACGAACTGTTCGACCGGCCGCTGTTGGCGCTCGGCGAGGTCTTCCTCGCGGACTCGACCGGCGACATGGGTATCGAGGAGGACCTCTTTCACGAAGCAGTCGAGCGCGCGACTGACGAGTACCGGGTCGTGACGGTCCACGCCGAGGACGCCGACCTGTTCGACGACGAGGCCAAAGCGCGCGCGGACGACGACTACGATGCGTGGAGCGCCTACCGGACCGCCGAGGCCGAGGCCGCGGCGGTCGAGCGCGCGGTCGAAATCGGCGACGAGGCCGACGCGAACGTCCACATCGCCCACACCAGCACGCCGGAGGGCGTAGACGCCGCGAAAGCGGGCGGTGCGACCTGCGAGGTTACGCCGCATCACCTGTTCCGCTCGCGCGACGACTACGACGAGTTGGGCACCTTCGGTCGGATGAACCCGCCGCTCCGGAGCGAACAGCGCCGGGAAGCCATGTTCGAGCGCCTCGCGGACGGCACCATCGACATGGTGGCGACCGACCACGCGCCCCACACCCGCGAGGAGAAGGACGCGGGCATCTGGGACGCCCCCAGTGGCGTCCCCGGCGTCGAAACCGCCCTGCCACTCCTGCTCGAACAGGCCCGCAAGGACAACCTGAGCTACGAGCGCGTTCGGGACCTGACCGCGGCCAACCCCGCCGACGTGTTCGGACTGACTCGCAAGGGGAAGGTCGAGCAGGGCCTGATGGCCGACCTCGTGCTGGTCAATCCCGACGCGACCCGCGAGATTCGGGGCGAAAATCTCCACTCGAAGTGCGGGTGGACGCCATTCGAGGGGATGCAGGGCGTGTTCCCCGAGCTGACGATGGTTCGCGGAAACGTGGTCTACGACGCGGGCGAATACGACGAAGTGGCCGACGGCGAGTTCGGCGACCCGGTCGGTGAGAACGTCCGCGGGTGAGGAACCCGACCGGCCACGACCGAGGGAAGTCAACGATTGCCAACCGAGCAGAGACTAGACGTGGAGAATTTAGCGAGTCTGGAAACGAATCCGTTTTCTTGCGGACAACCGACCAATTCGAACGCGCAGAGACGAAAGAGTTGCCCAAAAAGCCGCCATTATGTTCGTATCTGCCGTATCGAGTATCGTCGGCGCACTCCCGCCGACTGGCGCACCGCTACGAACGACCATCAACCACTTGGGTACTCGTCCGCCGACGGAATCCGGGAGGCCTTGGAACGGCCTCCTAAATCCGGGAGGCCTTGGAAAGGACTCCGCCGACGGGGCCTTGCTCGGACCCCGTCGTTGCTACGGAACTAAAGACAACTAGAGGCGCGGCTAGCAAATAATTATACGCCTCAAAGAAATAATTAGACACGTCTCCGTTCGTACTTCGATTACACTACCCCGTCGCGGACGATTGGCGCGACGGCGTAGGCGAGCGCGCTGACCGCCAGAACCGCGGCGAACGCGCGGCCGGGTTCCTGCGAGGCCTGCCAGAGGACGAACGCCAGTCCGAGGCCGACGGCGACGGCTTGGCGAGTGGTCTCGTTCATGTCGGGAAGTACGGTAGCCGTGACTTAAAACAGGGTTCTACACCACGCTTCCGACGACCCACGTCGCCAGACTCGCACCCATCATCCCGCCGACGCCGACGCTTCCCAGCACCGTCATCGCGCGCCGGGAGTCGGCCTCCGACCAGTCCGAGCGCCCGCCGATGTAACGCTGGAAATTCTCCATCCCTCTGCCCGCGAACACCGACCCCGACCAGCCTAACAGCGAGAAGCCGAAAACGAGCGCGCCGACTGCAAACACCTTCTCGCTGGCGAATCGGACCGTCTCGCCCGAGAGGACCACGACCGGCACGGCAATTCCGGCTAGCACCGCGCCGAGGAGAAGCGCGCGGCCGAGTTGCCGGACGCGCTCACGAGGAGTCGGCGAATCGTCGCGGGTTCCGTCCCCGCCGGTCGCCCGGTCGGAGTGCGGTCGGCCGGAGTCGGTCGATTCGCCCGAGTGCATCGGTCAGTCCACGGTTTCGCGCATCCGGGGGTCGAGCGCGTCGCGCATCCCGTCGCCCAGCAGGTTGAACCCGAGGACGGTGATGGCGAGGAACAGACCGGGGAAGAACGACCACCACCAGTCGCCGGTCAGCAGGCCGTTCTTCACGCCGTTCGACAGCATCAGCCCCCACGAGGGCGTCCCAGCCTCGGCACCGAACCCGAGGAACGAGAGCGCCGCGAGGTCGATGATGGCCAGACCGAAGTTGAGCGTGGACTGGACCGTGATGGGCGCGAGGCAGTTGGGCAGGATGTGGCGGACGATGACCCGCGGGTCCTTCGCGCCGAGGGCCTCGGTGGCCTCGATGTACTCGTCTTCCAGCACCTTCAGCGCCGCGCCGCGGACGACGCGGGCGAACCGCGGCGTGTACACCAGCGTCAGCGCGATGACGACCTTCCAGAGGCCGGTGCCGAAGATGGCGACCAGCGCCAGCGCCAGCAGGAGACTCGGGAAGGCCAACAGCACGTCCATCGTCCGCATGATGATGTTGTCGGTGATGTCACCGTAGTAGGCCGCCAGAATGCCGAGGCCGACCCCCAGCACCGTCGAAGCGCCGACCGTGATGGTGCCGTACTTCATCGCCAGCCACGTCCCGTAGAGGACCCGCGAGAAGATGTCCCGCGACTGGATGTCGGTCCCGAACAGGTAGGCGAACGTGCCGTACTCGCCGGTGATTGCGGTCTTCTTGCTCAGCCAACTCGGCGGCGCGAGGTTCGGGTTGGTCCCGATTTGGCTCTGTGTCACCGCCCCGAGGTCGATGAAGACTCGGGAGTAGACCGCGATGGCCACCATCGAGAAGATGATGGCGAGTCCGGCGACGGCGAGGCGATTCGACAGGAGTTCGGAGAGGAACGGGGAGGCGCGGAGTCGCTCGACGACGCCGCGCTGGCCCACGTCCTCGGTTTGGGTTTCGGTACTCATTGTTCAATCCGTGGGTCGAGATACGAGTAGGTCACGTCCACGAGCAGGTTCACCAGCGTGAACAGGCCCGCGAACATCAGGACGGTGCCCTGCACGACCGGGTAGTCGCCCACCTGAATCGCGTCCACCAGCAGGGTGCCGATGCCCGCAATCCCGAAGACTGTCTCGGTCAGGACCGCGCCACCCAGCAGGGTGCCGAACTGGATGCCGATGACGGTCACGACCGGGATGAGCGCGTTCCGGAAGCCGTGCTTGAGGATGGTAATCTTCGAGCCTTGGCCCTTGGCGCGGGCGGTCCGCATGTAGTCCTGCCGGATGACCTCCAGCATCGACGAGCGCATCATCCGGGAGATGAGCGCCATCGAGTAGATGCCGATGACTGCGGCGGGCAGGAACAGGTGCATCGCCGCAGACTGGAAGGCCGCGAAGTTACCCCTGACGAGCGTGTCGAACGTGATGACGCCCGTGATGGGGTTGATGTCGAACTGCGAGGCGATACGGCCACTCGCCGGGAACCAGTTCAGCACCTGCGCGAACAGCAGGATGAGGAGCGGACCGCTCCAGTAAATCGGGACGCTGATACCGGCCAGCGCGCCGATTCGGGTGGCGTGGTCGCTGAATGCGTCCTGTTTGATGGCTCCGAGCAGTCCCACCGGAATACCGAACAAGATGCCGAGGAACTGGCCGTAGAGGGCCATCTCCAGCGTGACCGGGAGCTTGAATCGCAGAATCTGCTTGACCGGCGTGCCCTTCTGAATCTGGTAGGAGTCGCCGAAGTCCAACTGGACTGCCTCCAACAGGAACCGGCCGTACTGTACCCAGATGGGGTCGTTCAGTCCGAGTTGTGTCCGGACCTGCCGGACGAATTCCTCGGACGCCCGCTGACCCGCGATGACCCGCGCAGGGTCGCCCGGCGCGAGGTGCAGGATGGCGAACACGAACGTCGCCACCCCGAACAGCACCGGGACGAGGAGCAGGAGTCGTTTGATAACGAACCGCTTGGAAATCATTCACTCGGTGAATTGACCGCAGGGGTCAAAAAAGGCTCGTTACTCCGGTACCGTCGTGGCGCGACTTCCCCGAAGGGAAGGGTGTTCGGAAGTCAGTCGGCGTGCGTTACTACTCGAGCGAGACGAGGTTGAGGAAGGGACCGCCGATGGGCGGAACCTTGTACCCGTTCACGCGGTTGGCGACGCCGCGGAGTTCCTTCGCGTGGTTGAGGGCCACCCACGGGCACTCCTCGTGGAAGATTTCGCCGGCCTTCTGGTACTTGGGCTTACGCTCGCCCGTCTTGTAGGTCGATTGGCCGTCCTCGGTGAGCTTCATGAACTCGGTGTTGGCCCACGCGGCGGCGTCGAGGGTGTTGACGCTATCGTGGTTGTCCGGGTTGATCCAGTCCTGCCCGTCCGGGACCTCGCTTCGGTCCACGCCGGGGTGGAGCAGAGCGTAGTAGAAGTTGTCCGGGTCGCCGTTGTCGGTGTTCCAGCCGAGGAAACAGGCGTCGTGCTTGTAGCTGTCGGTGTAGTCGAGGAAGGGGTTGAACGGCTGGGTCTTGATGTTGACCGTGATGCCGACCTTCCCGAGGTTCGACTTGACGACCTGTGCGGCCTGATTCGGCGAGGGGTTGTAGGGACGCGGGTTCTTGAACGTCGCTAGCTCGAATTCGAGACCGTCACCGTGTCCGGCCTCCTTCAGGAGCGATTCGGCCTTTTCGAGGTCCTGCGGATAGGGGTCGAGGTCCTTGTTGTACCCCATCACGCTGGACGGGATGGGCTGGCTGGCCTCCGAGGCGATACCCTTGAAGATGGTATCCACGATGGACTTCGTGTCGATGGCGTAGTTGATGGCCTGCCGGACCTTCTTCTTCCGGAAGGGCTTGAACTTCGACATGTTGAACGCCATGTAACCGACGTTGATGCCGGGTCGTTCGAGCAGTTCGGCCTTGTCAGAGCTATCGACGACCTGCGAGGCCTGTGCCCCGAGGCCGTCGATGATGTCGGCACCGCCCGAGACCAGCGTCTGGGCGCGGGAGGTGTTCTGGCCGACCGCGGTGAACACAACTTCGTCCACCTTGGCCTTCTCGTCGCCCCAGTAGTCCTCGTTTTTGGTCAGACGAATCCGGGCGTTGCCGGTGTCCCAACTGTCGAACTTGAAGGGGCCGGTCCCGACCGGGTTGTTCTTGAGTTCCGTGCCGTACTCCTCGATGGCCTTCAGCGAGTGGACCTTCGAGCAGAACATTGCGAAGTTCTTCAGGATGGGCGCGTAGGGCTTTTTGAGGGTAACGGTGACCTCGTAGTCGCCCGACTTCTCGACCGAATCAATCCAGTTGCCCAGCGCGTAGGGACCGTAGGACGAGGCGTACTCCTGACCGGGGTAGTGCTTGTAGTCCTTGTCCACGAAGCGTCGGTAGGTCGCCACGTAGTCGTCGGCGGTGAACTCCTCGCCGTTGTGGAACATGACGCCCTCGCGGAGGGTCATGCTGACCGTCTTGCCGTCCACACTCCAGTCGGTCGCCAGACCGGCCTTGAGCGAGGTCTTGCCCGGTTCGAACTCAATGAGACCGTCGTAAATCTGGTTCGTGACCTTGGCGTCCTCGCCGCTGGTCGTGTTCTGGAAGTCGAGGGTGCCCGAGTCGTTCCCGCGGGCGAAGGTGAGGGTGCCGCCCGAACTCTGGGACTCCTCGGTGGTCTCCTCGTCCTCCTCGGTCGTACCACCCATCGACTCGGTGGTCTCGTCGGTGGTCGTGCCGTCGCCTTCGTCGTCGCCGCCGGTACACCCGGCGAGCGTGGCGGCGGCCGTCGCACCGCCGGCCGCTTTCAGGAAACTGCGCCGCTTCAGACTGTCATCTGTCGCCATAGACCACCATGCACACACCTCCCACATAAGTATGCCGGACCTGAAGAAAGCAAAAATAAAAACCTAACTCGGCATTGAGTGTTGTTTCACCGTCTCTCGAAAAAGAAGCCGGCGATTAGTTAGAAAGACGGACCTGTTTGAGGAACGGCCCGCCGATGGGCGCGACCACGAAGTTCTCGACGTTGTTGCCGATGCCCCGCAGTTCCTTCGCGTGGTCGATGAACACCCACGGAGCCTCGTCGTGAGCGATTTGGGCCGCCTGCTTGTAGAGGTCGGCGCGCTCCTGCTGTTCGTAGGTCTGCTGGGCCTGCTCGGTGACCTCCATGAAGTCGGTGTTGGCCCACGCCGCCACGTCGAGGGTGTTGAAGCCCTCGGTGTCCCAGCTAACCCAGTCCTGTCCGTCAGGCACGTCGTCCTGCGAGACGCCGGGGTGAAGCAGGGCGTAGTAGAAGTTGTCGGGGTCGGCGTTGTCGGTCATCCACCCGAGGAAACAGGCGTCGTGCTTCCCGGTACTGGTGTAGTTCAGGAAGGGGTTGAACGGCTGTTGGTTGATGTTGACCGTGATGCCGACCTCGCTGAGGTTCGACTTGACCGTCTGGGCCGCCTGAACCGGCGAGGGGTTGTACGCCCGCGGGTTCTGGAACGTCGCCAACTCGAACGTGAAGCCGTCACCGTACCCCGCGTCGTTCAGGAGTTGCTGGGCCTGCTCGGGGTCGTGCGGGTAAGGGTCTAGCTCCTCGTTGTAGCCGAACAGGTTCGACGGAATCGGTTGACTCGCCTGCACCGCGATGCCCCGGAAGATGGTGTTGACGATGGCCTCGGTGTTGATAGCGTAGCTGATTGCCTGCCGGACCTGCTTATTCCGGAAGGCCTCGACGCGGGCCATGTTGAACGCCATGTAGCCGATGTTGATACCGCTCGTTTCCAGCAACTCCGCCTGCTCCGCCCCGTCGACGATTTGGGCCGCCTGTGCCCCGAGGCCGTCGATGATGTCCGCGCCGCCCGAGATGAGCGTCTGGGCGCGGGTGGTGTTCTGGCCGATCGCGGTGAACACGACTTCGTCCACGTTGGGTCCCTCGCCCCAGTAGTTCTCGTTGGCCGAGAGTCGGATGCGCTGGTTGCCTTGGTCCCAGTTCTCGAAGACGAACGGGCCGGTCCCCATCGGATTCTGGCTGAGGTCGGTCCCCCGCTCCTGAATCGCCTGCTCGGACAGGACGCTGGAGGCGAACATGGCGAGGTTCCGGAGGAAGGGCGCGTACCGCTGTTGCAACTGGATGGTCATCTCGTAGTCGCCGTTCTTCTCGATGCTCTCGACCCAGTTGCCCAGCGTGAACGGCCCGTACGACGAGACGTAATCGTCGCCGGGATAGTACTCGTAGTCCGAGTCGGTGAACCGGCGATACGTAGCGATGAAGTCGTCGGCGGTGAACTCGTTGCCGTTGTGGAAAGTCACGCCCTCACGGAGCGTCACCGTCGTCTGCTGACCTTCGAGTTCCCACTCGGTCGCCAGACCGGCGATAAGTTCGGACGTTCCCGGCTCGAACTCGATGAGTCGGTCGTATATCTGGTTCGTGACCTTCACGTCCTCGCCACTGGTGGTGTTCTGCGGGTCGAGCGTGCCCGAGTCGTTCCCCCGAGCGAAGGTGAGGGTTCCGCCGCCCCCTTCTTGTTGGACCTCCTCGGCTCCTCCGGTGTCTACGTACCCGGCGACCGAGGCGCTCGCCGCCGCTCCTCCTGCCGCTTTCAGTAGGCTCCGTCTTGAAACGGATGTGTCGTTTGAAGTCATCCAATCCTATCAATCAATCATTTTGGATAAAAGCGTACGGGAGGGGATTGGCGGGCGATTCGGTTAGTTCAAAACTCGTATCGGTCCGGAACCATCGAAAAAAGGGCCGAATCAACCTACGCCGAATCGGGTTGGTCGTAGAGGTGGCAGGCCGAAGGATGAGCCTCGTCTTGCAGAACCGGGTCCTTACGCTCACAGACGCTCTCGAAGTGTTCGCGCAGGAGCGACGCCGCGCCCTCCCAATCGCCGTCAGCCAGATGGCCGAACGACTCGGAGACGATTTCTCGCGGTCGGCCCTCGGGTTCCGTCTCGAAGAAGTGGTCCCAGAGGACGTTCTCGAACGCCTGTTCGGAGGCCGCGGGTCGCCCGCCGTCCGCGACAGTCGCTGTCTCGGCCTGCGCGCCCTCGCTCTCGGCGGCCTCGTCCCACATGGCGTCGAGGTCGATGGCCTCGTCCTCGACGCGCTCGCGGTAGTCCATCACTTCGCGGTAGGCCTCCTGTTCGATGTCGAGGTTCTCGGGCGGGATAATCTGGGGGCACCGCGTCCGGAAGTGACACCCCGAGGGCGGGTCGATGGGCGAGGGCACGTCGCCTTCGAGGATGATGCGGTCGTCGGTGTCGATACGGGGGTCGGGTTCCGGAATCGCCGACAGCAGGGCCTGCGTGTAGGGATGCTTGGGGTCGGCGAACAGTTCGTCGGTCTCGGCGACCTCCACGATTTCTCCCAGATACATCACCGCGATGCGGTCGGAGATGTGCCGGACCACCGAGAGGTCGTGGGCGATGAACAAGTAGGTCAGGCCGAACTCGTCCTGCAAGTCCTCCAGCAGGTTGAGAATCTGGGCCTGCACCGACACGTCCAGCGCCGAGACCGGTTCGTCAGCCACGATGAAATCGGGGTCCACGGCGAGGGCGCGGGCGATGCCGACGCGCTGGCGCTGACCGCCGGAAATCTCGTGGGGATAGCGGTCGAACTGACCGGGTTCGAGACCGACCGCCTCCATGAGTTCCGCAACCCGGTCCCGGCGCTGTTGCTTGCGCGAAGTCCCCTCCGGCGGGGCCTCGTCGGGCAAGCCGTGGATTTTCAGCGGTTCCATGATGATTTGCCCGACTGTCATTCGGGGGTCGAGGCTCGACAGCGGGTCTTGGAAAATCATCTGCATGTCCTTGCGCTTGTCGCGCAGTTCCTCGCGGTCGAGCGCCGAGAGGTCGGTGCCTTGGAAGACGATTTTGCCTTCGGTCGGGTCTTCGAGGTGAAGCAGGGTCCGACCCGCGGTGGACTTGCCGCACCCGGACTCGCCGACGAGGCCGACCGTCTCGCCCTCGTAGATGTCGAAGCTCACGCCGTCCACGGCTTTGACGCTCTCTATTTCGTCGGCCAGCCACTCGTCTATCATGCCATCGGCCCGCGAGAAGTGCTTTTTCATGCCATCGACTTCGAGGATTCGCTCGCCGATGTCGTGGTCGTCGGTGGTGATGGCGTCTAAGTCCTCGCCGTACTCGTCCCTGTCGAAGTCTTCGAGGACGCACTTGGCGCGGTGGTCCACTTCTTCGGGACCGTGCTGGAGCTTCGGAATCTCGCCCTGCGTACACTCGGGTTGTGCCCACGGACACCGGTCGGCGAAGTGACAGCCTTCCGGCATGTCGATGAGGTCCGGGACGTTGCCCTCGATGGGGGTCAGGCGTTGTTTGTCCTCGCGCGGGATGGATTCGAGAAGCGCGTAGGTGTAGGGGTGACTCGGGTTGTGGAAGATTTCGTCCACCGGACCGACCTCCACGATGTCACCGGCGTACATCACCGCCACCCGGTCGCAGGTCTCGGCGACCACGCCGAGGTCGTGGGTGATGAACAGGACGGACATGCCGAGTTCGTCCTGCAAATCGTTGATGAGGTCGAGAATCTGGGCCTGAATCGTCACGTCGAGGGCGGTGGTGGGTTCGTCCGCCACGAGGAGTTTCGGCTGACAGGCCAGTGCGATAGCGATGAGGACGCGCTGGCGCATCCCGCCCGAGAACTCGTGGGGGTACTCGTCCACGCGCTCGGTCGGTTCCGGGATGCCGACCTCCTCGAGCATGTCGATGGTGTCCTGCAGGACCTCCTCGTCGATGTCCTTCCCGCCGAGACTCGGCGCGATTTCCCGGACCGCGTTCCACCACGAGTCCTTCCTGCGACCGCCGTACTGGTGGAGTCGCAGGCTCTCGGCGACCTGCTCGCCCACGGTCAGCGCCGGGTTGAGCGAGGTCATCGGGTCTTGGAAAATCATGCTCATCTCTCCGCCCCGAATCTCGCGCATCGCGTTCTCGGGGGCCGAGAGGAGGTCGAGGTACCCCTCGTCGGGGAAGACAAACTCGCCGACGCCCTTGGGGTAGCGCTCGGCGAAGTCGGCCGTTAGCTCCTCGTGGTAGAACTCGGCTTCCCCGCTCGCAATCCGACCGGGGTCGTCCACCAGTTGCATCAGCGACAGCGCGCTCACGCTCTTACCGGACCCCGACTCGCCCACGAGACCGACCGTCTCGCCCTCCCGAATCGTCAGGTCGAAGTCGTCTACCGCCTCGACCACACCGCGCTCGGTGTTGAACTGCGTCCGCAGATTCGAGATTGACAGTAAGTCACTCACAATTAGTCGGAAGTGGTAGGTCCGCGGGCAAATACCTTTCCACTTTTGCGGGGGCCGCGACGCCGAGACGGCGAGCGGCCAGCAGTCGAGAACTCGGACCGAGAGGCGAGTTCGTCCCGTCTCTCGATTCCGTGGTCGTTCGCTCGATTCGTTGGCCCGTGTGTCGTGTCCTCTGGCGGGGTGTTCTGTTCTCTCTGCCGGGTTGTTTTCTTCTACTCTACGTTTTCTCCGGCGCGCGCTGGCGCGGTCGCTTGTGACCGCGCCGAACCGCGCGAGGGACGAGCAACGGACCGAAGGGAGTAGCGCAGGAGGTTGGGGAGGTTCGAGGGCCGTGCTGTACGGTGCGGTTGCGGTAGACGGCGATGCTCAAGCCTGAAGTTAGCTTCCCCGTCACTTCCCATGCTCCCTGCCTATCATTTCTCCCACGTCTCTACCCCGACGCTTCTATCGCGTCTCGGCGGCGGTACCATCCCACTGACTGACGAAAGCAATCTAAACCAATTCTAAAGCAATAATATTTGATTTTAGGAAAGCGTTAAGAAATCTTCGGCCCGATAGGCCACGAATCATCCACGAAGCGTCCGGCACCGAAGTTTAAGAGGCCCCCGACAGTAGGACCGGCCATGATAGATTCCGTCGTCATCGCCACGGACGGGTCCGAGAGCGTCACCCGCGCCGTCAAGGTCGCGCTCGACCTCGCCCGGCGGTTCGACGCCTCGGTCCACGCGCTCTACGTGGTGGATACTGGTGAGGTGGACTCCTCGCCCGAGGAGCTACGCGACGAACTCCGCAACGCGCTCGAATCCCAAGGCGAGGACGCCCTCGATGCGGTCCGGAACCACGCAGAGCGCGAGGTCACGACCGCGGTCCGCGAGGGTCGCCCGGCGGCCGAAATCACCGAGTACGCCCGCGAGCAGGACGCCGACGTGGTGGCGACCGGGACCCGCGGTCGGCACGGCGAGAATCGCTTCCTCATCGGGAGCGTGGCCGAGCGGGTGGTGCGGTCGTGTCCGGTGCCGGTGCTGACTGTGCGGCAACTTGAGGACGAAGGGTAGGGCGTCGATTCTGGTTCTGGAAACGACGGGACTGCGACCGTCAAAAGTAGAACCGAGACGAACAGCAGAATCAGCGTAAGCCGCAGAATCGGTGTGGTGGTGTCTTCTGAAGCCCCCGGCCGCTCGCGGTCGCTCCACGACATATCCTCGGCTCTCAACACGGCCCGCCTCGGATAGGGGTCGTGGACCGACTAAAGTGAACGCGACCGACCGGCCCCTTCACCCCACCACGGTGGTTCTCCGGTCAAGCGTTCGCTCGTGGTTCGCGTCACCGAGCGCGTCCGCCGCGGCGGGCGGTCTCCTCGGGCTGTTACCCTGTCACACACTCTGTGCCGGTCCACAACCGAGGATTCTTCCCCGCTCCGCCCGGATGGAAACCCATGAAAGACTACGTTATCGACGACGACAACCTCTCTCTCGAACGCAAATCCATCCTGCCGGGCGAGGGCTTCTTCGTCCCGGATTCGGTCGAGGAGGCCAAAGAGGAGGCCGAGGCCGAGGACACCCTGACCGGTGCCGAGGTCGCAATCGTTGCCGACCCCGACGCCGACGGACTGGCCTGCACCGCGCTGGTCCGGGAGGCCTACGGCGAGGGCGCGCTCATCGACGCCGGCCCTCACGACCTCGAAGACGCCCTCGAACGAGTCGTAGAGTACAGCGAACCCGGCGCGACCGTCTTCGTCTGCGACCTCTGCCCCGACACCTACGACGAAGTGGGCGAGTCGCTGGAGGTCCTCGTGGAGCAGGCGGGCGAAGTCGTCTGGTACGACCACCACCAGTGGACCGACACAGTGGCCGAGGCGGTCCGCGACGCGGGCGTCGAGTTGGTCGTCGGCGACAGCGACGAGGAGTGTACCGCCGACGTGGCCGTCCGCTCGCTCAACTACGACTTCCCGGACTACCTCGTGGAACTCGCGGCGGTCACCCGCGACCACGACCTCTGGATTCGGGACGACGAGCGAAGCGACGACCTCGCGGACTTCTCCTACTGGGCCGAACCCGAGGAGTACATCGAAACTGTCGCCGAACACGGCGCTGACCTCCCCGAGGACGTAGCGGAGTTCCTCGCCGAGATGCGCGTCGAGAAGGACGCCCTCATCGAGAAGGCCGTCGCCCGCGCCGACATCGAGGAAATCGGCCCGTGGACAGTCGGCGTGACCTACGGCCGATGCTCCCAGAACGAGGTCGCCGAGGCCCTCCGCCAGCAGGGAACCGACGCCGCCGTAATCGTCAAACCCTCCGGAAGCGCCTCCATCCGCGGCACCGACGAGTTCGAGCGCGCCCACGAAGTCGCCCGGCAGGTCAACGGCGGCGGCCACCCCAAGGCGGCGGGGTGCAAGCCCCGAATCTACGACGACATGCTCGACTACGCCCACCACTGGACGACCCGCGGTGCGACGGCCAAGCAGGTCATCATCGAGGCTTTCTACAATCTCGACTGGGACGACGAGGGCGAAGGCGGAGAGGCCAAAGACGCCGAGACCGAAGACGGAGACACCGAAGACAGCGAGGCGGAAGCCGAGGAATGACGACAGCGAACCTCGCAGACGCCGAGAAGCCACTCGTCGGCATGGTCCACCTACCCGCCCTGCCCGGCGCGCCCGAGTTCTCGGGCGACTTCGAAGGAGTCCGGCAGGCCGCCCTGCGGGACGCCCGGCGACTCGAAGCGGGCGGCGTTGACGCGCTGATGCTCGAAAACTTCGGGGACGCGCCCTTCTACCCCGACGACGTGCCCAAACACGTGGTCGCCTCGATGACCCGCGTCGCCGCGGAAATCGCTGAGGAGGTAGACCTCCCCATCGGAATCAACGTCCTCCGGAACGACGCCGAGGCCGCGCTCTCGGTCGCGTCGGCAGTCGGAGCCGAGTTTGTCCGAGTAAACGTCCACGTCGGAGCGCGAGTCACCGACCAAGGAATCGTGGAGGGGAAGGCCCACGAGACGGTCCGCCTCCGAGAACAACTGAACGCCGAGGCCGCCATCTTCGCGGACTTGGACGTGAAACACTCGGCCCCCCTCGCCGACCGGCCCCTCGATGCCGAGGCCGTGGCCGAACCAATCGAACGAGGACTGGCCGAGGGCGTGGTCGTCTCCGGCGCGGGCACCGGTCACGAGGTCCCGGCGGACCACCTCGCCGCGGTCGCAGAGGCGCGGGACGAAGCGGGACTGGACGCCCCCGTTTTCATCGGAAGCGGGGTGACGCCCGAGAACGCGGCCGACTTGCTCGAAGTCGCCGACGGGGCTATCGTCGGCACCGCGCTGAAGGAGGGCGGCGAGACGACCAACCCCGTCTCGGTCGAGCGAGTCGAGGAGTTGGTCGCGGCCGCAGACGAAGTGCGCTAACTTCCGAGGAACTGCGCTACTTCTTCCGCGGTCGGCAGGCCGCCGCGGGCGTTCTCGGCGGTACAGTTGAGCGCGGCGGTGCCAGCGGCGAATCGCCCGGCGTCTTCCGGGGCGCGATTTCCGAGAAGCCACCCGTGGAGCAGGCCCGCGGTAAAAGCGTCACCGGCACCAGTGGTGTCGGCGGTCTCGACCTCGAACGCGGGGATTTCGATGATTTCGTCTTTCTCGGTTAGCAGGAGCGCGCCGTCGGTCCCGCGAGTGAGGGCGGCCCGGCGGACTCCTCGGTCCCGGAGGAGTTCGATTGCTTCGCGGGGGTCCTCGCCGAGGTACGACCGGGCAGAGACCTCGTTGGCGACGAACAGGTCGCAGACCGGCAGGAGGGCGTCGATGGTCTCCGGACGGGTGGCGCGATTCTGGAGTTCCGAGAGCGGACCCGCGAGGTCGAAGGCCAGCGGCGGAAAATCGTCGTCGGGGCCGGTATTTGCGGCGGCGTCGGCGAGAGCAGAGACCACCGGGTCCGGGGCGTAGGCGCTGGTGAACACGAGGTCCGCGTTTCGGAGGTAGTCACGGTCGGCGGCGTCGAGTCGGAGGTTCGGGACGCTCTCGCCGCCCGCGATTATCATGCGCTCGCCGTCGGGGCCCCGGAGGACCAGCGAGTAGGAGGTCTGCTCGTCGGGGTTTCCGCGGCGGACGCGCCGGGCGTCGATGCCCCGATTTCGGAGGTCGGCCAGCACGCGGTCGGCGGCCTCGTCGTCGCCGAGTCGGGCCACGACGCCGGTGTCCCGGCCCAAGCGAGTGAGTGCAGACGCGACGTTCGCAGAGACGCCGCCGACTGCGGTCTCCTCGTCGCGGACGAACGCGCCGCCGTCGGGTTCCGGGAGGTTGGTCAGCGCGTACATTCGGTCCACGAGGGCGCTCCCGACCGCGGCGACCTCGGGGGCGGGTTCGCTGGCGTCCGTCGGCGGAGTTTCCCCGGTCTCCTCGGAATCGGTCATCGGCGAAGTCGAGGCACCGCGGGATGAAACCGCTTACGACGACAGGCCGGCGGGTCGAGGGTGCCTCAGGGTTTCCGGAACTCGTAGGAGAGGTCCCCGCCCTCGACGCGGATGGCCTCGGCGTCGTGGTCGAAGTAGAGGGCCTCGACGCCGCCGTCCTCGAAGTCGTGGAGGGGCATTCCGGCAGAGACCCGGCCGTCCTTGGTGACCGAGAAGGTGGCGCTTCCGACCGCAATCTCGATGCCCTCGCCGCTCTCGGAGATGTCGCCGCCCGCCGCGAACTCGCGGAGGTGGCTGACGATGCCGTTCCAGTCCTCGATTGCGACTCGCTCGTAGTCCCCCATGGCGGTCCTGCGGCAGAGAGCGGGAAAACGGCTTGGGCTAGAATCGACGCGCTCCTCGGGGACGCTCCAAGTCTCCGACTGACGGAAAACAGAGGCGATACTGACCACCGGCAACGCTCGGTGGCACGGCTGACCGTCTGGGTGGACTGAAAGGGGCCGCCCGGTCGCGGGCCGGAGGCCCGTGGTCGTCTCTGCGGGCCACTATTTCGCGCCGGGCGGTGCGGAGAGGCGCGAAATATCCCGCAGAGCGACCGTGACCGGGCGGGGGCTTTCTAAAATGTCTTCGCGTTACCGATTACAAACGAGACCGAAACTATCGAAGAACGCTACTCCTCGTCGCCCGCGACCCACTTGTCCGAATACGCCGTGCCGCACTCGCAGTAGGAGTAGGCGTGGATGACATCGCCCTCACCGTAGAGGCCGCCGACCTCCTCGTTTTGCTCCTCGGCGAAGGCGAAGACGAACTCGCTGTCACCGTCGCAGTCGGGACAGTCGCCACCTGCGAGGTCCCGCGCTATTTCGCCGCCCTCGGTGCCCATCGCCTGCTTTGCGAACCCCATCGCGTCCATGCCGGTGGCAGTCTTGAACACGCTTCGGCCTTGGTCGCCCTCGACGACGAGGACCACGCCGTCTTCGACCTCCTCGCCGTGCTTCGCCAGTCCGTCGCCCTCGCCGTCGACGAACGAGTCCGCGAGGAACACCGCTACGTCCTCGGGTCGCTCGCCGGCGAGGAACTGCTCGCGCTTGTCCATACCGCTGGTAGGGAGTAGGACGGGAAAAGACCCGCGTTCTCGTCGGCGACTGCTGGAAAACGTGACTGGAATCTTGCAACCCCACCAAGGCGGATTTCCTTCGCCCCTACTCAGGGTCGTCGATACTCTTCGCCGACACAGTCAGACCCCAAGGCCTGACTTTCAAGTCAACACAGTCCCAACGGCTCGGCACCAACCGAAGACCGAGGAGACACGACAACATCAGCGCAACCAACAGTAGAGAGATAATCCAGACTTTCATTTGTACCGCGCGGTGTTGCCGCACCGTGCGGGTTTTCATACCACAGATTGTCAGAGCGTCTAGTCGGTCCTATCTCTTCGAGAATTGTAGAGGTGATTTTAGCATATCTATATGTTTATCTAAGCAATCTAAATATTTCTTTGCGGCGGGTTAATGACGGTTGGTCTGTACGTCGTTCGACTCACGGCGAATTCACGGACAGCATGATGAGAAACATTACCCGGCGCGAACGACTACGGCCGACCATGACCGACGGCGCGAACAACGCAGAGTCCGACGACTTCGACCCCGAGGAGTGGCGCGAACAACTCCAGTCCCACCGCCAACAGAAAGACGACTTCTTCGCCGAGCATCGCCAGTCGCCCATCCCGCCCGAGGACCGCGACGACTTCGACGGCCTCGACTACTTCGACCCCGACCCCGACTATCGCGTCACCGCGAGCGTCGAGGCCCACGACCAACCCGAACCGGTCGAGATGGAGGTCAGCGCGGGCGCTCCGCAACGATACCTCCGAGTCGCCACGCTCCACTTCGAACTCGGCGAGGGCGACGACGCCGAGTCGCTCGAACTCTCAGCCTACCAGCAGGAGGGCCAAGACGGCCTGTTCGTCCCCTTCCGCGACAAGACCACCGGCCAGCAGACCCACCAAGACGGCCGATACATGGAGTTCGAAATCGAGGGCGACCTCTCGGACACCGACGAACTCCCGCTGGACTTCAACCTCGCGTACTCGCCCTTTTGCGCCTACAGCGAGACGTTCGCCTGCCCGCTTCCGCCCGAGGAGAACTGGCTCGAAGTCGAGATTCGCGCGGGAGAGAAGGCCTGAATCATGTCCGACCTGAAGACCCGAATCCGGCGCGTCCTCGCCGACCAACGGGAGGAGCGCGGGACCGACACCGTGAGCAAGGCGACGCTGGATGTCGTGCTAGCCGGTCCCGACGTGGAACCGGGTGACGTGGAGCGCGCGCTGACCGAGATGGTCGAAGACGGAGCAGTGAATCGAGACGGCGACAGGTACGAGTTAGCCGGCGAGTAGCGTTCAGGGAGCGACGCCGACCGTCAGCAGGGTCCCGAACTCCCGATAGCGTTCAACCATGTCCTCGCGCGAGTCCCAACTGTCGGTGGGGAACTCGCTTTCGTCCGGAATCTCGGTGTCGCGGTCCGGGATATTGTCCTGTTCGGCGACGTAGAGGCCCGCATCGCGGAAGGCCTCGCGGTACTCGTCTGCCGACCAGCGCGTCATCTCCACCTCGATGTTGTCCTGCCACGAGTGGGAATGGACGTTCTCGTCGTAGTAGTTCACGGCGCAGAAGAAGGTCCCGCCGGGCCGGAGGACGCGGGCGACCTCCCGAAGGGTCTGGTGGGGGTCGTTGGCGTAGTAGAACGCCTCCATCGTGAACACGTGGTCGATGCTGTCGTCGGCGAAGGGCAGGTGGTCGAAGTCGCCGACCAGAAAGCCGACCTGCGAGTCGTCGGTGTAGTCGGTCGCGTTGCGCGCCATCTCGGGCGACCCGTCGAGACCGTAGGCCCGGCCCGCAGACTGGGTGTCTCGAAGCGCGCGGACAGCGTACCCGCTTCCGGTTCCGAGGTCGAGGACCGTCTCGCCCTCCTCGACCGGCATCCGAGCGAGTACGTACTTCGCGGTGTTCCAGTGGCGGTCCTCCATCCCCTTGTCGCGGCCGTCGGCCGCCCAATCGTCGAACTCCTCGCGGACGCTCATGGAAGGGTGGAGTCGGTTCATCCACAAAACGGGTTCGGTTCTCGAAAATCTTTTACCGTCACTAAGTAACTAAATTATTATGAATTCGGGCAACGAGGAGGACGTACTGGTCGTCGGCGGTGGCCTCGCCGGGATGACCGCGGCCTACGAACTCCAACGACGCGGGTGCGACACGACCATCGTGGAAGCCACCGACCGACTCGGCGGGAAGGCCGGGGCTTCGATGGTAGACGGCAACGTCGAGGAACACGGCTATCATATCTTCCCGGAGTGGTACGAGAACGTCTGGCGCATCGTGGACGAACTGGGGATTCGGGACAACTTCGAGGGCGTCTCTGACTTCCACCAGTTGCGCGACGGCGACCATCCCAACTACCGCACTTTCCGGAATCTCACCTCGGCGCGGTACCTCTTTCACAACCTCCGGGCCGGCGTCATGTCGCCTACGGACATGTTCCTGTTCTTCTACGCCTCGCTCGACCTGATGTCCCAACCCTACCGCCGCCGGGACGCGCTCGACCAAATCACCATCAATGGGTTTCTCAAGTCCAGATTCTACGGGAAAGAGTCGGTCGCCAAGCGATTTCAGGACTTGATTCTCAAGGGCATCTCGGTACCGACCTACGACGTGAGCGCGATGACGATGCGGAACATGATGCGCTACTGGGCACGCAACCCCCTACCGATGCACAGCATCCTGCGGACCGACCTCCAGTCCGGCCTCATCGACCCCTTCGAGGAGCGCCTCCGAGAACTCGGATGCGACATCGAGAAGGAGACTCCGGTGGTCGAACTCGTGCCGGGCGAGGAGGGCATCGAATCGGTGGTCGTGGAGACCGAGGACGACGGTCGAGTCGAGCGGTCGGCCGAGTCGGTGGTGCTGGCCGTCCCCGTCGAGAAGGCCGTGGACCTCGTTGACGACGACCTTCACGAGGCGGCACCCGAACTGTCGAACCTCAAGTACCTCGACTCGCGCCCGATGGCGGCGCTCCACGTTCACTTCGACCGGAAACTGCCCGAGATTCCCCGCGACCACGTGAACCTGCTGGGTTCGGAGTACGGTCTCTCTTACGTCGATGTCTCCCAGTGGTGGAACGACGAGGACGACGATGGGACTGTCCTCAACCTCATCGCCTCGGACTACGAGACGCTTCGAGGACTGGACGACGAGACGGCGACCAGCGAACTGCTGGACGACCTGCGGCCCTATCTCCCCGACTTCGACGACGACGAGGTTCGCACAACGTACCTGCAACCCCACGACGACGAACCGCTGTTCATGAACGAGGTCGGCATCTGGAAGTACCGGCCCGGTCCCACGACCAGTCTCTCGAACCTCTATCTGGCGGGCGACTACTGTCGCTCGCACGCCGACCTCGTGTCGATGGAGGGCGCGGTCACGACCGGACTGCACGCCGCGAACGCGGTTCGAGCGGACCGACGACTGGACCGACCGGTGAACGTCCGCAAGCCCGATACCTACCCCCGCGAGTTGCTCGTCCTCGGGCGACTCCTGCTGGCACCGCTGGCGCTGGTGGCCCGCCTCGTCTCGGACTGACCGGCGCATCCGGTGAGGCAGGCAAGAGTCTTTTATCCGAGCGGTGTGTCACGGCGCGTATGGTCGGACGAAAGAAGCGATACGCGCTCGCCGACTCGGCCCAGCAGATAGTCGGCGGGTTCCTCCTCGCGGGTCCGTTCGTCGTCACCGAGGAGGTCTGGGTACTCGCCACCGACATGACGCCCTTGCAGGCGCTCCTGACGGTTCTCATCGTGTTTCTCATCGGCTACGGCGCGCTCTACAAGGCCGACGACGACCGGGACCCCGACCGCGAGTCCGAAGTCGCGGGTATCCCGACGCGGTTCGTCTCGCTGATGGTGGTCTCGTTCGGGTCGGTGGCCATCCTCTCGGTGGCGTTCGGCGCGCCCGGCACCTTCCTCGGCGAAACGTTCGTGGACGGCCAACCCTCGATGGAGACGGTCCGCATCACCCTGCAGGCGGTCAGCGTCGGCGCGGTGTTCAGCGTGGTCGGCGCGGCGACCGCAGACAGCGTGTTCTGAGCCGATTCCCCTCCCGAATCGCCGGTTGACCCGCATTCTTAAGTCGCCGCGACGTATTATCCGTGGATATGGATTATCAGCTCGCCATCGAAAACACCCCCGAGACGATACCCGGCGGCACCGGCGTCCTCCTCCTGCACCCGAGTACCGGCGAAACCGACCGCATCGACACCGACTTCCTGAAAGCCGACACGGACCACTTCCTCGTCATCTCGACACGAACCACCGCGCGCGAAGTCAAACAGAAACTCGACCACTACGACGTGGACGAGAGCAAAGCCGAGATTCTGGACACGCTGAGCATCGAACGCGGCTACTCCCGGCGAAGTACTGAGAACGTCCACTACGTGTCCTCGCCCGACGACTTGGAGGGCATTCTGGAGATTACCCGCGAGTTCCTCGAAAAGACCGACGGCAAGCGCAGAATCAGTCTGGACTCCATCACCGAGATGGCGTACTACGCCGACGAATCTCAGGTTCGGGACGTGATTCGCCAGATTCTGGGCCTCCTCCGCGAACACGACGCGGTCGGCCTGTTCCACCTCTCGAAGGGCGTCCACGACGAGGAGCACGTCGAGAAGTTCATGGGGCTTTTCGACGCCATCATCGACCTCGACCGGGACGGCGAGGTCAACAGCGACTTCGAGAAGGTCTGAGAGGCTGAGACGCCGGTTTGATTTCGGCGGAGAGCGTTCTGAGTTGATTCTCTCTCGAACCGGACTCCTCGTTTGGTTGTCCTTTTCGGGGCATTCCAGTCTGGCCTATTTTCGTTCCGGCGCGCGGGAGTGCGCGCAGAACTGCGCGCACTCCTCGTGCGAGGGACGAGCGAATGACCGCAGGGAGTGAGCGAGGAGGCTGGGGAGGACGAGGTGCGGTGGTGGTGTGGGCGCTGTAGACTCCTGTGTTCAAGTCTAAAGCTAGTTTCCTGTCGCTAACTCTTTCCGCTTGAACCTGAAAAAGAAATCACAGTCTAGGATTGGAACGACGGAAAAGCGGGCTGGAAGGGATTTGAACTACGTCAAGACGTTCCGGGATGCTCGCTTCGCTACGCTTCCGGGCATGCGACTTGCCTCATTCAAATCCGTCCAGTATCGCACTTTGCGACTCGCGGAATGACGAGCGCACAAGGCGCTCGCCGTGTTGCTCGTCGCAAAAGGTAGCGGGCTGGAAGGGATTTGAACCCCTGGCCGTCTGGTGTCTTCCACGACCATCCGGAATATCCGGGTGTGCCGTGTTAAAAGCCAGACGCTCTGCCTAACTGAGCTACCAGCCCTCAATTCACCGATAGCACCGGGCGCAGTTAAACGTTTACTATTTCTTGGAGGGCGCTTCGGTGCTACGCTCTCGCCGGTGAGAGATAACGCCGACTCCACAGAACCCCGGCGAAAACAATATTCTGCCTTTCAGCAAACAGAACAATTCCTAAAAATAGGAATATATGTCCTAAACACGTCTAATTATCCCTCTCATAGAAGCCAAGTACAACCCCGGCGAGTAACAACCTTTACCCCCGCTTGCTCAGTCGAAACACGCATGAACGACTTCGCCGCCGAGTGCGAGGCCGACCTCCGAGAGTTGACCGAGGACCTCCTGCGGTTCGACACCACCGAGGAGAACGAAGCCCCGGCCCAAGCCCATTTCCGGGACCGACTCGCCGACCTCGGGTTCGAGACCTACGAGTGGACCGCAGACGCCGACCTCCTCGCCGACCACGACTCGTTTCCGGACGACCCCGGCGAGATTCCGGTCGCAAATCGGCCGAGCGTGGGCGGGGTCCTCGAATTCGGAAACCCCGATGCCGGGCCGACGCTGCTGTTGAACGGGCACATCGACGTGGTGCCGGTCGCCCGCGAGTCGTGGTCGAGTAATCCCTTCGAACCGACGTGGCGCAAAGACGACGAGACCGGCACAGAGACCCTGACCGCCCGAGGAGCGGCCGACATGAAGTCCGGCCTCGCAACCTGCGTCTTCGCCGCGAAGCATCTCGAAGCGGCCTCCTCGGGCCTCGACGGCCGCCTCGTGGTCGAGAGCGTGGTCGGCGAGGAGGCTGGCGGCGTCGGCGCGGCCGCGGCGGCCCTGTCGAACCCCTACCCCTTCGAGCGCGACGCCGCGGTCATCGCCGAACCGACCGACTTGCGGCCCGTGACGGCCGCCGAGGGGAGCCTGATGAAGCGCCTCCGCCTCACCGGGCGGTCGGCCCACGCCGCGACTCGGTGGCGCGGGGTTGACGTGCTTCCGTACTTCGAGGAGATTCGCCGGGCTTTCCGCGAGTTGGAAACCGAGCGCGGCGAGTCGGTGACCCACCCCCTCTACGAACGATTCCCGGTGCCGTGGCCGGTCGTGGTCGGGCGCGTCGAGGCCGGCGACTGGGCCTCGTCGGTCCCGGCGGAGTTGACCGCCGAGTTCCGAATCGGCGTCGCGCCGGGCGAGACAGTCGCCGAGGTCGAGGACGCCTTCGACCAGCGACTCGCCGAAATCGTGGCGAACGACGACTGGTTAGCCGACCATCCCCCGGCATTCGAGCGATTCTCGGTCCAGTTCGAACCCTCGGAAATCGACGCCGACGAACCGGTCGTCACCGCGGTCCAGCGCGCCATGCAACGAAACGGACTGCCCGAATCGGACACCGACCCCCGCGGCGCGACCTACGGCGCGGACGCCCGCCACTACATCGACGCCGGCATCCCGACCGTGATGTTCGGACCGGGAAGCATCGAGCAGGCCCACTTCCCCGACGAGACGATTGTCTGGGACGACGTACTGACGGCAGGGCAAGTTCTTTCAGAGACAGTAAAGGAATTCTTAGAAAATAAAAATTCGAAATAACCTCTTATGATAGGTGGATTTATATGATGAATAGAAAACCATTCTAACATGGTTGGGAAAGGCAAGGATGTGAATAATATAATAGGTGAGAAAGAAGATATTCGAACTTTAGTTGAGTGGCAACAACAAAGATACCACCAATTAAAAAACAGTTCATTGGCACTATTGAGTGGCTTTCTCACTTTACTAGCGATTATAGCAACAATAATATCACCAATAGACCCGGATCTGATATTATCTTTCCCTACTTCAAAGGCGATTAGGCAATCAGCAAGCGGATTTATATTTGGATTTGCTACTGTTTCTGCTGTCATCATACTAAATTATTTGATTGCAATGTTCACGTTCTTATTATCGTCTATATTCGCGGTATTTGGAATGTATAAGCTCTACAATATCGTATCAAACCCACCATTAGAACCAAATTTAAGCGAAGAAAATTTATTTACATCAAAAACAAAGAGGGTAGAAACCGGCGGATTATCTAACTATATTCCAATAGAAGAAAAGTTACGGTCTTCCTTCTATGAAAATCAGCATCTCATTAGTTCTACTCGCCGTGACTTTAAAATGGCACTTCTGAGGCTACCTGCGGCCCTTGGTGTTGGTCACTATGCTACCCAGATCTATTTCCATACTGTTTCTTTGAATCTTGCCGACTTGCTTTATTATGATACAATTCTTCTCTTACCTGCATCAATTTCAACTCTATTTTTAAGTAAGATACTTAGCGCGGAAGAAAGCCAAGACTCCAAACCGGACTCAATGGTTCAAGAGATTATTAAAGACGAATCAGGTAGATTTCCTAATGACTTTATTAATGCTGAGAGATGGACTGCTGGAATAAATAATCTGCTGACCTTTCTTCTTCTTCTTACGATAATTCTCGAAATGGGATGGAAATACGTAATCTGATATTCGTCATGAGAGTTTCTCGTCCAGCGCCTCGGCGACCACCTCGTCGGGGTCTTTGCCCTCCAGCGCGGCGGTCCGGCGGAGTTCCCGGTAGGTGTCGGCCGGGAGCGACAGCGAGAGTTCGCCGGGGGCGACCCCGTGGTCGCGCAGGGCGTCCTCGACCGGTGTGCCGCCGTTGACCGAACTGGCGACCGACCGGACCTCCCGAACCGTCAGGTCGCCGTCGAGGACGGCCCACGCGAGGTCGAATCGCTCCTCGCCGCCGACCCGAGCGATGTGCTTGGCCGCTGTCGGCGCGATGTGACCCATGGCGACGTACCGCCGGATGGACTGGGGCAGGTCGTGAACTCGCGCCCACTTCCGGATGAACGCGACGGTCACGTCGCCGCCCGCGCGTTCGGCGGCGTTTTTGTACGAACCTTCGCCACGGACGAGTGCGGCGCAGGCCGCCGCGCCCCGGAGCATAAACACGTTGTCGTCTCCTCCGGCGGTGTTGTCGGCGAACTGGCCCACCGTCTCGGCGGCCTCGGCCACGCTCTCGGGGTCGTTCGGGTCGAAGGCCTTGGCCTGCTCGGCGTCCTGTCCGGTGACTGTCTCGTCGCCCCGGACCACTGGCTGGCCGACCGGCGACTCCCGGTCGGTCGGCGGTCCCTCGTCGGGTCGCTCGTCGCTCATCGGTCGAACGATGGGTCCGGTCGGTCAAAAGCCCGCGGGTCGGGACAACGTTCGCAGGTTGGGACGATGCCCGCAGGTGCCGGAATCGGGGTCGGCGACGAGCGACGAATCGCCAGCGGGCGGACAGGTCATCGCTCGGCAGAAATCGCTTTCCGCGTCCGGAGCGTCTTTGACGCGATGAGGATTCTCACCCGACTTGCAGGGAGGCGTCGCGCCGACGACGGCCGGAAGTACGTCTGCACGCTCTGCGGCGCGACCTACGACGAGCGCTCGGTGGTGGTCTGTCCGAAGTGCCGTGGGTTCGTCGTCGCGCGCGAGAAGTAGGTCGGCGAAAGCGGGCGATGGCTTTCAGTGGTCCGCGCTCTTAGTCGGAGTATGGCACAGACTGGGAGCGAATCGCGGACCGGAAACGAGTCGATAGCCGGGATGCCGGAGATGGACGACCGAACCGTGGTCGTCACGGGCGCGAACAGCGGACTCGGCTACGAGGCCACCCGAGCGTTCGCCCAGAAGGGAGCGCACGTCGTGATGGCCTGCCGGAGCGAGGAGCGCGGCGAGGACGCCACGCACAAAATCCGGCGGGCGGACTCCCGGCGGATTCGCGGGTCGCTCGAAGTGGCCGAACTCGATTTGGCGGACCTCGACTCGGTTCGGTCGTTCGCCGACGAGTTCCGGGACGCTCACGACGACCTGCACGTCCTCTGTAACAACGCCGGGGTGATGGCGATTCCCCGGAGCGAGACCGCAGACGGCTTCGAGATGCAATTCGGCGTCAACCACCTCGGCCACTTCGCGCTGACCGGGCACCTGCTGGACCGACTGCGGGAGACTTCGGGCGAGACGCGAGTCGTGACCCAGAGCAGTGGGGTCCACGAGCGCGGGGACATCGACTTTTCGGACCTCCAGAGTGAGCGAGAGTACGACAAGTGGGACGCCTACGCCCAGAGCAAACTGGCCAACGTGCTGTTCGCCTACGAACTCGACCGCAGACTCAACGAGTCGGGCGTCGAGGACGTGGTGAGCGTGGCGTGCCATCCGGGGTACGCCGACACGAACCTCCAGCGCAGAGGCCCCGAGATGGCCGGTTCGACGGTGCGGCTCTGGGCGATGAAGGCCGCGAACGCGCTCCTCGCACAATCCCAAGAGCAAGGCGCGCTCCCGATGCTGTTCGCCGCCACGGCCGGGGGCATCGACGGCGGCGAGTACGTCGGTCCCGGCGGGTTCATGAACATGCGCGGCAAGCCCGAGGTCCAGCGGTCCAGCACAATCTCTTACGACCGAGACCGGGCCGAGCGCCTCTGGGAGGTCTCCGAGGAGTTGACCGGCGTGACCTACGACCTCGAACGCGAAGCGACGGCGGAGTAGAACGACCGTATCATCACGGATGTCCCACACTTCGGCGCGTGCTGGCGCGGCCTCTGGTGGCCGCGCCGAACCGCGCGAGGGACGAACGACTGAGCAACGCGAAGGAGTGAGGAGGTTGGGGAGGCGTGAGGCACGCGCTCGTGCCGCTTTCCACGAGTTACAGCCTGCGCAACAAGCCTCCGTCTGGGTGGACTGAAAGGGGCCGCCCGGTCGCGGACTTTCTAAACCATCGTCACGACAGTTTAAGCCACCGTCACGACAGTTCCGGCGCGACTCCAGATAGCTCGAACTGGCCTTCCTAGCCGACGAAAGTTTATCCCGAATCACGACCCAACCCCTACCAAATGACCGAGGAGACCGACTACGACCCGATTCCGTGCCCGGTCGGCGACTGCACCTACCGCGACAGGATTCGCTCGGTCGCCGGACACGTCAGCAGACGCAACGACGACGCCCACTCGTGGGACCGCTTCGACTACGACGGTGCCCGCGACTTCGTGATGACCGAGAAGCGCCGCCAGCGCGGCGAACTCGACGGCGACCGGGCGAGTGGCGAAGCCTCCGAGAAGACCACCGGAGACTCCTCGACCGATTCCACGGCCACCGACTCCGGGCGGTCCCCCGGCACGCCCCACGACTCGGCCGAAATCGAGGCGACCGACATCGAGGAGGACGACTTCGAACTCGGCTTCGAGCGCGACGCACTGGTCCTGCTGGAACTCGCCCGGAAGTACGACCTCTCGTCGCTGGACGACCTCGGGACCTTCCAGTTGGCTGACCTCTACTCCCTGCTGGCGGACTTGAAGAACTCCGCCGACGACGCCCGGAAGGAGGTTCGTGACGAACTCCTTGAGCAGGTCCGCGAGGACAGAAGTATCTCGGCCGACCTCGGGAGCGTCAACCGCACGACCTACCAGTATCGCCGGGTTCGGGACGAGCAAGCGGTCCGCGACGCGCTCGCCGACGCCGACGTGGACCCCGAGGAGGTCCGAGGCTTCGACAAATCGAAGCTCAAGGACGCTATCGAGGACGCAGATTTGGACGAGGACGCGGTGTTCGACATCGAGAAGCGTCCTCAGATTCGCATCTCCGACTCGAACGACGACCGGCGACGGGAGCGATTCGAGCGGTTGGACGACGAGATTCGGTCGCTAGCAGACGAGAGATGAGAAGGAGGCTAAGAGAGATTAAAATATTTGTTTAGCAATTCTATATATGTCTCTAACTGTTGTATAGGTGGTCCATCTCGGACAACTTGCAATAGCCCGTCGCTTCTGGACAGGAGGTGGTTGAGAGAAACCGGGAAAACAGCGGCGATGGTTTCGAAAGCCTTCGCGGGCCTCGCCCTTTCAGTCCACCGTCGGAGACAAGCTCCGACGAGTCTGCACTCGCTTCGCTCGCGCAGACGCCGAGGAGGTGTCTGTGACACCGAGTAAAGCATGTAGATGCCAGTCCGTATCTGAATGTCCTCGACTCCGAATCAACAGCTATTTCCCGAATTCAGTTCCTACACGTTCTGGGATGTTACTTCAGGGAACGGTCGTCGCGGACGCCGAGACGGTGTACGAGGAGGGCGCAGTCGTCGTCGAAGGCAGTGAAATCGTCGCCGTCGGCGACCGCGAGGAGCTAATCGAGACCTACCCCGACCACGAGCGAAAGAAGTACGACCTCCTCGCGCCGGGCGTGGTCGGCGGGCACGTCCACTCGGTCCAGTCGCTCGGTCGGGGTATCGCCGACGATACCTCGCTCCTCGACTGGCTGTTCGACTACGTGCTTCCGATGGAGGCCGGTCTCGACGCCGAGGGGATGCGAATCGCGGCGGAGTTGGGCTACCTCGAACTCCTCGAATCGGGCGTCACGACCGCCATCGACCACCTCTCGGTCCGCCACGCAGACGAGGCCTTCGAGGCGGCGGGCGAGTTGGGCATCCGCGCCAGAATGGGCAAGGTCCTGATGGACACCGAATCGCCCGACGGCCTGCTCGAAGACACCCAGAAAGGGCTGGACGAGACCGAGCGCCTGATTCGCAAGTATCACGACACTCACGACGGGCGCATCCAGTACGCCGTCACCCCGCGCTTCGCCGTGAGTTGCACCGAGGAGTGCCTCCGAGGCTCCCGCGAACTCGCCGACAAGTACGACGGCGTTCGAATCCACACCCACGCCAGCGAGAACCAAGACGAAATCGAGACCGTCGAGGACCGGACCGGCAGACGGAACATCGAGTGGCTTCACGAGGTCGGTCTGACCGGCGACGACGTGGTGCTGGCCCACTGCATCTGGACCGACGACGAGGAGCGCGAACTGCTGGCCGAGACCGGCACGCACGTCACCTACTGCCCCTCGTCGAACATGAAACTCGCCTCCGGCATCGCGCCAATCGTGGACTACGTGGACCGGGACATCAACGTCGCGCTGGGCAACGACGGCCCGCCGTGCAACAACACGCTGGACCCCTTCACCGAGATGCGACAGGCGAGTCTCCTCCAGAAGGTCGAACACCTCGACCCGACGACCACGCCCGCCGAACTCGTCTTCGAGATGGCGACAGAGAACGGCGCGAAGGCCGCTGGCTTCGAGAACGTCGGAAAACTCCGACCCGGATGGAAGGCCGACATCGTGGGCCTAACCACCGACATCACTCGCGCCGTGCCACTCCACGACGTGTTCTCGCATCTGGTCTTCTCGGCCCACGGCGACGACGTGGAGTTCACGATGGTCGATGGGCAAGTCGTCTACGAGGACGGCGACCTGACGACCGGCGACGCCGACGAGATTCGGCGAAGGGCGAGGGAGTACGAACTGCCCTTCGGCGTGGAGTAGACGGGGTGAGCCGAGAAGTCAGGCTTCGACCGTCTCGCCTAACTCCGGCGCGCTGGCCTCGAAGTCTGCTTCTCGGAGTTCCCCCGCGAACTCCTCGCACCGGTCGCCGTGGTTCACCAGCACCTCGGCGTCCCGGTAGGAGTCGAGGAAGGCCAACAGGCCCTCGCGGTCGGCGTGGGCCGAGAAGTCGTAGGCCTCGACTTGTGCGCTGACCGGCATGACCCGACCGTCGATTTCGGCGCGTCCGGAGTCCAGCAGTTCCCGGCCGGGCGTCCCCTCGACCTGATACCCTGTGAACGCGATTTTGTTCGTCGGACTCCCGCGGATTTCGGGCACGTAGGTCATCGCCGGGCCGCCCGAGAGCATCCCCGAAGTCGTCACGATGACCGTGTTCTTCTCGGCGATTCGCTTGCGCTGACCATCCCGGCCAGTAACGAACCGAGCGTTGGACTTTGCCCGCTGGAGGGCATCTGAATCCCGGATGAACTCGGGGTACTGGCGCGCGATTCTGGTGACTTGCTGGCCCATGCCATCGACGTAGCAGTCGAGGCCGTGGGCCTCGCAGACCATCAGTATCTCCTGCGTTCTGCCGATGGCGAACGCCGGGACGACGACAGTTCCACCCTCCCAGATGGTCGTTCGGACGCTCTCGGCGAACGAGTCCTCAACCTCGCTTCGGGGGTCGTGGTCCACGTCGGAGTAGGTCGATTCGGTAATCACGATGTCGGCCTCAGGCCGGGCGGTGGTTCCCGACAGCAGTTGCGTGTCCTCGGTGTGAAAGTCGCCGGTGTAGAGGAGTCTGGTCTCGCCGTCGTCCACGAGGACGTGGGCACTCCCCGGAATGTGGCCCGCGTCGAAAAACGTAATCTCGTAGCCTGCGGCCTCGAACTGCTCGCGGTAGCCGTGGGTCTGTGAAACTTGGCTCATTCGCTTGACCTCGGTGTGGGTAAACGGGCAGTCGTAGCTCCCGCCGTGGAGTTTGAGGGTGTCCTCGGCCAGCACGCGCGTCAGGTCGCGGGTCGGCGGAGTCCAGTGAATCGGCGGCCGGGCATCGCCTGATAAGAGGGAAGGGACTGCTCCAACGTGGTCTAAGTGGCCGTGGCTCACCACCACGGCGTCCGGGTCGTGGTCGCCGACCGGGAAGGAGGGCGGATTGCCGGTGGCCATCCCGTAGTCCAGCAGAAGCGAATCGTCGACCAGAATCGCGCTCCGGCCGATTTCTCGCGCTCCGCCGAGAAATTCGACGTTCATTGACGGCCAGTAGTCGGCCGAGGCCTTTTCGTTCGTCGGTTCCCCAGAGGAGTCGCCAGTGACCCCCAGTCGGTCCTCGACAGAATCCTCAAAAGTCCCCGGACCGTAGCCTCCCACAGCAGATGGACAGGACACTCGAACTTCCAAACGGGGATGTCGTCACCCCCGAAGACGTGTTCCTCTACAACAACTACCCGTATCGCGTCCGGTTCCCGGACGCCGAGGAGGACGCCGACGGGACCCGAGCGAGCGAGTACGAATTCGAGTTCTCGCCCCTCTACTGGGGCGGCGGCGAGATGGACATCCCTTTCCGGGAGCGCGAGGCGCTGGTCGAGCAGTGGGGCGAGGACTCGCGGGGCACCATGACCGCCGACGAGTGGGGCCAGTGGCTCGCCGAGGCCCGCAGTGACGACCGGTTCGGCGACGACGAACTCGACGCGCTGGCCCGCGAACTCCCCGGTTCTGCGAGCGGTAGTCTCGTGGACCGACTACGAGACGCGCTCTCGTTCTAAGTTTCGAGAAACTCTTGGGTCCGTCCTGCGAATGCCGACCGAAAGGCGCTCCACTCGACCGAGGAGCCATCGTGGAAAAACCGGTGGGACTCCTCGCGGGCGATGGCTTCGACCGCGCGCTCGAAAACCGCGTCGAAGGTGACGGGCCGGTCGCGGGTTTCCAATCTGCGAACGACCTCCTCGACGCGCTGGCGAGTCGCGTACCGGTCGGCGAGGTCGTCGGCCGAGGCCGAGAGCGGTTCGGCGTCGTCCGACTCGAAATCGGGATTGGGAATCACCGCGCGCCCGCCGGTCTTGTTCCGGACCACGACGCCTTCAGCGGGACCGTCGTACCACTCCGAGTCGGGAATTTCGTAGCTCTCGGGGTCGAAGTCGGTAGCCCGGACCTCCTTCTGGACGGCGTTGACTGGGGCGAGACCGAGGCGGTCGTAGACCTGTTCGACCGAATCCGGCGGAAGGAAGCGGTCGTCCGACGAGTTCCACACGTCGAAGCCCAGCACCGCGGGCGTCCGGTCCCAGTCGTAGTCGATAGCCTGTCGGACCGTGGCCTCGGCGAAGAAGACGACCGAGGAGGGCGCTTCGACCGAGGCCCGGAGCGCGTCCCGGTCGAACTCCTCGCGGACGTGCCGGACCGCGTGGTGGTACGGCGGGGGCACGTCGTCAGCGTCCGAACCGTAGACCCGTTCCCGGCCGCCGAATTCGAGGACGCCCGACTCCCGGAGGCGAAACCGGAGGTGGAGGCCGTCGATTCGCTCTTGAATCCAGAGGTGCCCGGAGTCGAACAGGTCGGCGGGAGCGTCCTCGGCGCGGGGAACCGGCGGGAACTGTTTCATGCGAGCGAGTTGTCCGCGGTCCGAGGTAAGGGTTGGCGTTCGGAAATGATATTGATTCCTTTAGAATTAAATATGTATTTTAAAGATGTGTAATTGTTTCTCTGAGCTGGTCGAGGAGGCTCCTCCGAAACCCGAAAGCCAGCGTTCGGGTTCCACGAGAGAGCGCCGGGACGGACCAGCACGCAACGACACAGCACCGTAACGACACAGCACCGCGCCCCGTGCCTCCCCGCACCGCGAGCGCCAACTGGCGCTCGCGGTGCGCGTCCCGTGGACTGGACGGTCGGCGCGTCACGTGGATTGAACAGTCGGCGCGTCACGTGGATTGAACAGTCGTCCTGTCTTGCGGATGAACAGTCGGCGCGTCCTTCGGTTCCGGCATCGAGCGCCTTCGACGCCGAGGCCGTCGGAAAAGCACTGCTGGCTCAGAGCGGAAGCCACTCCAGCGTCCAGAGCGCACCCATCCCGACCACGATGGTCCAGAGCATGCTCTCGGTCCGCCACGCGACCACCGCCGCCAGCGACCCCGCCAGCAGTCTCGTGTTATCCACGCCCAGCGCGAGCGCACCGTCGAGGTAGACCAGTCGCGGGACCACGAGGGCGGTCAGGACCGCGGCGGGGACGAACTTCAGCGCGCGTTCCAGCCACGGCGGGACCTCGCCGAGGCGACCGAACAGCGCGATGAACGAGAGTCGAATGGCGAAGGTGCCGACGCTGGCCCCGACGACAACCAGCCAGATTGACACACCGCCGAGCGGTTGGGCGGTCACGACTGCTCTTGCACCTCCCTCGCCCCCGTGCCGACGCCTTCGGCCACCACGCCGGCGACGATGCCCCCGAGTGCGGCGACCAGAATCCCGACGTTGAACGGGAGGCCGACCCCCGCGACGGCGAGGACCCCCGCCACGACGCCCGCGAGGTACGAGGGCGCGCCGTCAAGCGCCGGAAAGAGCAGGCCCATGAACAGCAGGGGGATGGCGAAGTCGAGTTGCCAGCTTTGGGGGACGCGCGCGCCGAAGACGATGCCGACGACGCTCGACCCGACCCACGCCGTCCAGAGCGGAACCGCGGTCCCGAGGTAGTACCACCGGCCCGCGCCGGTCGGGTCCGGAGCGTTCGGCCCCTCGAACTTGGCGACCGACAGCGCGTAGGTCACGTCGAGCAGGAAAAACGAGACCACCAGTTTCCACCGCGCCGAGAGGTCCCGGAAGTGCGCTCCGAGAGAAGCACTGTACATCAGGTACCGCAGGTTGACCACCAGCGCGGTCAGCACGACCACCGCCAGCGGTGCGCGCTCGCCGACCAACTCGACCGCCGCGACCTGTGCGGCCCCGGCGAACAGCATCCCCGCGAACGCCGCGGCCTGCACCGGGTCGAAGCCCGCGCCGACCGTCGCCACGCCCGCGATGACGCCGAACGGGATGTTGGCGGGGAGCGCCGGAAGCACGTCCCGGACGCCGGAGCGAAACGCCGAGCGAGCGTCGGACCCGGACATGCCCGTAGCTACGGACGAGCGCCGGCAAGAAGATTGGTAAAGCGGTCAGACGTGCGAGGCAGGTTCGAGTGCGCGACTGCCGACCGACAACCACGTTTCGGCCGGACAATCAAACCACCGAGGAGGCGACCAGCCGACCAGACCACCGTGGGTGGTCCTCGTGAGCGGAGCGAACGAGTGGCTCGGAAGTCACAGCCCGCGCAGGCCGCAGGCCGAGCAGGAATGTCTTCCGGTGGATGAAGGGGCCGGCCGGTCGCGGGCCGTCAGGCCCGTGGTCGCTTGCTCGGCCACTATCTGCGCCGGGCGTTGCTGAGAGGCGCAGATATGCCGAGCAACGACCGCGACCGGCCGGGGGCTTCAAGAAGCGTTCACGGCGGCGATTCTGTTCCGACTACGATTTTCATCGAATTCGTAGCGATACGCTTCGACTCGGGTAAAAAAAGGGATACGAGTCTCTCAGGCGAATTTCGAAATCGTCCGCTCCAAGTCGTCACGAATCGCATCCACGTCTGCGTCCCGGACCGTCAGACTCGTCTTCGACTCGTCGGTCTCGGCCAACTCGCTGAGGAGGCCGCCCCGGCGGTCGATTTCCACGAACAGCGTTAGCTTCTCGGGAGTCTCGGCGACGACCAGTTCCACCTCGTCCAAGTCGCCCCGGAAGGGACCCGCCTGCGGGCGGAACTCGAATTCTTGGACGAACCGGTTGCCGGTTCCGTACCGGTCGTAGGGGTCGGCCTCGCACTCGGCGCTCCGGAAGGAAAAGCCGAGGTCCTCCATCGCCTCGAAGACCGCCTGCAAGCGTGGAGTCGGTTGCACGTCGAGGGAGTCCTTGTCCTCGGGGTCTACCGCCCAGTCGATGTCGAGTTCGGTCTCGACCCACACGTCCACGTTACCGAGTGTGACTGGCGTCCCGTAGGGAATCTCGATTTCGACCGCGCGGGTCTCCTCGTGGTCGGGTTCGATGGTCAGGTCCTCGGTCAGGGTGAACCGGTCGATGTCGGCCTCCTCGTAGCCGTCCTCGGTGGCGTACCGGGTCTCCAACTCGAATCGAATCGCGCCGACCTCCTGCTCGGCGGACCCGCCGCTGACGTTGACTTCTGCATCGACGGTTTCACCGGGCGTTACGGTCGCGGAGGACAGGACGGTATCGACGGACGCGTTGCCGATGCCGACGGAAGCGAGAACTTTCTTCATGGCTTCGGGCTACTCCTCGTAGCCGAGGGTCGTGTATCTTTGGGCGACGAACGAATCTCTCACCCGGAGCAGATTGCTCGAACCGTCTCTAGCCTTTATCCAGCCACAAGCTTGAAGTAGATATGATAACCTAGGTAAGTATTTGAGAGAATATCGAAAAATAAACTAAACACCCCCGACTGATTTTTTATTACATGTCCGTTATCGAGAATGCGGTCGAACGCGTCACAGGTAGCGAAAAAGTAGTTCACCTCGCGTGGTTGCTCGTCCTGCTCCTCGTGGAGACCGGTCACGTCGTGGCCGGCGGCGGTACCGGAAGCAGTGGTCCGTAAATTAGCTCTGATTTAGCCATTCGTGAACGAGGACTAATTCATCATCGACTATCAACGGCGCGTAGGGTTGGTCGCTGTGGAGGTCTGCGATACGCTCTCGTGTCGTCTCGAAGCGGTACGGCCCGGTAGAAAGGAAGTGCGGACCGTCGTCAAGATACGTCGTCGAAATGCTTCCGATACCGTGGTCTCTGGTCGGGTATCCGTATCCTGTTAGCGAAAATCTATCTCCGTCGCCGGGTTCGACCGTGTACATTAGCGGAATCACGTCGTCGCTCTGAGTCAGCGTAAAACCGGGGTCCCCGACCGCGATGTATCGGGACCCGACGAACGTGGATTCGCGGGTGATGGCGAGTGCGCTTCCGATACTGAAACCTGCCTGAAACAGTTTTGCCAACGTCTCGCCAAGTTCAACCGCGGCGGGGTTTCCTACGTTACCGAGGCTTACGATGCCGCCGTGACATCCGGCCTCAACGAGCGCCACACCTTGATTGTGCGACCGGCATGCGTTGAGAAGGAAGGCTTTCATTCCGGCCTCGTCGAGGGTCTGTGCGTCTACTACCCCGTCAGAACACTCGAACCCACGGCCGTCGATATGGCCGACGTAGTGAAACAGGTCGGTCGGTGTCTGTAACAACTCTCGGAGTTCGTCGGCCGCCACGTCGAAGTGGACGCTCGGGTCGAACGAAATCGCCTCACGTGGGCCGTACACTTCCGCAATCGCGTCCCACTCCTCGCGCATCTGCTCGTCGTTGCAGACGACAGTGATGTCGATGACTCCCTCGCTTGCGTCCTCGGATTCGTGCCCGAACGCCTCCGGAAGCACTTTCGTCCCGCGTATCGGCGTCCCATCACCGACCCACGCCTGTTCAAGTGCATCTGTGTCAGGCATCTGGACGTACTCCTCGAGGGGCGGGACTCCTTGTCTCGACGGTGGACTGGCGTTTCTCTCAGGACTCCGCACCGCACTCGTACCCGAAGTCTCCCCCCGCTTGAAATCGTCTATCGCATCTCGCGTCTCGCGCATCTCCTCCGACTCGTCGTAGGTCGGTTGGGGCGGCGTCCGGAGAATCGGAAAATCGTTGACTAAGTATGGAAGCACTTCGATATTTTCGGCGGACGGTCGGACGTAAGTGACTCTGTGCCACTTCGGCATCGCTTCGGCCAGCACCGAGTATGGAATCGAAAAGTACGTCTGTAACTGCTCCTCGATTGTTGCGTCATAGAGCGTCTCGAAGTCGATATCGACAGACGAATCGAACTGCTGGCGATTAGCCAACTCAATAGGATAAAAGCCCTCGGTACGAGTGAGGCAGTCGAGGAGGAACGTCCGTTTCAGGGCACGAACGACCTCGTCTTGGAAACTCTCACCGCCCTCAAAACGGTGTTCGAACTCGCCGGCGGTCAATCGTGGCGTCTCGCCCGGAACGACTTCCGCGCCGAAGTAGTACGCCAGCGGCGCGACCGGGTAAATCGCGTCGAGTCTCGGCGGAACCTCGATAGTGACGCCGGTCTCGGACGTCGCAAGTTCGTCGGGAATCGCCAACTCGTCGCCGCGCTCGACGCGGGGCGGATGGCCGCGCAGAGTCGGCCACGACCGCTCGCACGTCGTGGTCTTGAGCGCCGACCCGAACGTCGAAACGGCGGCCATCACGTCCTCCGGGTCGTCTGTCGTAGTCACAGTCGCCTCGGGCGATTCGTGGAAGGACCGCGCACCGACTTCGACCGTCGTCTCGCGGTCGAACTCGATTCGCATCGACTCGGTGTCCGATTCGACGCTGATACCGGCCTCGACCCGGAGATATAGCTTGATAGGTGCGTTGAGTTCGAGGAGGTACTCACCGGGCGGGAACTCGGCCGACGCATCGTGAGCGAGGTCGTCGAGAACTTCGTCGGCGGGTTGGCGAACGTAGGTCAGCGCCATGTACGGAAGCCGTAGAATTTTCGTCTCGACAGTCGCCGCTGACGTGACCGGAAACTCGAACGCCTCCGGGTCGGCAGGCGCGAGTTCGACCGGCGTCGGCGTCGAAAAGATAAACCGGCGGGTCTCGATTGGGTCTACGACCTCGAATCCGGTAGTATCGTCGAGCGTGTCGAACCTCGGTGGCATCTGAGTCCTCCTGAAGTACAACCGTTTCAGTAGTCCGCGGGTAGGCTACGAAACATCTCGGCCGGGGGTACTCGAACTTTTCGCCTCTCAGAGGGAAACCCACGGCATGGTCACGTCCGAGTCCGGAAGGTGCCAGCGCTCCTCCGGGCGGTGCAGTCGGGGCGAGTCGTCTGCCGAGGAGTCGTCGCCAGCGGCGCAGTCGCCCGGTCGCTCGGTCGTCGTCCGGAGTTCCACGATAGCGTCGAACTCGTCGGCGAGGACCCGCCGCGGGTCGCTGTCGTAGGCCACCGGCAGGACGTAGTGGGCCATCGCGTTCCGGGCGTGAACTCGGTCGCCGACTGCCCGGAGGAACTCGCGGATGGCCTCCAAATCGTAGTGGTCGAACAGCGGCCCGAGCGAGTCGATTGCCAGACGG